>CAJMLP010000010.1:0-64062 GCA_905214215.1 uncultured bacterium | reverse complement strand
TATACGGGTGCATCATCGACGTCTTCAATACAGAAAATATCAGTGCGGAATGTTCCGGAGAGAAGCCCCGTCACGCCCCCGGATCCCCTGCGTTTACGGCCTTGAGGTCGGCGTGGGCGGAGATCGTGGTTGATGGGGGTACGTATCCCGGTCGCTGTTTCGCGCTTTGCGCGAAAGGCGCGCTGCTTTGGGGTGGATGGAGGACGTGGTTGTTGCGGCAACTGGTCCCCGCCACAAATTACCCTTGGCATACTTGCGCGAACGATTGCTCGTGCTACACTTGCAATTGCTGTTTCAGGGCGGGGTGAAATTCCCCACTGGCGGTAAATCGGGCGGTGTCAAAGGGGCGCCGTGGAGCAGGTAAAGTGCCTGCGACCGAGCCGATGAGTCCGCGACCCGTGTGTGCGTTGGTTCGCATGCCGGCTGAACTGGTGAGATTCCAGTACCAACGGTTAGAGTCCGGATGAAAGAGGCAGGTGATCTTATGTCTGAACAGTCGCAGCATATCCATTTTGAGAACACGAATAGGTGGAGCACCAAACAGCTCGTTACCATGGCGTTGATGTGCGCCCTGGGAGCACTGTTTATGTATGTGCAGCTGCCCATCCTCCCGTCGGCGCCGTTTTTGACGTATGACCCGTCGCTGGTGCCGGCGATGGTGTGTGGATTTGCGTATGGCCCTGGTGCCGGCACTGCCGTTGCCGCCATGGCGATCGTTATCCATGCGCTCACTACGGGTGACTGGGTCGGCGCGCTTATGAACCTGGTTGCCACGCTGGGCTACATTCTGCCTGCGGCTATCGTCTACCAAAAGATGCACACCTACAAGGGTGCCGTGATTGGCCTGGCGCTCGGCGTCATTGCCGCTACGGCGCTGTCCATGGTCGCGAACCTGACCATCGGCGTTTGGTTCTGGTATGGCTCGGTTGATGTGATCGCTCCGCTCATGCTTCCCGCCGTTTTGCCGTTTAACCTTATCAAGACCGTGCTCAACTCGGTGTTGACGCTGGCGGTGTACAAGGCGGTCTCTAATCTCATCACGCCCAAGAAGGACCAGGTCAAAGGCCGCGCATGATTGAGTGTCGGGGCGTTTCCTTTAGCTATGACGGTGCCACACCGGCACTCGACGGCATCGATCTGAACATCGAGGATGGCGAGTTTTTCTGCATCCTCGGCGGCAACGGGTCGGGCAAGTCGACGTTCGCCAAGCATTTGAACGCGCTGCTGCAGCCCGATACGGGAACGGTGCGCGTCAACGGCATGGACGCGTCCGATCCCGAGCTGGTCTACGACATTCGCTCGACCGCGGGCATGGTATTCCAGAACCCGGATGATCAGCTGGTGGCGACGCTTGTCGAGGACGATGTTGCCTTTGGTCCCGAAAACCTTGGGGTGGAATCGGCCCAGATCGCGCAGCGCGTACGCGAGGCACTGAAGGGCGTGGGTTTGGTGGGCTTCGAGCGCTACGAGACCCATGCACTTTCGGGCGGACAAAAGCAGCGCGTGGCGCTTGCCGGCGTGCTCGCCATGGAACCGCGCGTGCTCATTTTGGACGAGGCGTCCTCGATGCTCGATCCGCGCGGGCGCAAGGGCCTTATGAAGGCCTGTCACGCGCTGCACGAACGCGGCATGACCATCGTGATGATTACGCACTTTATGGAAGAGGCCGCTGAGGCCGATCGCGTTGCCGTCTTCCAAGCGGGCCGCGTTGCCATGCTGGGCACGCCCGAGGAAATCTTGACGCGGGCGGACGAACTCGCGCGGCTGAACCTGGATATGCCGGCATCGTGCTGTCTTGGCAGGGCGCTTCGCGCGAAGGACGTGCCCATTTTCGCACGGGTGCGCGAGGCGGATATGGTCGCCGATATAGCGCAGACTTATGCCGAGCGGAGTGGGACAGGCATCGCCGGGCGGCCTTTCGCATCCGATTCTCGTATTCCCGACAACGTCTCCTCTGCAATCGATGGCGCAGACGCGCTGGAGCCCGTCATCGAGATTTCGCACCTTTCGTATAGCTATTCGCTGAGCGCCCGTGAGCGTCGCCGTTGGCACAAGCGCTCAGTCGCCGAGGGCGCATCGAACAAACAGGCCCTCTGGGGCAACGACCCTAGCAGCCCCTGGGCGTTGCGCAATGTGTCGCTAGCGGTGCGTCGCGGCGAGTTCCTGGGCCTTGCGGGCCATACCGGTTCGGGTAAGTCGACGCTGGTTCAGCATCTTAACGGCCTGATTCGTCCCCAGGAGGGTTCCGTTTACGCGTTGGGGCTCGACCTGGCAAACAAGAAAGATGCCGCCGCGGTTAAGGCAAAGGTCGGCGTGGTGTTTCAGTATCCAGAGCGTCAGCTGTTTGCCGAGACCGTGGTGCAGGACGTGGCATTTGGTCCGCGCAACCTTGGCCTGTCGCAAGACGAGGTCGCGCGCCGCGTTGCGTCATCGCTCGCACGCGTGGGCCTCGACCTTGCCATGATAGGTGACAAGAGCCCCTTTGAACTCTCGGGCGGACAGCAGCGGCGTGTGGCGTTTGCCGGCGTGCTCGCTATGGAGCCCGAGGTGCTGGTACTCGATGAGCCCATGGCAGGTCTCGATCCGGCGGCTCGCAGGGATTTCCTGGAGCTCATTGGCCGTTTTCATGACGAGGGCCTGACCGTTGTCATGGTTTCGCACAGTATGGATGACCTAGCCAATTGCTGCGACCGCATCGTTGTGATGAACGAAGGCGCGGTGTTTGCCGAGGGCACGCCCGCTCAGGTTTTTGCGCATGCGGATGAGCTTAAATCGATCGGTTTGGGCGTTCCCGCTGCCCAGCGCATGGCGCTGGCGCTTGCGAAGGCAGGCGTGCCGCTGCGCTTTGACGGCCTCTATACGGTTGAGTCGCTGGCAAACGAGTTGGTGGACCTGCTAATCGGTCGCTCGGACGGTCCTTCTAACGTCGCGGACACTGCTAAATCCAAGACGGTCGCGCGAGAGGAGGGCTGCTAATGGAGGCGTTTTCGTTTGGCAGCTACTATCCCGGCGATAGTGCAATCCACCGCCTGGACCCGCGAACCAAGTTGCTCTTGGGCTTTGTGTTTCTGATCACGACGCTCACGGTCAACAGCTTCCGCGGACTGGTCCCGGTCGCAATCTTCGTTGTTCTGATCTATACCGTGTCCCGGGTGCCGGCTTGTCGCGTCCTGTCATCGATGGCGCCGCTGCTGGCGATCGTCGTGGTGGTCGCGGTGCTCAACCTATTTACCGACCAGAGCGGGCGCATCCTGTGGCAGCTCGGCTTTCTGCAGATTAGCGAGGGCTCGCTACATTCCGCCGGGTTTATGGCGTGCCGCCTGACCCTGATGATGGCCGGTATGAGCGCTATTACGCTCACCACGCCCACGCTCGATCTCACTGCAGGCTTTGAGCGTTTGCTCGCGCCGCTTGCGCGCGTGGGCCTTCCGGCACACGAGCTCGGCATGATCATGGGCATCGCGCTGCGCTTTATGCCGCAGTTTGCCACCGAGATGAAGCAGACGGCGGACGCGCAGGCAAGTCGCGGCGCGCGCGTGACGGGTGGTCCGCTCGGCGGCGTGCGCATGCTCTCAAGCGTGGCAATTCCGCTGTTCACGGGCGTATTTCGTCATGCCGAGACGCTGTCTGCCGCCATGGATGCACGCTGCTATCACGGCGAGCAGGGCCGCACGCGTCTGCATGCGCTTGCATTTCGCCGCGGGGATGCGCTGGCTGCGGTGGTGACGATGCTGCTGTTTGCGTGTGTCATCGTCGTCAACCTTCAACTTGTTTAGGCGCGATTCGAGCGCAAGAAAGGGGTCCCTATGACCGACAACGACCGCACGGCGCAGCTCGAGCGCGCCTGTTCGTATCTTAGGCGTATTCCGGCGTGGTATCTCGCCACGATCGACGTGACGGACGGACATCAGCCACGCGTAAGGCCGTTCTCGTTTGCCATGGTCGATAACGGTAAACTGTGGTTTTGCACGTCGCGCGACAAGGACGTGTGGGCAGAGCTCGACGCGAACCCCAAGTTTGAGCTTTCGGGCTGGAAGCCGGGGGAGTGCTGGATCGTATTGACCGGCGAGGCCGCGCTCGAGGACGATGCGGTAGTGAGCGACTGCGTTCGCGAAGCTGGCTTTAAGCACATGGTGGGCATTGGCGAGAAGCACGAGAGCGCCAACGACGGTCGCCTTGCGTTTTTCTCGGTCCGCAATATCGCCGCGCGCTTCTGTGATATCGACGGCAGCGAGGAGCGCCTGGAGCTCTAGCGCGTCTCAAATTAACTACCCGTTCCGAATTAGCTAGCGCCAGGAGGACACATGGACGGATTGAATACGGTGTTGGAGTATCTGACGTCGGTGCCGGCATGGTATTTGGCGACGAGCGTTGACGGACAGCCTCATGTGCGTCCGTTTTCGTTTGCGCAGATCCAGGATGGCAAGCTGTGGTTTGTAACAGCGCGCACCAAAGATGTGTGGCAAGAGCTGCTGCAAAACCAGCGCTTTGAGGCCACGAGTTGGTGGCCGGGCCATGGCTGGCTTATCTTGCGCGGGCGTGCCGGCTTGGATGACCGGGCTTTAGGCGAAATGCGCGAAGCCGGGTGGAAGCATCTAGAGCACCTGGGCGAGCACTATGAGGGGCCTAACGACCCCACGCTCGTCTTCTTTAGCGTCGAGGATCCCGAGGCTTTTATCTGCCATCACGACGAATGGGTGCCGGTCGAGCTCTAGCCAGCTGGCTCATCCTAACAACTTGGTTTTCGCATGGGCGGGCCCCGTATTGCCCGGCGCCGTTAGGAGCGCCGGTCAATACGGGGCCCGCTCCATTTGTCAATTCCTTCAAGCGAATGTGTCGGGAATGTTTCAATGCATGAATATGCAAGCCATTTACGTAATCATGCATCTTTTGGTGCTAAAGTTTCAACCCACTTCATAACGACCGCTGCGAAATGCGCATCGGTGCATAAATCGCAGACAAGGAGTCTGATATGTCTTTGAAGGTTGGAATCGTCGGCGCGGCTGGATATGCCGGAGCCGAGCTCATTCGCCTCGTCCTCGGTCATCCCGAGTTTGAACTTGTTGCCATTACGTCCAACGCCGATGCCGGCCAGCCGCTGTCCGCGGTGTATCCGAGCTTTGCTGGTGTGAGCGATCTGGTTTTCACTACGCATGATGCCCCCGAGCTCAAGAACTGCGACGCGGTCTTTTTGGCCGTGCCGCACACGGCTGCCATGGCACAGGTGCCCGCGCTGCTTGCATCGGGCGTCTCCTGCTTTGATCTTTCGGCCGACTACCGTCTGAACGACGCGTCCGTCTTTGAGGCTTGGTATGCCGCCGAGCATACGAGCCCCGAGCTGCTCAAGACCCGTGCCTTCGGTCTGCCCGAGCTGTTCTGCCAGGACTTGGAGACCGCCGCATCCGACCATGCCGACGGCAAACCCGTGCTGGTCGCCTGCGCCGGTTGCTATCCCACCGCAACGAGCCTTGCCGCCGCGCCCGCCGTGCGCGCGGGCTGGGTGGCCGAGAACGGTCCCGTGATTGTCGATGCCATTAGCGGCGTGACGGGCGCCGGTAAGTCCTGCAACGCCCGCACCCATTTTTGCAGCGCCGACGAGAACTTGGAGGCCTACGGCGTGGGCAAGCATCGCCACACGCCCGAGATTGAGCAAATCCTTGGCCTGACCGATCGCGTCGTCTTTACCCCGCACCTGGCACCGCTCAAGCGCGGTCTGCTCTCCACGGTGACGCTGCCGCTCGCGCCGCAGGCTCTCGACACGCTGGCTCTTGAGGATGTCGTCGACCATTACAAGCAGTTCTACGCCGGTCGCACCTTTGTGCGCGTGCTCGATGCCGGCCAGCAGCCCAAGACGGCTTCGGTCGTCGGCACCAACGCTGCCCAGATTGGCCTCGCGCTCAACAAGCGCGCGGGCGTGCTGGTGGCGACGGGCGCCATCGACAATCTGTGCAAGGGCGCTGCGGGCCAAGCAGTCCAGTGCGCCAATATCGTCTTTGGCTTTGACGAGCGACGAGGCTTGCCTACAGTGGCGTGCCCGGTGTAGCACATTCGATTGTTAACGATTTGGTAGTCGGGCATCGAATGGGGCGCCACTCTTAAGCTGGTCTCATGATCACGACTGGCATGGCGCACCAACCGATGCCCATTTTTTGTTTGACATAAGGAGTCGTAAAGACGATGAATGCTGAGCAGTTCGATATCAAGATTCGTGCCGTAGAGGGCGGCGTAACGGCGGCGGCCGGCTTTAAGGCGGCGGGCATCCATGCCGGATTCCGCAAGAATCCCGAGCGCCTGGATTACGCGCTCGTCGTGCCCGATAAGCCTTGCCCCGGGGCCGGTGTGTTTACGACTAACCGCTTTTGTGCGGCGCCCGTGCAGGTGAGCCGTGCCAACTTGGGCGGCGCCGACAAGGGCTACGGCGTCATTGCCGGCGTTTCGGTCAACTCTGGCAATGCCAACGCCGCCACGGGTGAGACCGGCCTTGCCTGCGCGCGCGAGACCTGCAACATCGCCTCGCAGGTCATCGGCTGCGAGCCCCAGCAGATTCTGGTCGCCTCCACGGGCGTAATTGGCCAGATTCTGCCGATCGACACGTTTGAGACCGCCATTCCTGCTGCCTACGAGGCGCTCTCCGCCCACGGTGGCGCCGATGCCGCTCGCGCCATCATGACGACCGACACGCACTCCAAGGAGTACGCCGTGTCCTACGTCAGTGAGGCTGCGGGTCATGCGGGCAATGTCTATACGGTAGGCGGAATGTGCAAGGGCTCGGGCATGATCATGCCCAACATGGCCACCATGATCGCAGTTATCACCACCGATGTCCCCGTCGAGCCTGCGGCACTTCATGCCCTGCTGCTCTCGACCGTCAAGCAGACCTTTAACAAGGTAACGGTCGATTCCGACACCTCGACCAACGACACCTGCATCATGCTTGCCTCCGGCGCCGCTGCCGCAGATGCCGAGCCTATCGTCGAGGGCTCCGATGCCTTTGACGAGTTGGCATTTGCCGTGCACGAGGTGTGCGAGAGCCTGGCGCGCAATATCGCCGCCGATGGTGAGGGCGCATCCAAGCTTGTTACGGTCAACGTTACCGGCGCCGCCAACGACGAGGAGGCCGATATCGCCGCCCGTGCCGTTGCCAACTCGCCGCTCGTTAAGACCTGCATCGCCGGCCACGACTGCAACTGGGGCCGCGTTGCTATGGCGCTTGGCAAGTGCGGCGTGAAGTTTAATCAGGAAGACGTTTCCATCGACATGATGGGCATGCCTGTCTGTCGCGACGGTCTGACTGTTCCCTTTGACGAGGACGAGGCTCTGCGACGTTTTGAGGCGCCCGAGATTGTGATCTCGGCAGACCTGGGCGCGGGCGACGCGGCGACCACCGTGTGGACTTGCGACCTCACGCACGAGTACATCTCCATTAACGGCGACTACCGTTCCTAGATTCCAGGCACGCTGCGTATCTTGCCGCGATTGCGGACAGCGGAGCACGGCGCGATAACGATACGAAAGACGAGGCAGATTATGAAATTCGCACGCGATTGTCGTTCGAGCGAATCCAACGAAGCAACCGCGCAGCTGCTGTTCGAAGCGCTGCCGTGGATTAAGAACCTGACCGGCAAGACGGTTGTTATCAAATATGGCGGAGCCGCCATGGTTGATGAGCAGCTGCGCCGCGACGTGATGAGCGACATCGTCCTGCTTAAGATCATCGGCATGCGCCCCGTCATCGTGCATGGCGGCGGCAAGGCTATCAACGAGGCGCTTAGCCACTACGACATCCCCGTCGAGTTTATGAACGGCCAGCGCGTGACCACGCCGGCGACCATGGATATCGTGCGCGAGGTGCTGGGCGGCAAGGTCAACCAGGAGCTGGTCGCGGCGCTCAACCATCACGGCAACCTGGCCGTGGGCGTTTCGGGCAGCGATGCCGGTACGCTCATCGCCGAGCCGCTCGACCCCGAACTCGGCCGCGTAGGCAAGGTCACGCACGTCAACACCGACTATATCGAGCGCCTGCTCGATAGCGAGTACATCCCCGTCATCGCTACCGTCGCGGCGGGGGAGGACGGCGGTTTCTTCAACATCAACGCCGATACCGCCGCCGGTGCCGTTGCGGCGGCGCTGCATGCGCATAAGGCGATCTTTTTGACCGACGTCGACGGCCTGTACAAGGACTTTAGCGATAAAGACTCACTCATCTCCAACCTAACGCTCGACGAGGTTAACGAAATGCTCTACGGCGGCGAGGTCGATAAGGGCATGATTCCCAAGCTGCGTGCGGCCGTCGATGCGCTTGCCGGCGGCGTATTTCGCGCTCACATCATCAACGGCACCACGCCGCATTCGCTGCTGCTGGAGCTGCTGACCGATGCCGGCGTCGGCACCGTGATCCATTCCACCGAGACGGCTTACGAGTTCGATACGCATCCGCATCCGCTTTCGACGTTTGCTGCGCGTCTGACCGAGAACCTCGACGAGGTTGAGAAGCTTCAGACAGTCTAACTGACCCGCAGCCGCCCCATTTCTGCACCCATAGGCCTGCGCCGTCCGGCGCTCAACGAAAGGCATCCCATGTCACTTGCAGCTCAGCAATCGCTTGAATCCCATTACGTTATGCATACCTTTGGCCGCTCTCCGGTCGAGTTTGTCGAGGGTCACGGCATGAAGCTCACCGGCGACGATGGTCGTGAGTACCTCGACTTTCTTGCCGGCATCGGCGTGTGCAGCCTAGGTCATGGCGACCCGGCTGTGCTCTCGGCGCTCGAGGCACAGACCAAAAAGCTCATGCATGTCTCCAATTACTTCTACATCGAGCAGCGTGGACAGGTCGCGGCGCTGCTGTCCAAGCTTGCCAACGACGACTTAGATGGTGCACGCGTGCTTGCCGATGCCATTGCCGCCGGCGATGAGACCACGGCAGCTGCTCTTGGTGCCCCGGCTGCGGATGAGCAGGTTTGGGAGACCTTCTTTGCCAACTCCGGCGCCGAGGCCAATGAGGGCTCGATGAAGCTTGCGCGCCTGTACGCCAAGCGTGCCGGTAACGGCGGCAACACTATCGTGTGCATGCGCGGCGGCTTCCACGGCCGTACGCTCGAGACCATTGCCGCCACCATGCAGGATTGGCTGCAGGATAGTTTCCGCCCGCTGCCGGGTGGCTTTGTGGCCTGTACGCCCAACGATATCAATGAACTGCGTGCGATCTTTAAGCAGCTGGGGAGCGAAATTTGTGCCGTGATGCTCGAGCCGATCCAGGGTGAGAGTGGCGTGCACCCCATGACCGAGGAGTTTATGGCGGCAGCGCGCGACCTGGCACACGAAGTGGGCGCCGTGCTTATAGCCGACGAGGTCCAGTGCGGCATCTTCCGCTCCGGCAAGCCGTTTGCATTCCAAACCTATGGCGTGGAACCCGACATCATGAGCCTTGCCAAGGGCATTGCCGATGGCGTGCCCATGGGTGCCGTCGTAGCAAAGAAGGAGATTGCCGACGTGTTTAAGCCGGGCGACCACGGCTCGACCTTTGGCGGTAGCTGCTTGGCTGTCGCGGCGTGCGCCGCGACGCTCTCCGCGCTCGTGCGCGGCGATTATGCCGACCATGCTGCCAAGGTAGGCGCCTATATGGAGGCAAAGCTCGCCAAGCTGCCGAACGTGACCGAGGTGCGTGGCCGCGGCTTGATGCTCGGCTGTGATTTGGATGATGCCGCGGGCGACGCGCATGATATTGTTGCCCGCGCGCTGGCCGCCGGTGCCGTGATTAACGCTACGGGTGCCCATACGCTGCGTTTCCTGCCGCCGCTCGTCTGCGAGGAATCCGACGTGGACAGTCTGATCGAGATTCTGTCGGGTGTCTTGGGCTAACGCGGCGCAATAACTCAATTTGAACCGGGTTCCGGACTGTGGACGTGCCATATGCGGCACGATTCAGCGGTCTGGAGCCCGTTTTGCCTTAGATTTGCTAAGGCGGGGAGACCTGCTGGTCAAAAAACATCAAATATGAGTACTGTTACCGATTTGGTAACAGCAATTTTGGACTAATCAGACCAAATAGCAAGTCGAAATGGCGATGAATGTACGATTTTGATCCAATTGCTAGTCCTTATAATGGACATATGTTGCGTAACTTAAGCAAATATTATCTTCTGATATGTTGTAAGCAAGGTAGCAGTACTCATTTTTGCCATTTTCTGGCCACGGCCTTTGTGACAGACGTGCTGGTGGGTTCGAATCCCTCAGTAATGGGCCCTAAAAAGAAAGGCCTCCATAGCTGGAGGCCTATCAAATCAGTGGTGGGCGATGAGGGATGTCGCGTGCGGCTGACGCCGTCCGCTCTCGCTTCGGGCCTACGGCCCTCGCGTGCTGCGCTGGAAAACGCTTCGCGTTTCCTCAGCTCCGCACCCTTTCGGGTTCGAATCCCTCTGCGATGGGCCCAAAAATGAAAGGCCCCCATAGCTGGGAGCCTATCAAATCAGTGGTGGGCGATGAGGGATGTCGCGTGCGGCTGACGCCGTCCGCTCTCGCTTCGGGCCTACGGCCCTCGCGTGCTGCGCTGGAAAACGCTTCGCGTTTCCTCAGCTCCGCACCCTTTCGGGTTCGAATCCCTCTGCGATGGGCCCAAAAATGAAAGGCCCCCATAGCTGGGAGCCTATCAAATCAGTGGTGGGCGATGAGGGATTCGAACCCCCAGCCTTGTGCGTGTAAAGCACCTGCGCTAACCGTTGCGCCAATCGCCCGTGCGGAGAGAGTATAGCAAAACAATCGCCTCATTCATCTCATATCCATTAAAGGTAACCGTCGCGTGTCACAGCGGAGCTGATTCAGTTGAGATTGCCTGAACATTCCGCCCCTCTTTACGCCCTCGGGTATACTCAAAAGCTACTGATTCGATTTGATGCCCAGCAACAGCAGAGGGGATAGTATATGTGCGGTTTTGTCGGTTTTGTCGGTGGGACGGATAACCAATCCGAGGTGCTCACCAAGATGATGGACCGCATCGTCCATCGTGGTCCCGACATGGGCGGCCAGTTTATCGACGGCCGCGTTGCCCTCGGCTTCCGCCGCTTGTCGATCCTCGACCTGACCGAGGCCGGCGCTCAGCCCATGGCCAATGAGGACGGTAGCGTCGTCATTGTCTTCAACGGCGAGATCTACAACTTCCAAGAACTCCGTTCCGAGCTCGAGGCCAAGGGCTACAAGTTCCACTGCGGCGCCGACACCGAGAGCCTCCTGCACGGCTATGAGGAGTGGGGCGAGGCAGTACTCGATCGCTTGCGCGGTATGTACGCCTTCGTCATCTGGGACAAGAAGAAGAACAAGCTTTTTGGCGCCCGTGATATCTTTGGCATCAAGCCGCTCTACTACTATCCCATGGCCGATGCGGGTGACGGCGCTCCGGGCGTGCTCTTTGGTTCCGAGATCAAGAGCTTCCTGGACTACCCGCACTTCCACAAGGCGGTCAACAAAAAGGCCCTGCGTCCGTACATGACGCTGCAGTATTCGGCAACCGAGGAGACCTTCTTCGAGGGCGTCTACAAGCTGCCGCCGGCGCACTACTTTACCGTCGATATCCCGACCGGCAAGATGAACATCGAGCGCTACTGGGATTGCGATTACTCTGCCGTCGAGAAGCCGTTCGAGGAGTACGTCGACGAGCTGGACGAGGTCGTGCACGAGAGCGTCGAGGCCCATCGCATCGCTGACGTCAAGGTCGCGTCGTTCCTCTCCGGCGGCGTCGACTCCAGCTACATCGCCGCTTGCCTCATGCCCGACAAGACCTTCTCGGTGGGCTTCGATTACAAGAATTTCAACGAGACTAACTACGCCAAGGAGCTTTCCGATAAGCTCGGCGTCGAAAACGTTCGCAAGATGATTACCGCCGACGAGTTCTTCGGTGCGCTCGAGGACATCCAGTATCACATGGACGAGCCGCAGTCCAACCTGTCTTCCGTGCCGCTGTGGTTCTTGGCCGAGATGGCCCGCAAGGACGTCACCGTCGTGCTTTCGGGCGAAGGCGCCGACGAGCTCTTTGGCGGCTACGCCTACTACGAGGACACGGTCCCAGTCCGCAAGTACAAAAAGATGGTGCCGCTGCCCATCCGTCGCGCGCTCGGTAACCTGGCGTTGCATATGCCGTACTTCAAGGGACATAACTTCCTGGTCAAGGGTGCCGAGATCCCCGAGAAGTCGTTCCTGGGACAGGCTCTGGTATGGCCGGAGCGCGAGGTCGACGGCGTGCTCAAGCCCGAGTACAACACCGGCGATGGCGCCTTCGAGCTTGCCGCTCCCATCTATGCGCGCGTGAAGGGCCAGCCCGAGCTGGTCAAGAAGCAGTACCTGGACATGAACATGTGGCTCCCGGGCGACATTCTGCTCAAGGCCGACAAGATGTGCATGGCGCACTCGCTGGAGCTGCGCGTGCCCTTCCTGGACCGCAAAGTCATGGAGTTCGCCGAGCACATTCCCGACCGCTACCGCATCAACGAGAACGGCAACAAGCAAGTACTCCGCCACGCTGCCAACAAGTCGCTGCCCGATGAGTGGGCCACCCGTCCCAAGGTGGGCTTCCCGGTGCCGATTGTCTACTGGCTGCGCGAGCAAAAGTGGTACGACTATGTCAAGGAGTACTTCACCGCGCCGTGGGCAAGCGAGTTCTTCGATACCGACGAGCTCATGCACCTGCTCGATCTGCACTTTGCGGGCAAGGGCGATTTCCAGCGCAAGATCTATACGCCGCTCGTGTTCCTGGTGTGGTACAAGCGCTTCTTTATCGACGAGGACCAGCCCGCTGTTCAGGCTGCCTAGCCTCGGCTTACGAACGCCTGCGCGTAACGGCTCCTCCGGGAGCCGTTTTTGCGTGGGTGCGTTTCAGTTACTATAAAAACCGTCCCTGCCAAATGGCTGAGAAAGGCGAAAGATGCACCATTCGGATTCCGCGACCGTGACCACGGTCGATACGCTTGCCAAGCTTCTCGATGTGTGCGGCGAGCTGCGCGCATCAGAGCAGGTTGACGAGCGTGCCGTGACCGGCTGCTCGTTTGATTCGCGTGCGGTCTCGGCAGGTGACGTGTTCTTTTGCAAAGGCGCTGCCTTTAAGCCCGCGTTTTTGAGCATGGCGCTCGATGCGGGCGCCGTCGCATTTGTGTGCGAAGAGTCGCTGGTCGAGTCTCTGGAGCCGCTGGCGCAGGAGAGCGGTGCTGCGATGCTGGTTGTTGATAGCGTTCGCACGGCCATGGCCCTGTTGCCGCCGGAGGTCTACGACCGTCCCGACCACGACGTCAAGATCGTGGGCATCACCGGTACCAAGGGAAAGACCACGGCCGCTTTTATGCTCCAGTCCATCATCAAGGCAGCGGGCGAATCCTGCGGCATGATCGGCTCGGTGAGTACCGACGATGGCATCGAGTGCTACGAGAGCACCAATACTACGCCCGAGGCCCCCGAGGTCTGGCGCCATATCGCCAACTGCCGTGAGTCCGGTCGCCAGTCCATGGTCATGGAGGTCTCGAGCCAGGCACTCAAGTACCAACGCGTCGAGAATCTGCCGTTTGACGTGGCGTGCTTCCTCAACATCGGCCGTGACCACATCTCACCGATCGAACACCCCACGTTTGAGGATTATTTTGAGAGCAAACTCAGGATCTTTGACCAGGCAAAGACCGCCGTGGTGAATCTGGGCACCGAAGAGGTTGACCGTGTGCTGGAGGCAGCGTCGACGGCCGAGCGCTTGGTGACCGTTGGCGTCGAGCATCCCGAGGCAAGCCTGTGGGCAAGCGATGTCCGCGTGGTCGGCTTTAACATCGAGTTTAACCTGCATGGCCTGTGTGCCGACGAGTCCGAGGCGGGGGAGAAGGTCCTGCTGGGCATCGCGGGCGACTTTAACGTGGAAAACGCGCTGGTCGCTATCGCCGCTGCGCACGAGATCGGCATCGGTATCGAGGCTATCAAGAAGGGCCTCTCCAAACTGCGTGTGCCGGGCCGTATGGAGGTCGTGGAGTCGAAGGATGGCCGCGTGATCTGCGTCGTTGACTACGCTCACAACCAGCTTTCGTTCCGGTCGCTTTTCTCGTCGGTCAAGCGCGCGTTTCCCACTAGTCCAGTCATTGCAGTGTTTGGCGCTGCCGGCGGCAAGGCGCAGGAGCGCCGCGAGCAGCTTCCGCGCGAGGCCGCACCATATTCCGACCTGATGATCTTTGCCAACGAGGACCCGGCTCACGAGGACCCGATGAAGGTCTGTCGCGAGCTTGCCGAGCATGTTCCCGACGATACGCCGAACAAGATCATCCTCGACCGCGAAGCCGCTGTGCATGCGGCGTTCAAGGCGGCGCGCGAGGAGTACGTCAACCCCGATGCTCCCACCATTGTCTTGCTGCTGGCAAAGGGTGACGAGGAGCTCATGCACGTGGGCGACGAGTTCGTGCCCATCGAGAGCGACCTTTCGCTGGCCAATCGCCTGATCGATGTTACCCAGTTTGACTAATGAACCATGATGGCGGCGGCGCCCTGAGTGCGCTGTCGCCATAAGCGTGTTCCCTCAATCAAAACATGCCGTCCAAGTCCAAACCCTTCTACGTAAACGGAGTAACCATGTCCCACAACACCCTGCCGACCGTTGCCGAGCTTTCGGGCGAGATGCGCGAGCGCTTGGCCAAGGTCAAGTACGTCTTTACCGACCTGGATGCCACGATGCTCGCGCCCGGCTCGTGCGTGCTGCGCGACAACGACGGTAACCCCTCGACCAAACTCGTCGAGGCCGTCGTGGCACTTGCCCGCGCTGGTATTCAGGTGGTTCCCACCTCGGGCCGCAACCGTACCATGATCCACGAGGATGCGCGCGTGCTCGGCCTCAACTCCTACATCGGTGAGATGGGCGGCCTGGTCATGTACGACCTCAAAGCCAACGATTGGGAGTATCTGACTGGCGACATGCCTTACGACCCCGCCTGCGGCCTTACTCCGCACCAGGTGATCGAGCAGACCGGCGTGTGCGAGAAGATTCTTGCCCGCTGGCCGCACAAGATCGAGTATCACAACGACATGTCGACCGGCTACAAGTACCGCGAGGTCACCGTCGGCATGCGCGGCGATGTGCCCGACAATGAGGTCCAGGCCATCCTGGACGAGGCCGGCTGCGGCCTGGTGTGGGCCTGTAACGGTCACCTGACGCATCTGTCCAAGCCGACGACGCTCGAGCTCGATCGCGTCGAGGACGGTCGCGCGTTTAACATCAATCCCGCCGGCCTCAACAAGGGCGTTGCCATCGCGCGCTTCTGCGAGCACCTGGGGATTGAGCGCGAGGAGACGCTCGCGCTCGGCGATTCCGAGTCCGACTTCTACATGGCCGATCACGTGGGCACGTTCTGCCTGGTCGAGAATGGCCTGACGAGCGCCGGCGCGCCCGAGTTCCTGGCTGCTTGCGAGAACGCTTTCGTTACGCGCGGCAAAATTGTCGACGGTTGGGCGGCGACGGCAGAGCTGCTGGTCGCGGCGCGTTCGTAGCGCGGCGTCGCCGCACTTGGACATGTCTTTTCGAGAGAGACTGGTGAGGTAATGTCCGATATCGAGAATCCGACAGGCGACACGCGCCCGATTGGCGTGTTCGATTCTGGTTTGGGCGGTCTGACGGTTGCGCGCGCCATCGCGACGGTGCTGCCGCACGAGTCCGTCTACTACTTCGGCGACACCAAACGCTGCCCCTACGGCACGCGCACCGAGGATGAGGTGCGCTCGTTTGCGTTGCAGGCGGGCCGTTGGCTGTCGAAGCACGACGTCAAGATTATGGTCATCGCCTGCAACACGGCGACAGCTGCGGCCTTGCGTCTGGCCCAGCAGGTGCTCGACGTTCCCGTGATCGGCGTGATCGCGCCGGGTGCCCGTGCGGCAATCAACAGCACCCGTTCGCGTCGCGTGGGCGTGCTCGCCACCAACCTCACCATTCGCTCGGGCGCCTACACGCGCGCCATTCAGGATCTAGATGCCGGCGTCGATGTATACGGTTGTCCTGCCTCGAGCTTTGTCGAGGTTGTCGAACACGAGCTCGCCTCGGGCGCGCATCTGCAAGAGCAGTGGCTCGAGAACGAGGACATCTTCGATACGCCAGCCGTGCGAGCGCTGGTGGGTGCCACGGTTGAGCCGCTGCGCGATCGCGGAATCGATACCGTGGTGCTCGGCTGTACGCACTTTCCGCTGCTCGTGGGGCCTATTCGCCATGCGCTGGGGCCCGGGGTGCGTGTGGTGAGTTCCGCCGAGGAGACTACGCGCGAGCTGACCGATATCCTCACGCGCCGCGAGCAGCTGGCGGGCGACGCTGCCGAGCCTCAGCATCGCTTTGCGACGACGGCCGATAACATTGCCGAGTTTGCGGTGGCGGGTAGCTTTATCTTTGGCCAGCCGCTCAAGAGCATCGAACATATTGATATCGACGAACTGAAATAGATGTAGGGTTACCGTCCAAAGACTTGCCCTCTTCTTCTGCCGAAAGGATATTTCTATGGAGTACATGCAGGTCAACCGCGCCAACGGCCGTGCCGCCAATGAACTGCGCCCCGTCAAGCTCACCCGTGGTGTTATGAAACATGCCCACGGCTCGTGCCTGGCTGAGTTCGGCGACACGCGCGTGCTGTGTGCCGCCACAATTGAGGAGGGCGTGCCGGGCTGGCGCAAGGGCGCCAAGGCCGGTTGGGTAACCGCAGAGTATGCCATGCTGCCGGCATCGACCGGTAAGCGTTGCAAGCGCGAGTATACCAAGCGTAAGGGCCGCTCCATGGAGATCGAACGTCTCATCGGCCGTAGCCTGCGTACCGTCGTCAACATGAAGGCGCTCGGCGAGTACACCGTCACCGTCGACTGCGATGTGATCCAGGCGGATGGCGGCACGCGTACGGCGAGCATTACCGGTGCCTGGGTGGCGCTGCATGATGCTCTTGCTATGTGGGTCGAGGCCGGCAAGATCGAGCGCATTCCGCTCACGGGCCAGGTTGCCGCCATCTCTATGGGCGTTGTCGACGGCAACACCATGCTCGACCTCGATTATTCCGAGGACAGCCACGCCGAGGTCGACATGAATCTCGTCGCTACCGACACCGGCGAGATGATTGAGCTCCAAGGCACCGGCGAGCAGGCGCCCTTCGACCGCAAGCGTCTCAACGCCCTGCTCGACCTGGGCGACAAGGGCATCGCCGAGCTCATCGAGCTTCAGCGCCAAGCCCTCGCCTAACCTGCCAAAAAGGGACAGGTTTATTTTGGCAGGTTTTATCTGGGAAAACGTCGAAGTATAAGACTGCCGTTGATTGAGAGGGGAGAGGCGGAGGCCCTCGTCGCCCTCGGCGCGGCATTGCTATAGAGACAAGGAGACCACTCATGGCACTTGAGAAGATCGACATCGACACCCTCGACCCGGCGGCGACCATTGTCGTGGCAACGGGCAACGCCCATAAGCTCACCGAGATCGAGGCCATTTTGGGCAAGGTCATGCCCGAGGTGCGCTTTGTGGCGCTCGGCCAGCTGGGCGAATTTGAGGACCCCGAGGAAAACGGCACGACGTTTTTGGAGAACGCCATCATCAAGGCGCAGGCTGCCGTCGAAGAGACGGGGCTCATGGCCATTGCCGACGATTCGGGCCTGGTCGTCGACGCGCTGGACGGTGAGCCCGGTGTGTATAGCGCGCGCTACGCGGGCGTTCACGGCGACGATGCCGCCAACAATGCCAAGCTGCTCGTGAATCTGGAAGGCGTGGCAGACGAGGACCGCACCGCGCGCTTTATGAGCGTCGTTGCGCTCATCGATACGGACGGCCTGGTCACCTATGGCGAGGGCGCCTGTGAGGGCGTTATCGCGCACGAGGGCCGCGGCGATCACGGCTTTGGCTACGACCCGCTGTTCCTGCCGGTCGATACGCCGGGCAAGACTATGGCCGAGCTCACGGCGGACGAGAAGAACGCCATCAGCCATCGATTCCATGCGCTCGAGCACCTATCCGCCAAACTGACGGGCGAGGAGTAAGCCGTGCGTGCGGTGGTGCAGCGCGTACTCAATGCCGGCGTGACAGTCGACGGCGAGTGCGTGGGCAAAATTGGGCGCGGCTATCTGGTGCTGTTGGGCGTGGGCCACGGCGACACGCGCGCCGAGGCTGATAAGCTGTGGGGCAAGCTCCGCGGCTTGCGCATTAACGAGGACGAGAACGGCAAGACCAACCTGGCACTTGCCGATGTCGACGGCGAGGTTCTCGTAGTGTCGCAGTTCACGCTGTTCGCCGATTGCCGTCACGGCCGCCGCCCATCGTTTACCGATGCCGGCGCCCCCGATGTTGCCAACGAGCTCTACGAGTACTTCTTGACGCTCGTTCGCAAAGATGTCGAACACGTGGCGCACGGCATCTTTGGCGCCGATATGAAAGTCGACTTGGTCAACGACGGTCCGTTCACCATCGTCCTCGATACCGACAATCTGTAAGTAGCCAAATTAGCTACTTGCGCGTGGTCGCAACAGGGTGCTATAGTATTAGAGTTTTGTCTATCTTAGGGGTATTATCCCCTTTTTGAATTGCATCTTCTGGAGGCCCTGTTCATGGAAGAGATGGAAGTCAATCACGTCGACGACATCCACGAGAAGCTGACCGATATGGTGGGCGATCGCGTTAAGGTGAAGGCCAACATGGGCCGCACCCGCGTCGTCGAGCGCATGGGCACCATCAAGAGCGTCCATCCGGCAGTCTTTATCGTCGAGGTTGACGAGCGCCGCGGCCGCAAGTCGCGTCAGTCCTACCAGTATATCGATGTCCTCACCGGTCAGGTCGAGCTGTTCGACCCCGAGAGCGGCGAGCATATCTTTACCCCGCTCGGCAATCAGCTCGAGGAGCACTAGCGGTGACCGATCGGTCCCTGACTCTTTCCGCGCCGGCAAAGATTAACCTCTACCTGGGGGTTCATACCGAGCGCGATGACCGCGGCTACCACAGGGTCGATTCCCTGATGGCAGCTGTCGGTCTTTCCGATACCGTGACGGTTACGCCGGCACAGGCGCTGACCGTCCAGACGGTTCCGGCATCAGATTTTCCCATGCAAAAGAATACGGCGTATCGGGCTGCGGTTGCTATGGCCGAGCATTATGGTCGCGAGGCAAACATCTGCGTGACGATTGAGAAGCGCATTCCATTGTGCGCCGGCTTGGGCGGTCCCTCGACGGATGCGGCCGCGGTCATTGTCGCCTTGGCGGAGCTCTGGGGAATTGATCGCACCGACCCCGCGCTCGACGACATTGCGCGGGGCATTGGTGCTGACGTCCCGTTCTTTTTGCACGCGAGCCCTTCGTTCTACGTAGGTGGGGGAGACGTGCTGGCAACTGAGTATCCCGTGCTGCCCGCAACGCCCGTCGTGTTGGTCAAGCCGCGCGAGGCAAGCGTTTCGACAATTGAAGCCTATCGACGTTTTGACGAGGCCCCGGTGCCTGCAGACAAGCCCGGCGCGATAGCTTCTGCCTTGCGTGCTGGTGATGCTGAGACGGCATATGCGCTCATCCATAACAACCTGGGTGTCATTTCCGCACAGATGGAGCCTCAGATACAAACGGTTCTCGATTGGCTGCGTAAACAAGGCGGCACCGTTGCTGTAGATGTGTGCGGATCGGGCGCCTGCTCGTTTGCCATTTGCGACACCGTCGCCACGGCTGAGGGGCTTGCCGACGCTGCCCTGCAAAACGGCTGGTGGTCCTGCGCGACGGAGCTCATTCCCAACACGGTTCGCATCGAAGTGCCAAAGAAGTAAAAATTTCTCTAGCACACGACGGAAATCTTTGTTACTATAGTCGAGCTAACGGGTTGTGGCTCAGTTTGGTAGAGCACTGCGTTCGGGACGCAGGGGTCGCTGGTTCAAATCCAGTCAACCCGACCAGAGCATGAGGAGGGACCGCTTCTTGCGGTCCCTTTTTTTAGCTATTGTTGTGATACCGCGATACCCGCGGTATACTCATTCGAGCTTGTCTCGCTGTATTGTGGAGGTCTACATGTTTGGACTGAGGGCTCCTGAGCTCATCATTATTCTCGTCGTTGTCCTGATTATCTTCGGGCCCAAGAACCTGCCGAAGCTCGGCAAGTCCCTCGGCTCTACCGTCAAGAATATCCGTGAGGGTATGGAGGGCGACGATAAGGCCGAGACCAAGCAGGCCGAGGAGGTCGTGGTCGAGCAGTCCGAGGAGGACAAGGAGATCGCTGAGCTCGAGGCCAAGCTCGCTGCTGCCAAGAAGAAGCAGGCAGAGGACAGCGACGCGGACGCAGAGTAGTCCCATCCCTTTGGGGTGAGCACCTGACCGGCTTGCCCGCAGGCTAGCCGGTCTTTTTCGTTTTGTTGACAGTTGATTGTTTGATCAGAGTTGGGGAGATATCCGTATGGACGCAAGCCAGATCGTACTGACCGCTGAGGGCCGCCAGAAGCTCGTCGAGGAGCTCGCTTGGCGTGAGGGCGATTACGCCAAGGAGATCGTCGAGGACATCAAGGAAGCCCGCGCGTTCGGCGACCTTTCGGAGAACTCCGAGTACGATGCCGCCAAGGACAAGCAGGCCCAGAACGCCGCTCGTATTGCCGAGATCCAGGCCATCCTTGCCAACGCTCAGGTTGCTGCCACCACAGGTGATTTGACCGTCTCCATCGGTTCCACCGTTTCTCTGATTGATCCCAACGGTGAGGTCATGGAAGTCACGCTCGTCGGTACCACCGAGACCAACTCGCTCGAGCACAAGATTTCCAACGAGTCTCCGGTCGGCCACGCCATCATCGGTCACGGCGAGGGCGACTCCGTCGAGGTCGTTACGCCTTCCGGCAAGACTCGCGTCTACACCATCGCCAAGATTGCACGCTAGACCACGGTCCCGCGTAAAGGTATGTTTTCGCTCCCTGGGACCGAATCCTGGGGAGCGTTTTAGTTCGAGGAGCTAACTTATGGCAGAGAACCAGAACGCCGCAGATCAGGCATCGACGCTCAACGACGAGCGCGCCACCCGCCTGGCCAAGCGCGCCGCCCTGTTCGAGGCGGGCCAGAACCCCTATCCCGAGCACTCTGAGCTTGAGGACTACGTTGCCGATATCGAGGCTAAGTACGCCGAGCTTGCCGATGGCGAGGACACCGAGGACGTCGTGAAGATCGGCGGCCGTGTGGTCGCCAAGCGCGGTCAGGGCAAGATCATGTTCATCGTCGTACGCGATGCGACTGCCGAGATTCAGCTGTTCTGCCGCATCAACGACATGGACGAGGCTGCCTGGAATACGCTCAAGTCCCTCGACCTGGGCGACATCCTGGGCGTGACCGGCGTGGTTGTGCGCACCCAGCGCGGCCAGCTTTCCGTTGCCCCTAAGAGCGCGACCCTGCTTGCCAAGGCCGTTCGTCCGCTGCCCGAGAAGTTCCACGGTCTTTCCGATAAGGAGACCCGCTATCGCCAGCGCTATGTTGACCTGATCGCCAACGACGACGTTCGCGAGACGTTCCGTAAGCGTTCGCAGATTCTCTCCACCTTCCGTCGCTTTATGGAGTCCGACGGCTACATGGAGGTCGAGACCCCCATCCTGCAGACCATCCAGGGCGGCGCTACGGCTAAGCCGTTCATCACGCACTTCAACGCGCTCGATCAGGAGTGCTACCTGCGCATTGCTACCGAGCTGCACCTCAAGCGCTGCATCGTCGGCGGTTTTGAGCGCGTGTTCGAGATCGGCCGTATCTTCCGTAACGAGGGCATGGACCTTACCCACAACCCCGAGTTCACCACGATGGAGGCCTATCGTGCCTTCTCCGACCTCGAGGGCATGAAGGCGCTCGCCCAGGGTGTCATTAAGGCGGCTAACAAGGCCATCGGCAACCCCGAGGTCATCGAGTACCAGGGTCAGACCATCGACCTTTCTGGTGAGTGGGCCAGCCGTCCCATGACCGACATCGTCTCCGACGTGCTCGGCAAACAGGTCACCATCGATACGCCGGTCGAGGAGCTTGCTGCTGCCGCGCGCGAGAAGGGCCTGGAGATTAAGCCCGAGTGGACCGCCGGCAAGATTATCGCCGAGATCTACGATGAGCTGGGCGAGGACACCATCGTCAACCCCACGTTCGTGTGCGATTACCCCATCGAGGTCAGCCCGCTTGCCAAGCGCTTTGAGGACGACCCGCGCCTGACGCACCGCTTTGAGCTGGTTATCGCCGGTCACGAGTACGCCAACGCGTTCTCCGAGCTCAACGACCCGGTCGACCAGGCCGAGCGCTTTGCCGCCCAGATGGCCGAGAAGGCTGGCGGCGACGACGAGGCCATGGAGTACGACGAGGATTACGTGCGCGCCCTCGAGTACGGTATGCCTCCTGCGGGCGGCATCGGCATCGGTATCGATCGCGTGGTCATGCTGCTCACCAACCAGGCTTCCATCCGCGACGTGCTGCTGTTCCCGCACATGAAGCCCGAGAAGGGTTTCCAGTCCGGTGCCGCTGCCGCCAAGGCTGCCGAGGCCGGCAACACCGCGAGCCCGTTCGTCAAGCCGCTCAAGCCCACGGTTGATTATTCCAAGATTGCCGTCGAGCCGCTGTTTGAGGAGTTCGTCGACTTTGATACCTTCTCCAAGAGCGATTTCCGCGCTGTGAAGGTCAAGGCGTGCGAGGCCGTCAAGAAGTCCAAGAAGCTGCTGAACTTTACGCTCGACGACGGCACCGGCACCGATCGTACCATCCTCTCCGGCATTCACGGTTATTATGAGCCCGAGGACCTGGTCGGCAAGACCTTGCTCGCCATCACCAACCTGCCTCCGCGCAAGATGATGGGCATTCCCAGCTGCGGCATGCTCATCAGCGCTATCCACGAGGAGGAGGGCGAGGAGCGTCTCAATCTGATCCAGCTCGACGCTTCCATCCCCGCCGGCGCAAAGATGTACTAACTAGTTACGCGGTTCTACGAACCGCGTAACGGCTCGACACTGCGCGGGCCGCATTTGGACAATCTGACGTTCAATTTCAAGGGCGCGACCAGAAGGTCAGCGCCCTTTCGTTTCACGTCACCTTGTCTCAAATGCGGCCCGCTCGCTGACGTTGCCAATACATCGGCGTTGCCTTGGCCGTCAATAGTCATTGGGGACGTTCTTAAACGACTACCCAACGGCTATTGAGCACATGGCTCGCATGGCAGCCGTCTCTTTTATGTTTCCTTTAGCCGTTGCTGCCTAGGATGGGGGTTAGTCGGTAGGAAGGGAGCGTCTATATGGACGACGCGAGCGAGCGTGCAATCGAAGAGGACATGCTCGATCAGTTCAATTACTTTGACGATGAGGATGAGGAGCTAATCGATCGTCGCGAGCCGGCATCGCTTGACTCATTTGATCTGGTCGATGAAGAGACTGATGAGGTTGAGGACGAATCAACGGAGCCCCCACAGTCTTCGCGCCTTGACTCGCTGCTTTCGAGAGCCCCCATGCACCACGGTGTTCGTGCCGGCGCACTCCATATGAAAACAGACTGGCACCAGATCGTGACGGCAGGCGATGAGCTTGCCGTCGATGCACCGCTCACCGATAAGTCATCCATCATCTGCCGCACCGGTATGCTTATGCTCGCGAGCGGAACGGGTGCCTGGCGTGTACGCGATACCATGAATCGCGTTGCCGCCGTACTCGGTGTCACCGTCCACGTTGACTTAAGTCTTCTGTCGTTTGAGTGCACCTGCATCGAAGATGGCCACTGCTTTAACGAGGTTGTCAGCCTGCCCACAACGGGAGTCAATACCCATCGCATTTGGATGATGGAGAGCTTCCTAAAGGAAATCGAGACGTATGGGCGCCGGTTTACCGTGCACGAATACCACGAGATGCTCAAGACCGTTGAGAGTTCAAAACCCGATTACTCTCCCTGGCAACAGGGCCTTGCGGCAGCTTGTGCTTGCGGCGCCTTCGTCTTTTTGCTCGGCGGCGGCCCTATCGAGATGGCCTGCGCATTCGTAGGCGCTGGTGTTGGCAACTTTGCTCGCTCTCATATTCTCAAGCAGGGTCTTGGCCAGTTTAGCGCGCTGACGATTGGCGTTGCGCTCGCTTGCGTTTCGTATCTGCTGACATTGCTCGGCCTTGGCCAGGTCGTACCGGGGGCAATGTCGCACCAAGAAGGCTATATCGGCGCCATGCTCTTTGTGATTCCCGGCTTTCCCCTCATTACGGCAGGCCTCGACATCGCTAAGCTCGATATGCGAAGCGGCATTGAGCGTCTTTCGTATGCCGTGTCGATTATTGTGATGGCGACCCTTGTGGGCTGGATGGTTGCCGAGTGTGTGGGGCTGGCACCGGATGATTTTGCCCCGCTCGGCCTTTCGCCGCTTGCCCTTACGCTCCTGCGCGTGGTGATGAGCTTTGTTGGCGTATTCGGCTTCTCGGTGATGTTCAACAGCCCGGTAAAGATGGCCGCGGCAGCTGGGCTGATCGGCGCCGTGTCCAATACCTTGCGTCTGACCCTTGTTGATGCGCCGGCGCTGTTTCCCTTCCTGGGCCTGAGCTTAGGTATGCCTCCCGAGGCGGCAGCGTTTATCGGTGCGCTGGTATCGGGCCTGCTCGCGAGCTTAGCCGAAATCAAGCTCACCTACCCACGTATCGCCCTCACGGTGCCATCGATTGTCATTATGGTGCCGGGCTTGTATCTGTATCGCTCGATGTATTACATGTGCACCTTCGACACGGTCAATATGCTCGGCTGGTTTGTGCGTGCAGTGCTCATTGTGGCGTTTCTGCCCGTTGGCCTGGGCGTGGCGAGAACCCTCACCGACTCTCGCTGGCGTCACACCAGCTAATTGGTGCAAATGAAACTGATCCGCAAAACATGAACGTGGATAATCTCCCGTTTTTGGCCTGTTTACGGGCTCAAAACGGGAGATTATCCACGCTCGTGGAATGGGTGTCCGAAAATCCACGCTCGTTGGGCCGATGCAGAGGCACCTGGCAATTCCTTTTTTGTAGACGTTGTCGCGCGGCTACGGGCAGGAAAGGTCCCAACGGTTAACATATACTCCATATGGGTAAAGAGACCAAAGCGCCGCCACGAGTGGCGCTTTGCGTTTGAAAAACTAGCTCGTCTAAGAGGAACTAGCATGTTAGACCGTTTTACCGATCGCGCGCGCAAGGTCATGTCCATGGCCAAGCAGGAGGCGCTCGATCTGCACTCAAATAAGGTGGGCACCGAGCACCTGCTGCTCGCGCTTGCCAAGGAGGACGAGGGCATTGCCGCCGAGGCGCTGCGTTCGCTCGACATCTCCTACGATGACATCATGGATACCCTCAAAGAGGTCCAGACCACGGTTCCCGAGCCCAGCGAGGAGACCGAGGCTGCCAAGCTCGCCTTTACGCCGCTCGTCATCAGCGTGATGGAGCGCTCCTTCCGCGTGGCACGCGAGAACAACCAGACCTACGTTTCGACCGAGCACTTGCTGATCGGCATCGTCGAAGAGGGCAACGGCATGGCCATGGACATCCTCATGCGCCTGGGCGTGTCGTCTGCTTCCATTAAAAAGGCTATCGAGAAACTCACCGCCAAGGACCAGGACAAGAAGCGTCCGCTCGCCGGTGCCGGTGCCGGGCGTCCCGGTGCGGGCCTGCCGTTCTTTAGCGGCTCGGATGCCTCTCAGCAAAAGGGGAGTGGCACCGACACGCTCAAGCAGTTCGCGACCAACCTCACGCAGAAGGCGCGCGACGGCGAGCTCGACCCTGTAATTGGTCGCGAAAAGGAAGTCCAGCGCATGATGGAAATCCTCTCGCGTCGCACCAAAAACAACCCGCTCATCCTGGGCGATCCCGGCGTGGGCAAGACGGCCATCGTCGAGGGCCTGGCTCAGCAGATAGCAGCCGGCAACGTGCCTGAGAACCTCATGAACCAGAATATCTGGACGCTCGACCTGCCGGGTCTCGTGGCGGGTGCCAAGTATCGCGGCGAGTTTGAGGAGCGCCTCAAGAACGTGATCCAGGAGGCCACCGAAGCGGACGACGTCATCCTGTTTATCGACGAGATGCACACCATCATCGGTGCCGGTTCTGCCGAGGGCTCCATCGATGCGAGCTCCATGCTCAAGCCCGTACTCGCGCGCGGTGCCTTCCAGATTATCGGCGCCACCACGGCCGAGGAATTCCGCAAGTACCTCACCAAGGACCCGGCCTTCGAGCGTCGCTTCCAGACCATCGATGTCGAGGAGCCGAGCGTCGAGGACACGGTCAAGATCCTGACCGCGCTTAAGCCGCGCTACGAGGAGCACCACCATGTGCGCTATACGCAGGGTGCTATCGAGGCCGCCGCGAACCTTTCCAACCGCTACATCCAGGATCGCTTCCTGCCCGATAAAGCCATCGATCTCATCGACGAGGCCGGTGCCCGCGCTCGCATCGCCGCGAATCGCGCGCCCGAGCCGGTGCGCGAGGCCGAGCATCGTATAGAGGAGCTCAAGGCCGCCGCGCAGGAGGCCACCGAGAGCGATGACATGAACAAGGCCGCCGAGATCACCGAGCAGCAGAAGGCCGCCGAGATTGAACTCGCCGAAGCCAAGGCCGCCTGGACCGCCGAGCTCGACGCCAGCCCGCTCACCATCGACGTGAGTCAGATCGCCGACATCGTGTCCGTGACCTCTGGCGTGCCGGTTTCCTCGCTCACCGAGAGCGAGAGCCGGCGCTTGCTGCAGACCGAAAGCGTGCTCAAGACGCGCATCATCGGTCAGGATGAGGCAGTCGAGGCCGTCGCCAAGGCCGTGCGCCGCAGCCGTTCGCCGCTCAAGGACCCGCGTCGCCCCGGCGGCAGCTTTATCTTCCTGGGTCCCACCGGCACAGGCAAGACCGAGCTCGCCAAGACGCTCGCCGAGTACCTCTTTGGCAGCAAGGACGCGCTCATCAGCTTCGACATGTCGGAGTTCGGCAGCGAGTTCGAGGTCTCCAAGCTCATCGGTAGCCCTCCGGGTTACGTGGGTCACGACGAGGGCGGTCAGCTTACCAAGGCCGTTCGTCGTCACCCGTATTCGGTCGTGCTGTTCGACGAGATCGAGAAGGCGCACCCCGACATCTTCAACATCCTGCTGCAGGTGCTGGAGGAGGGCCGCCTGACTGATAGCCAGGGCAAGACGGTCGACTTCCGCAACACCGTGATCATCATGACGTCCAACGTGGGCGCCCGCGAGATCGCACAGGATGCGAGCGTTGGCTTTGGCACCACCGGCGAGCAGGGTCTCACGTCGAGTGAAATCAAGGGCCGCGCGATGGGCGAGCTCAAGCGCCTGTTCCGCCCCGAGCTGCTCAACCGTATCGACGACATTGTGGTGTTCCAGAAGCTCACGGGCGAGAATCTCACCAAGATCGCGCACCTGCTGGTGGACGATCTGCGCCAGCGCCTGATCGCAAACGGCATGAACATCAAGCTCACCGATGCGGCCTACGACAAGATTGTGGCCGAGGGTACCGATCTTACCAATGGCGCACGTCCGCTGCGTCGTGCTATTCAAAAGCTCATCGAGGACCCGCTGTCCGAGGAGCTTCTGGCCGGCGAGTGGGGCGAGGGCGATACCGTCCTGTGCGACGTGGCCGATGGCAAGTTTGTCTTTAGCCACGGCACGGGCGAGATCCCGGCACCGCGTCCGGCGGGCACGCTCGGTGGCGATACCGCTCCGGCGGCGCCGCACACCGGAAACGCCGCGCCTGTGAGCAGTGGCGTGAGCTCGGGCCCCGGTGGCATGATGCAAGCCGGCTCTGGTGCGCTGTAGGGATTGAACATACCTTGTATAACGGGGGCGTTTCCGATAAGGAAGCGCCCTCATTTCTATTGAAATGCGCTTCAATCTGCCGTGCTATACTAAAATCGAGATATAGTATAGCAAAGGAGCTGATATGCCTACGTCAATACTCGACACGCGGCCAGTTCAGATGAACGTGCGTATAGATCGCCAGCTCAAAGAGGCGGGAGACGCCGTCCTGACTCATATTGGCATGACGCCGTCACAAGCCGTTCGGACACTTTGGGAGTATCTGGTCGTTAACGGACGCATGCCCTCGAAGGGAGACGCGGCGGCTCCGGTTTCTGACGGAGTGGAGCCCCGGCGCATGGAGTCAAGGGCCGCGCAAGGCAGCCATATCGTTCGCGATTCGTGCCTCAAATACGGCATCCCCATCCCTGAGTTCTCGGGAGACTATGACGACCTCTATGAGGAGGCCATGGCGGAGCGCTATCCCGAGTGGGTGGAACTATGAGCACAGAAGGCGTCCTCAAGCTGTTAATCGATACCAACGTATGGATGGATTATTTTTCTGGCAGGTCCGACCGTACGGCAAATGTCGTCCATCTGATCGAGATTGCCGACGCCTCGGAGCGGATTGCCCTGTTTGCCTCGTCGCTTTCGGTCAAAGACGTTTCATATCTTGTCTCGGCGGCAATCAAGCAGGAGTGCCGAAGAAAGACTGGCTCACTGAGCGATAACGCCATTGCGGCGGCAGACGAAACGGCCTGGGCATGCGTTCGACAGATGCGCGAGCTAGCCCTCATCGCCCCGGTCGGTGCAGACGAGGTCTTCGACTCCTTTGTGTTCAAGTACCACCACAATGACTTTGAGGACGACCTGATGCTGGGCGTCGCCAATCGCATTGATGCCGATTACGTCGTGACGGAGGACAAGAATCTTATTAAACACACCAATGGTGTATGCATTAATGTTCAACAGGCGTTGAGGTTGGTTGGGGGGTCCAACGTTCCCTCTGCACGGCCCGTCTAGCTTGCTTTACCTTGATAAAGTGGCGTTTCCCCGCCGTTAGCCGATGATGCAAGGGCGCTCGGCGTTTTCGACTGGTTTATGCACGCAAAGTCTGGGAATATACAAGTCGCATGTCTTACTGTCTAACCAGTTGCGCCAAGGAGGCACCATGGATTACAAGATCACCGGCTACGAGCCCGCCCAACTGTTCCATTTCTTTGAGGAGGTCAGCGCGATCCCCCGTGGGTCTGGCAACGAGAAGGGCATCAGCGATTTCCTGGTTGCGTTTGCTAAGGAGCGCGGCCTCGATGTGTACCAGGACGAGGTCTACAACGTCATCATTCGCAAGCCCGCTTCTGCCGGCGCCGAGAATGCTCCGACCGTGATGCTGCAGGGCCACATCGATATGGTGTGCGACAAGTTGGGCTCTGTTGAGCACGACTTTACGACCGACGGTATTGACCTGGTCGTCAAGGACGGCGTCCTCACCGCTAACGGCACCACTCTGGGCGCCGACAACGGTATCGCCGTCGCGCTTATGCTCACTGTTCTCGATGACGATTCGATCGTTCACCCCGCCCTCGAGTGCGTATTCACCACCGACGAGGAGACTGGCCTGGTCGGCGCCGAGACGCTCGACAAGTCCCAGATTAGCGCCCGCACCATGATTAACCTTGACTCCGAGGAAGAGGGCGTTGCCACCGTCAGCTGCGCCGGCGGCGTCGTCGTTACCTACACCTGCCCCATCGCGCGCGAGCACAAGACCGGTAGCACCCTCACGCTCGACATCTCCGGCCTGCTGGGCGGCCACTCCGGCAGCGATATCCACCTGGAGCGCGGCAACGGCAACCTCATCATGGCCCGCATCATCGACCGCCTGATGGTTGCCGGCGAGCCCGCCATCGTGAGCTTTAACGGCGGCACCAAGGACAACGCCATCAACCGTGAGTGCAAGGCTGTTCTGGTCTATGCCGACCACGCTGCCGCCGAGGCCGCGGCCCAGATCGCAAAGGACATCATCGCCGACGTCACTGCCGAGCTCGAGGTCTTCGACCCCGGCTTTACCTGCACCGTCGAGATTGCCGACGACGCCGAGGTCGAGGCCATGGACCAGAAGTCCGCGCTTGCCCTCATCCGCGCTCTGCGTCTTGCCCCCAATGGTGTGATTCGCCGCAACGTCGCCACCGACGGCTCAGTCGAGGTTTCCTCCAACATCGGCGTGGTTGCCACCTCTGACGACGAGGTTAAGATCATGCTTTCCCCGCGCTCCTCGATCACCTCGCTGCAGAACGAGTTCAAGGATCGTTTGCAGACGCTTGCCGATGTCCTGGGCTTCGACGCCAAGTTTGAGTTCGAGTATCCCGGCTGGAGCTATGCCGAGCATTCGCCGGTCCGCGACGTCTTTGTCGAGAGCTATCGCGAGCTCTTTGGCTCCGAGCTGCGCATCGAGTCCATTCACGCCGGCCTTGAGTGCGGCCTGTTTGCCGAGGCCCTGCACGGCCTGGATGCCATCGCCGTGGGCCCGACGCTCTCCGATGTCCACACCCCGGACGAGAGCATGGAGCTCGCTTCTGCCGAGCGCTTCTACGAGCTGCTCATCGACGTGCTCAAGCGCCTCGCCGCGTAAAGGTTGCGCTAGCAGCAGTCCGAGCCACGTGCTAGCGGATTGCAAATGACATTACGAGAGGGGGTACCCGGTCTTTTGCGACAGGTGTCCCCTCTCTTCTTTTAAGAAATGGGAAATTGATTGGCGTCTAGCCCATATCCGCCCTGATGAGGTCGAGGGTTCGCTGGCAGTTTTCGCGGACGGGGCCGAGCATGTGCTCGCGCAGGTCCGCCATGCCGGGCAGGTCGGCGTATTCGTCCATGATCTCTTCCATGCAAATGGGCACCTCGTAGGCGAGGTCCATCATGGTCGCAAAGCAAAACTTCTCGGATAGCCCGGCATCGGTGAGCGCCGCCTCCAGCGCGGGGTCGCCCATACCGTGGTATCGGCGGATAGCGCCTGGACCGATGCGCCCCACTCGATTTTCGCCGCCAACGCTCATGGCAAGGCGCGCCCGGCGGCGCATACGCTCGTACGCCAAGCCCGATGCGACATCGTACATGGGTGCGAGCGCTGCGTTTGTGCCTTTACCTAGGATGAGCGAGTAGTTTTTAGCGTGTGCGTCAGGCGCTCCGATAATGGCGTTATAGAACAACATATAGGTAAAAAGCACAAGATTCATGTGGTGGGGGACTGTGTTAATCAGTCGTTCTTGGATGTCTCGTGTGGTTGGTCCTCCGTCGGCGGTGTATTTCTGGCTTGGCAATACACCGAGCGCCTGGCAAAAGTCCTCCTGATGCAGCCTTTCGATATTTCCGCTGCTATTGACAATTCTGTCGTACCGTTCAACGACGAGCGCGGCTTCGTCTTCAAATGTGCAATAGGAGACGTTGGCAGTTGGAATGCCAACACGCCGAGCCGTTTTCATGCAGACGAATTCGTTTAAGGCCTGATGTTTGAACCCAACGACACCATTTTTGAAGATATGGGTAGTGGGGGATGACCCTAGACATTCGCACCATTGGCCATCATGCCAAGCTAGTGCAAATTTGCCTTGGTTGCCGCCCAGGGACCAGCTTTCGTTGGAGCCCATCCATGTCTCTCTTTCGTCATCGCGAATTGCTTTGAGCTTGTGAGCGATTTGAGAATTGGTAAGCGGGCGGTATGCCGAGACCCTGCCGCGGGCGGCGCCTAATTGATCGGTTCGACAAAACTGAACGGCCCCTGCGCAGTCAAGACCGATATGGCACAAGAGGGCGACGGGGTTGTTGGATGCAACGTCATGCTCGGCGGCAATAGCGCGACGCTGCTCTTGGCTGTCGGGCAAAAGGCCAAATAGGAACGGGCGGACGATGTTATGGCCATACGTGCGATTGGAAAGCGGCATTGTAAGCGATAGTGGTGCTCCGCGATAGGTTGGGGCGTATACAAAGCTGCAGAGTCCATGCTCGTCTTGCCGGAGAGTGCCTGCGATTTCGCCACAAATGAGGGTCGCAAGCTCCATCTCTGCCATTTATTTCACAACCTTACAGTCAAAGGAGAGGTCTGAAGTGTCGGAAAGGCCTTGCTCGGCTGCGATTTGGGCCAGCAAGGCACCATAGGAAGATGGCGTTCCTTGTCGAGCGGGTCGTCTGCCTACGCTTGGCTTTGGCAGGGCATTCGAGTTCGCGATAGGGAGGTCCGCTTTCGTCGTCGGATGTTCGGAGGGCGATGCGATGGAGTCGTTATCGCTTTGCGCAAAGAGACCTATGCCGAGTGCGTTAAAGACGGACAGCAACTTGTCGAGTCGAATGCCGGTGGCGTCTCCTAGCTCGAGCGATGCGAGCAGGCGCTCTGAAACACTGGCCGTTTTGGCGAGGGCGGCACGGGTGAGACCCTGAGCCTCGCGTGCCTGGCGCACGTAGATGCCAGCTTGGCGCGGTGTGGTGATGGGAAGGGTATTCACGGCGATCTCCTAACGTGCAGACTTTTGCATATCAGTATGACATGCAAAAGTCTGCACGAAAAGGCCTCATGCAAAACTTTGCATGAGGCCTTGTACTGGCGTTGAGTTTTGAGCGATTGTGTTTGGCGTTACAGCGCCAAAATCCCCAGATGCTCAAGCAAGATCTTAAGTCCGATGAGGATGAGCACGATGCCGCCCACGATGGTGGCAGGTTTTTCGTAGCGCGCGCCAAAGGTGTGGCCGATCGCTACGCCGGCGACGGAGAAGATAAACGTTGTGACGCCGATAAGCGATACAGCGGGAACGATGTCGACCGAAAGCGCGGCGAACGAGATGCCCACGGCCAGGGCGTCGATTGAAGTGGCGATGGCGAGGATCAGGTACTCGCTCAGTTCAATCTTTTCGGCATTCTTGCCGTCGCCTTCATCCTCGTCCTCGGTAAAAGCCTCCCACAGCATTTTGCCGCCGATGAAGGCCAAAAGGATAAAGGCAATCCAATGGTCGATGGGGCCGATGATGCCCATAAACTGGCTGCCAAGCGCCCATCCGATCACGGGCATGCCGGCCTGGAAGCCGCCAAAGAACAGGCCGAGCACTACGGCGACCTTAAGGTTGATCTTCTTCATGCCAAGGCCCTTGCAGATGGATACGGCAAAGGCGTCCATCGAAAGGCCAATGGCGAGCAGCACGAGCTCTACGAGTCCCATGGTTTGGCTCCCTCCTTGCGGGCGAACCCGCGTGTACTTCTGACAGGGGAGCAACAAAAAAGACCCGTGGCGTACGCGCCGCGCGTACAACCACGAGTCTCGTTCATTAAGGCAAGCCAGACCGTGTCGGCCAGTATGTTGACTTGCCGCGCCACCGGAGGCGAACCCGGTCACGCGACTACTCCCTCATTCATGTGAATCCCGATGCTACCACATGAACAGCTCATTTGGGTTGAGGCTCTCAGCGGTGTTCGCTCATTCTGTAAGCATCGGATTTCGCGAGCGCCGCGGGGACAAACCGTGAGAAACTATTTAGCGTTTATGGAGCGTATGCGATGGGAGCGATGCCTTGGATAAGAACGAGCTGCAAAAGCGTATGGAACAGGCCATCCGCCTGACGGCACCTGGCCAGCCGATCCGCACCGCCCTCGACATGATCATTGCTGGTCACCTGGGCGCTCTTATTTGCGTCGGCGACACCGAAAACGTGCTCGCTGCTGGTAACGACGGCTTCCCGCTCAACATTTCGTTTACCTCGAACCGCCTGTTCGAGCTTTCCAAGATGGACGGCGCCATCGTCATCGACGGCGACCTCACCCAGATCCTGCGCGCCAACTTCCACCTCAATCCCGATCCCTCGCTTGCCACGAGTGAGACGGGCATGCGTCACCGCACCGCCGCCCGCATGTCGGTGCTCACGGATGCCATCGTGATCTCGGTCTCGGCCCGTCGTGCCGTCGTCAACGTGTACGTTCACGGCAAGAGCTACGAGATCCAGCCCGTCACCACCATCATGAGCTCGGTCAACCAGCTCGTCGCCACGCTCCAGACTACCCGTCAGTCGCTCGACCGCTCCCTGCTGCGCCTGACGGCCCTCGAGCTCGACGACTACGTAACGCTCGCCGACATTACCGGGATTTTCTCGAGCTTCGAGATCATGCAGCAGGCAAAGACCGAACTTAAGGATTGCATTGTCAAGCTGGGCAACCAGGGCAAGCTCGTGCAGATGCAGCTCGAGCAGCTCGCCGGCTCCAGCATGGATACCGAGTACGACCTGATGATTCGCGACTATGCGAGCGATTCCTCCGAGGCCAATGCCGAAAAGATCCGCGCCAACCTGAGCCGTATGACGCCTAAGGACCTGTCCGACCCACAGCATGTGGCGGCGGTTCTGGGTTACGACGACCTGGACGAGGACTCCGTCATGACGCCGCTGGGCCTGCGCACGCTTTCGCGCGTGTCTGTTGTGCGCGACGGCGTGGCCGAGAAGATCGTCGACGAGTACGGCTCGCTGCAGGAGCTCATGGATGACATCAGCGAGGATCCGGAGCGCCTGGGCGACTTTGGCGTCAACAACCCTGCCATTCTTGCGGACTCCCTGTACCGCATGAAGGGCACCAAACAGGGGAACGCATAATGGCGCCCGTATGCGCCGTGGTCGTTGCCGGCGGCAGCGGCCAGCGCTTTGGAAATCCCGGCGGCAAGCAGCTCGTTAACGTGGCGGGCCGTCCGCTCATGAGCTGGTCCATCCGCGCGTTCGATCGTAGCAACAAGGTCGGCCACATCGTGGTGGTGTGCCCTGCCGAGCGCCGTGCCGAGATGCGCCGCCTGGCCATCGACCCGTTTGACTATGACACGCCCATCAGTTTTGCCGATGCCGGCGATACTCGTCAGGATTCCACCCGCGCCGGCGTGCACGCGGTGCCGGCGGGCTTTGAGTACGTCGCCATCCACGACGGCGCCCGTCCGCTCATCACGACCGAGGCCATCGATCATGCGATCGACGTGCTTGTGGGCGACCGCGCCCTCGACGGTGTCGTGTGCGGTCAGCCCGCGATCGACACGCTCAAGATCGTCGACGGCGATAATATCGTCGAGACGCCGCCGCGTGAGCTCTATTGGGCCGCGCAGACGCCGCAGATCTTTAGCGTCGACGCCATGAAGCGCGCTCACGCCGCAGCCATCGCCGAGGGCTTTATCGGTACCGACGATTCATCGCTGGTTGAGCGCATGGGTGGACGCGTCCGCTGCGTCCAGAGTCCGCGCGACAACCTTAAGGTTACGGTGCCCGAGGACCTGCGTCCCGTAACCGCGATTCTGCTTGGCCGTATGGCCGAGGGAGAGGACCTTCCCCATGTTCAGTAACCTGCGCATTGGCCACGGCTACGACGTCCACCGTTTGGTGGAGGGGCGTCGATGTATCATCGGCGGGGTCGACATCCCCTACGAGCGCGGCCTGCTGGGCCACTCGGATGCCGATGTGCTTGCACACGCGCTGGCAGACGCCATTCTGGGAGCCTGCCGCGGGGGAGACATCGGCAAGCTATTCCCCGACACCGATCCCGCCTACGAGGGTGCCGATTCGATGGTGCTGCTCGCTCGCGTGATGGACTATGCGCGCGAGCTGGGCTTTGAGTTTGTCGATGCCGACTGCACCATTGCCTGCCAGCAGCCTAAGATCACCCCGCACCGCGATGCCATGCGCGCCAACCTTGCCCATGCCCTGGGCGTTGACGTCGAAAACGTGGGCGTTGCCGCCACTACGACCGAAAAGCTCGGCTGGGAAGGCCAAGGCGAGGGAATTGGCGCCTGGGCCGTCTGCCTGCTACAGAAAACCGTTAAGGAGTAACGAATGCGTATCTACAACAGCGCTACCCATAAAAAGGAAGAGTTCCAGCCCATCGAGTCCGGCAAGGTCCGCATGTACGTGTGCGGCCCCACGGTCTACGACAACATCCACATCGGCAACGCCCGCACGTTCATCAGCTTCGATGTGATTCGCCGCTGGCTCATCGCGAGCGGCTACGAGGTCACGTTCGCCCAGAACCTCACCGATGTCGATGACAAGATCATCAAGCGCGCCAACGAGCAGGGCCGAACGGCCGCCGAGGTCGCGACGGAGTTCTCCGACAAGTTCATCGGCGTCATGCGCGCCGCCAACGTGCTCGATCCCGATGTGCGCCCCCGCGCCACCAAGGAGATCGGCCCCATGATCGCTATGATCAAGACGCTTATCGAGCAGGGTCACGCTTACGCCGCCGATAACGGCGACGTGTACTTTGCCGTGCGCAGCGATCCCAACTATGGTCAGGTCTCGGGCCGCAACATCGACGACCTTATGGTTGGCGCGCGCATCGAGGAGAACGAGGACAAGAACGACCCGCTCGACTTTGCCCTGTGGAAGGCCGCCAAGCCCGGCGAGCCCAGCTGGCCGAGCCCCTGGGGCGAGGGCCGTCCCGGTTGGCACACCGAGTGCGCCGCCATGGTGCATCGCTACCTGGGCACCCCGATCGACATCCACGGCGGCGGCTCCGACCTTGCCTTCCCGCATCACGAGAACGAGTGCGCCCAGGCCACCTGCGCCTGGCACCAGGGTTTCTCCAACACCTGGATGCACACGGGCATGCTGCTGGTCGACGGCGAGAAGATGTCCAAGTCGCTCGGAAACTTCTTTACGCTGGCTGAGGTGCTCGAACAGCACTCTGCCGCGGCCCTGCGCCTGCTGATGCTGCAGACGAGCTATCGCTCGCCGCTTGACTTTTCTTGGGAGCGCCTGGAGGGTGCCGAGAACTCGCTCATGCGTATCGCCGGTACGGTCGAGAACCTGCGCTGGGCCGCGAACCATGCGACGGCCGATGCCGATGAGGCAGCATCCGAGGCGTTTGCCGCCAAGGCCGCTGAGACCCGTGCCACCTTTAAGGAGTGCATGGACGACGACTTTAACACCGCTGGTGCCATGGGTGCCGTCTTTGGCTTTGTGACCGAGTGCAACCAGTACCTGGAGCAGGCGGGCGACGCTGCCGACAAGGCCGCCGCGCTTGCCGCCGCCGATACGCTGGTCGAGCTGCTCGATACGTTTGGCGTTGAGCTCCCCGAGCCCAAGGTCGAGCTGCCGCTGGGTCTGCTAGGCGTTGCCGCCGGCCTGGTCGCCTACACGGGCGACGATGTGGACGAGGCCGCTGCCAAGATTCTCGAGGCCCGCGCCGAGGCCCGCGCCGCCAAGAACTGGGATCTGGCAGATGCCATCCGCGATCAGCTCAAGGACCTGGGTCTGACGATCGAAGATACTGCAGCTGGCACCCGTATCAAGACTCTCTAATCCCTGCTGGTTTCCCAAGCACCCGACCTTGCCGTTCAAACCGTCGCTCGCGTACTCAAGTACGCGTCGCTCCTCTTTCACGGCCATCTCGGACACTTGGAAAACCCGTGCCGACCGCCCGAGCCACGGCACCTTGCCTTTCAATCGTCGGGCATGACCTCAAGGTCTATGCCCTCCTCTTTCAAGGCAATCTGCCGCACCTCGGGCGGTCGGTCTATTTGTTTCGTTTGATAGTCGTATTTAGGAGGTCGCTTTATGGCCGACAATCGCAAGCGTGCGCCTCGTGGTGGCAAACAGGCTGCTTCTGGCTCGCGCCCGATTCGCCGCAATGACCGCGCTGCCGCTTCCAAGGGCCAGCGCGAGCGCTCCCAAGCCCAGGCTGCGCGTCCGCAGCGAAATCGCAACCGCGACAACATTCAGGTCCCCAAGGGCGAGTTTATCGAAGGTCGCCGTGCTGCCGCCGAGGCCCTGCGCACCGGCTTTCCCGTCAAGTGCGCGCTCATCGCCGAGGGCGGGGAGCGCGATGCTGCCTTGTCGCGCCTGGTCGACGATCTCAACGCCGCGGGTGTCCGCATTAAGTATGTGCCGCGCGCGCAGCTCGATGCGCTGTCGAGCCATGGCGCTCACCAGGGCATTGCGCTCGAGGTGGGCAACTTCCCCTATGCCGATGTTGCCGATATCCTCGACCGCGCGGGCGAGGGTCCGGCTCTTGTCGTCGTGCTCGACCACGTGACCGACGACGGTAACTTTGGCGCCATCGTGCGCTCTGCCGAGGTCGTGGGCGCGGCGGGCGTCATCATTGCCAACAAGCGCGCCGCCGGTGTGACCGTCGGCAGCTACAAGACCTCTGCCGGCGCCGTTATGCATCTGCCCATCGCACAGGTTCCCAACATCGCTCGAGCGCTCGACGACCTCAAGGCCGCCGGCTTTTGGGTGGGCGGTGCTTCCGAGCACGCCGAGGGCAGCTGCTGGGATGCTCCCTTCGAGGGCCGCGTTGCGCTCGTCATGGGCTCCGAGGGCGACGGCATCTCGCGCCTGGTGCTTGAGAAATGCGACTTTTTGACCAAGCTTCCCCAGCGCGGCATGACCGAGAGTCTCAATGTTGCCCAGGCGACCACTGCGCTGTGCTTTGAGTGGTTGCGCCGCAATGCCGGCGAGCTCATGGGGGAGGAGTAGCGCATGTCCAAGAAGAACCGCGCCAAGTCCAAGGCCAAGCGCTTTGGCGAGGGCTCGGCCAAGCCGATCGTTTCGGCCGCGACCTATGGTGTGGGCGGCAATGCGTTTGCGCAGGCCATCGCCGATCCGGTCTCGACGGTGCACTCCAATAAGCCCGAGCTGCTGGTGGTCGACGGCTACAACGTGATTCACTGCACGCCGCGCTACGAAAAGCTCGTCTACGACCATTCCGACGATCCATATTCCAGCGACGTCCACGATATGGCTCGTACTGCGCTTATCAACGATGTCGCGGCGTTTGCCCAGGGCCGTTACGAGGCCGTGATCGTGTTCGACGGCGCGGGCAACATCTCCAACGAGCGCCCCAACCTACCGGCCCGCGGCGTGCGCATCGAGTTCTCGCCGACGGGCGTCTCTGCCGATACCGTGGTGCAGAAGCTCTGCATCGAGGCACGCGAGGAAGGCCGCGCGTGCTCCGTGGTATCGAGTGACGGCACGATCCAGGCTGTCGTCATGGGGAAGGGCGTCACGCGCATCTCGAGCCGTATGCTGGTGGACGAGATCAAACAGATTGATAACGACGTTCACGAGGCCGAGGAGGCCCCGCAGATCAAGATGACTCTGGGCAGCCGCCTGAGTCCCGATGCCCTGGCCAAGCTTAAGGCCCTGCGCGGACGGTAGGGGATTATCCATAGAGACCCGTTTCCCAATTGGCCGGCCCGTTGATTTGTAATCAATGGACTGTGGGTTGCCGTCGCCAAAACGAATAGTTTTTGGTTTTGGCGAACGGATAAAACTATTCGTTCTGGCGAATAGTTTTGAGATGTGGTCGGTCGAAGGGCCTGTTGCGCCCCGTCTTCAATTCCTTTATCCTTAACAGGCTTCGCGCGAAAGCGCCAAGTGTGCCAGTGTGGCGCAACGGTAGCGCAACTGATTTGTAATCAGTGGGTTGCAGGTTCGATTCCTGTCACTGGCTCCATGAAAGTTTCGGGCTCTGTTCCCCTGTGGGACAGGGCCCGTTTCTTTGTAGGTGGTGTGCCATCGGGTTGGCGCCCATCCCGTTTTTGGTTTGTCTCGTCCTCTAGTTTGTCTAAATCTGTAACAACAAGACCGATATTTGGCATCTAACTGTTACAGATTGAGATGAAACTTAGGGTGTTTTAGGAATATCTTGATCTGTAACATGTAGAAGCGGAATAGGCCTCTTGCTGTTACAGATCGAGACAAGGGCGGGTGCGGACATGGGGTCCTGTTCGAGCGTGGATTTCTGGACACGCGAACGAAGAAAATCTCCCGACCGGAGAACGAGCGTGGATAATTAATTTGGATAGGGAGCTAAGGTAAACGCCGATTGTCTATCGACGGCTTTAGAAACAACGGCCCCGATTTCATTGTGGAATCGGGGTCGTTTGTGCCTCAGGAATCCGAATGGATTAATCGAGCTCCTAAGGAACTTCTTGGGTTCTTGCTAATGGTCTGCCGAGGATGTCCCCAATGCAAACAGCGGGCATCTACTCAATATAGCTGGGGTTCTTCTTGATGATCACGCGTGCAGCGATGAAGGAGACGACGATGGCGATGATGGCGACAACGCATGCCAGCACGAAGTTGCCCATGGACCCATCGGGAGCGATAAAGATGAGTGCCGAAAGAAGGCCGGGGCATGCTCCCGCAACATACTCTTTCAGAACAAAGATGCCTGCAGGGAGTCCAGCGCAGAGCGCGCCGATTGCCGTGCCGACAAGCAGGCGGGGACGCTCGATGAGGCAACCGTAGAACGCGGGCTCGGTTACGCCACAGAGTGCGGTGACGGCAACCGTGGTGACCATACCCCTCTTCTCTTTGTTTCCCTTCATGGCAGTTGCCAGGGCGAGGCTCGTGCCGCCAATGCAGAGGTTCGAGATGAATCCAAAGATAATGGGTGCCCAACCGAGCTGCGCCAGGCTCGTAACTTCGATTGCGATGTAAGCCTTATCGAGACCGAGCATGACGAAATAGGGGTTAAGGGCTGCCAGGATCGGAGTAGCGATAAATGCCACGTTGTCCATAAGCCACGTGACGGCATCGCTCAGCGCGTAGCCCATCATGCTGCCGGCGGGGCCAAGGATAATCAGCTCGACAGGCACGACGATGATCATGGTGAGCAGCGGCTTCAAGAACAGTTTGGTAACGTCGGGGATTATTTTCTGAAGACCGCGATCGACGAAGTACATGAACACGACGCCCAGTACGATTGGCACCACCGTGCTCGAGTAGTCATTCGTCGGGATGGGGATGCCAAGAAAGTCGAGACCCTCAGCACCGCTAATGGACGAGCTGATCATGATCGCGCCCAGCAATGCGCCCATGATGGGCTGCATCTTCATGACGGCTGCGAGCTGATAACCAAGATAAACGGGCAAGAAGCTAAACGAAGCGCTAAAGATCGCCAACAGGACCTGGGCGGTTCCGCTATCGGTGCTCAATCCGCAATAATTGACCAGGAGATTCTTGATCGAAAGAATGAGTCCGCCAACGATGAGCGCCGGGACGATGGGCATGAATACCTGTGCAGAGACGTTCCCGAATTTCTCAATCAAGCCCATGGCGGTGTTACCGCTTTTAATGCCTTCTGCAAGGTCTTTGGCGGTTTGGGCATCGTCGGCAACCGTGCCACCGCCGACTTCGATTCCCGCGAAGTCGAGGAAGTCGTTGTAAGCCTCGGTGACGTTGGGGCCGATGATCACCTGAAGCTGGCCACCGCTGACTACTGCCCCGAGCGCCTGATCGGCCGATTTGGCGAGCTGGAGATCGATGATCGAGGTGTCTCGTGCGTCGATGCGAAGGCGCGTCGCACAATGAGTTACCGATGTAATGTTCTCTTTGCCGCCAACAGCCTTTAGGACTGTTTCGGACATTGCCTGATATTTCATCTCTTTCTCCTAACCTTCCTGCTCCTGATACTTCGAGATAAGGTCTCGGTACCAATACCAGCTCTTTTTGGGGGTGCGTTCCAGATTGTTCTCGAAGTCGATATGGACAAGTCCGTATCGTTTTTCGTAGCCGTTGATCCAGCTATACAGATCCATCGTCGACCAGAGGTAGTAGCCCTCAACGCGCGCGCCGTCGCGCTTGGCCCTCATCATGTGCTCGATGAACTGGCCCAGAAGCTCGATGCGGTCATCATCGTGGATCATTCCGTCTGCGTCTGGTTGCTCATAGGCGCCATGTCCGTTTTCCGTAATAAAGATGCGGGGCGCGTCATAGCGCTCGTGGACATCCATGATGGTTGAATACATGCAACCTGGGAGTATTTCGCGGCCCCATTTATTGCGGGGAACATTGCTGTCGCGGGCGCTTTCAAACAAGGGCGCAATGCATTTTCCTTCGACCTTTTTGCTCGAACCGCCCTTATTGTTCGCCGAAACGGCAAGCTCTCCACCGTGCCAGTCGGTTACATACTCTCGGCAATACACGTTGAGTCCAATAAAATCGACTTTACCGTCTCTGAATTCTTCTACGTCATTTGGGGATCGATAGAGCGAGACGCCAAGTTTTTCAAGGATTTCGTCCATTTCTGGCGGCAGTTGACCCTGAAGCGCTGGTGCCAGAATCATGCGATTGGCGAAAAAGTCTGCGTATCGAAATACGTCATCAGGGTGCTCGGTTGCCGGGTCGAGTTCGACAACGCCGCCATCGTGGACGGCGCCGATGATGCCGTCGTAGCCCATTTGACGATATGTTCGGACTGCGAGTGCGCTTGCGCGCATCAGGTTGTACTGAAACTGCATGTACGACTGAACGTCGAGCGATCGATTGGGGGGATAGTTGCCCAACATGTTTACGCAGTAGCTGTAGAAATGCGGCTCGTTAACGGTAGCCCAGATTTTGACGCGGTCTCCAAAGCGCTCAAAGCAAATCTTGGCGTATTTGCAGAACCACTCTGCCATGTCGTTGTTCAGCCATCCGCCTTTGCAAGCAAGCGTGAATGGCAGATCGTAATGGAACAGCGTAACGTTGGGCTCTATGCCATTTTCGAGGCAGCAATCAATGACCCGATTATAAAAATCGATACCCTCTTCATTCACTTCGCCGATACCCGTGGGGATGATTCGACTCCATGAAAGAGAGAAGCGATAGGTGTTTTGTCCGCCTTCTTTCATCATGCGGATATCTTCTTCATAGCGATGGTAGAAGTCGCAAGATACATCACCGTCAACATGGTTGATGTTCTTATTGCTTGTGTGGCTAAAGAAATCCCACTCGCCAAGGCCTTTGCCGTCTTCGTTCCAGGCACCCTCGCACTGATAAGACGCCGTGGCGGAACCCCAGAGAAACGGCATGTTGTTCACGTTGCCCATGAATCCCCTTTCCATCATTCAACACGGTGGATACGTGTGGCGGAATTACGATTAAGATGACGTCAACTGTTTTGAATCATAGGAGAACGACCGAAGCTGATTGATTCAATAAATGAATCATGATTTTGAGGAGAATGGAAAGAGGGATCAGGTGAATATCAATGGCTTTGATGTGCTCAATCGCATTAGCTCCATCATCAACAGCGAGTGTGGATCTAACGACGCTGCCATTGCCCAATATCTCATTGCTCACCTTAGGCGCTCGAGCGAAATCAATGTTGTCGCGATAACTCGCGACGCTTTCGTTACGCGCTCTGCCGTTCGACGTTTCTGCAATCGGTTGGGTTATCAGTCTCTCAGAGATTTGAAAGAGTCATTTACTCAATCAGTCTTTCCTAGCGACTTAAGCCACCGAGAGGAGGAATTCGGCTATGAGGAGTACAGAGCAGAGCTCGATGTGCGCATGATCGAAATGTTTGCAGAGGTTGAAAGCGGCGTTTCAGATGTCGTTATTAAGCAACTTGCCGATGAAATAGGGAGGCACAAAAACGTTGAAATCTGGTGTACTAATAATGTGAGTGCCAACCTCGTACGGTTTCAACAGGAACTATTCTATACAGGCAAAATAGTTCGCATAGTTGCCGGGGCAAATGTCGCGGAATTGAAGAATGTCGAGGATGCTTCTCAGTCTTTGATAATACTCGTATCGGTTTCCGGGCTATTTGCATCGCAGGCGCGTGAGTATCTTGATTGCCGTTCGGGCAGGAAGATTCTCATCACTGCGTTTAGCAGTGATGAGAATGTGAGATCTTTCGATCGCGTCTATCGACTCGGCAACGCGGGGAACGGAATTGATCGACTCGGCGTTTACTCGAAATACGCTATAACGTATTTCTTCGACCTTCTTTCATCGTGCTACTTGAGCCGCTACCCCCGCACAAAGGGGGAGCCGCTCTATGGCTCAACATTGTCCTGGCCCGAGTGATTGCGGCTTTATAGCACTCTGGCTTAGTGAATGAGCGTGGATAATCTCCCACTTTGGGCTCGAAGTCAGGCCAAAAGTGGGAGATTATCCACGCTCGATTTCAAACGGGAGAAAATCCACGCTCGGTCGAGCCAGGGAAACCCGATCCCGACCTATATATAGGTGCAAATGAGTCGTTATCGAAGCAATATTCTGCAGGCTCACTCCACTACGCCAAAGTGTTCCCTCGGGAAATGTCACCGCTACATGCAAATTCAGCGTCCTTCATATCCAAACCCGGCAAAACAGCAGGTCAAAGGTATATAGATACGCCCGGCACCGTGTATCTAGAGGTTTTCGTTGACAGCCCCCAAGGTTGCATCGTATTATCTTTTTCGTTCGCGGGGGCGGCGGTCCAAAAGACCAAAGGACCTGCGGATACTTGAACGATTGGGAGTTTGCCCGAGTGGTTAATGGGGACGGGCTGTAAACCCGTTGGCTCTGCCTACATAGGTTCGAATCCTATAGCTCCCACCCGTCAAGTGCCTGTATAGCTCAGTCGGTAGAGCACTTCGTTGGTAACGAAGAGGTCACCAGTTCAAGTCTGGTTGCAGGCTCCATCCGGCGGTGTAGCTCAGTTGGTTAGAGCACACGGTTCATACCCGTGGCGTCACTGGTTCGAATCCAGTCACCGCTACCATAGGTAACACGGTGGCTTCTCAATAGTATGTTGAGAGGCCACTATGGTATAAAGGCAAAGTCCCGTCCGGGGACGACCTGTTTAGAGGAGGGCTTTATGGCCAAAGAGAAGTTTGAGCGCACTAAGCCGCATGTTAACATCGGCACCATTGGTCACGTCGACCACGGCAAGACCACGCTGACCGCCGCCATCACCAAGGTTCTCTCCGAGACCGAGGGCTGCAAGGCTGACTTCACTGCGTTCGAGAACATCGACAAGGCTCCCGAGGAGCGCGAGCGCGGCATTACGATCTCCGTCTCCCACGTCGAGTACGAGACTGCTGCCCGTCACTACGCTCACGTTGACTGCCCGGGCCACGCTGACTACGTCAAGAACATGATCTCCGGTGCTGCTCAGATGGACGGCGCTATCCTGGTCATCGCCGCCACCGACGGCCCCATGGCTCAGACCCGCGAGCACATCCTGCTCGCCCGTCAGGTCGGCGTTCCCTACATCGTCGTCTTCCTGAACAAGTGCGACATGGTCGACGATGACGAGCTCATCGACCTCGTCGAGATGGAGACCCGTGAGCTCCTCTCCGAGTACGATTTCCCCGGCGACGACATCCCCGTCATCCGTGGTTCCGCTCTGGGCGCTCTCGAGGGCGACGCCAAGTGGATGGACGCTATCCGCGAGCTCATGAACGCCGTCGACGAGTACATCCCGACGCCTGCTCGTAACAACGACCTCCCGTTCCTGATGGCCGTTGAGGACGTTATGACCATCTCCGGCCGTGGTACCGTTGCTACCGGCCGTGTCGAGCGCGGTGAGCTCAAGCTCAACGAGCCCGTCGAGATCGTCGGCATCAAGGATACCCAGAACACCGTCGTTACCGGTATCGAGATGTTCCGTAAGTCCATGGACTTCTGCGAGGCTGGCGACAACGTCGGTCTGCTGCTCCGCGGCATCAAGCGCGAGGACATCGAGCGCGGCCAGGTTCTCTGCAAGCCCGGTTCGGTTACCCCGCACACCAAGTTCACCGGCGAGATCTACGTTCTGACCAAGGAGGAGGGCGGCCGTCACACCCCGTTCTTCGATGGTTATCGTCCTCAGTTCTACTTCCGTACCACCGACGTTACCGGTACGGTCAAGCTCCCCGAGGGCACCGAGATGGCTATGCCTGGTGACCACATCACCATCGAGGGCGACCTCATCCACCCGATCGCCATGGAGGAGGGCCTGCGCTTCGCTATCCGCGAGGGTGGCCACACCGTCGGTTCGGGCATCGTCTCCACGATCATTGAGTAAATTAGCTCTTTGATATAGCTGACTTAGAGAACCCGGCACTTATATGGGTGCCGGGTTCTTTTCTGCAATGGATATTGAGCCGTTGCTGGTGTCGAGAGGATCGATAATGGTCCTGGATGCACCGTCGATTAGCTCTCGATGGCTTCATTGATGTGTTCCAAATATGAATGGATCCACCGAGAACCAATTGACTCGAGGTTTTCATTGACAGCACTTACGTGGAGCTGATAAAGTAACAACTCGTGCCCGTACGGGGCGGAAATGAAAGGTTCAGGATACATGCGTACTCTAGTTACTCTTGCGTGCACTGAGTGCAAGCGCCGCAACTATACGACCACCAAGAACAAGTCGACCATGCCTGATCGTATGGAGATCAAGAAGTATTGCCCCTGGTGCCGTCACCACACGCTGCACAAAGAGACTCGCTAGTCTCTAGTCACATACGCCAGTAGTTCAATTGGTAGAGCATCGGTCTCCAAAACCGAGTGTTGAGGGTTCGAGTCCTTCCTGGCGTGCCAGTCATTATTCCGTAAGCTCCCACTTGGGGGCTTACGGTTTACTCATGTATAAGCGCATTGCGCGGAGGTAACCCAAATGGCCAACAAGAAGAACAAGAAGAAGGCTCAGCAGCCGGCACCTGCCAACAACGCTGCTGCCAACTCCAAGGTTGAGGCCAAGAAGGCCGTTGCCAAGAAGAACGAGAAGGCTGCGAAGTCCAAGAAGAACGAGAAGCCTGGTTTCTTCTCCCGCACCAAGAAGTATTTCGCTTCGGTCAAGTCCGAGATGAAGCGTGTCACGTGGCCTGATAAGAAGGAGCTCGTGAACTACTCGGTCGTCGTTTGCGCTTCTCTGGTCGTCGTCGGCGTCGTCATCGCTCTGCTCGATGCTGGCTTTGGCGAGGCTCTTGCTCTGTTCTCTGGATTGAGGGGCTAAACCATGTCTAAGCGTTGGTACGTCGTTCACACTTACTCCGGATACGAGAACCGCGTAAAGTCCGATCTCGAGCATCGTATCGAGACCATGGGCATGCAGGACCGTATCTTTGATATCGAGATTCCTATGGAGCGCGTCACCGAGATCAAAGAGGGTGGCAAGCGCGAGACCAAGGATTCTAAGATCTTTCCGGGTTATGTCCTGGTTCGCATGGAGATGGATGACGATGCGTGGACGTGTGTTCGCAACACGCCCGGCGTCACCGGTTTCCTAGGCGGCAACGGCAAGCCCGCTCCGCTTTCCCGCGACGAGTACAACAAGATGACTCGTCGTCCCGGTAAGGGCGATTCGCCCAAGCGCACCTCGGTTGATATTCAGGTCGGCACGTCCGTCCGCGTCACCGATGGCCCGCTTACCGACTTTGATGGCAAGGTCTCCGAGGTTAACACCGAGGCTGGCAAGCTCAAGGTCACGCTGATGATCTTTGGCCGCGAGACGCCGGTCGAGCTCGACTTTAACCAGGTCGCTGTCATCGCTTAAGTTTTCGTCCGTTCGCGCGAGCGTGCTTCTTCTGTGACTGCTCATCTCAGGAGTGCTTCTAACACGTGCGTGCTTACGATATAGCAAGTACTTCACACTCGTGATTCGAAAGGAATGACCATGGCTGAGAAGAAGGTTGCCAACGTCATTAAGCTCCAGATTCCTGCTGGTGCAGCTAACCCCGCTCCTCCCGTCGGCCCCGCCCTGGGCGCCGCTGGCGTGAACATCATGCAGTTCTGCCAGGCCTTTAACGCCGAGACGCAGGACAAGAAGGGTGACATCATCCCCGTTGAGATCTCTGTCTACGAGGACAAGTCCTTCTCCTTCATCACCAAGACCCCGCCGGCGGCTCACCTCATCAAGAAGGAGCTGAACCTCAAGTCTGGTTCCGCTAAGCCCCAGGCCGACAAGGTTGGTCAGCTCTCCCAGGAGCAGCTCACCAAGATCGCCGAGATCAAGATGCCGGACCTCAATGCCAACGACATTGACGCCGCCAAGAAGATCATCGCCGGTACCGCCCGCTCCATGGGCGTCACCATCGCTGAGTAGCGATTTCTTTAGGTAATGACGGGTGCTCCGACCGGGGCGCCCGTTAAATGTGTGCAATAGGGCACACGATACGATGTGGGAGGGCTCACGCCCGTTTAACCACAGGAGGTAATGCACATGGCTAAGCATGGTAAGAGCTATAACGCCGCTGCCGAGAAGATCGACCGCGCCACGCTCTACACCCCCCTTCAGGCTGCCAAGCTCATCAAGGAGCTCGACACCGCCAAGTTCGACGAGACCGTCGAGGCCCACTTCCGTCTGGGCATCGATACTCGTAAGGCTGACCAGAACATCCGTGGTTCCATCTCCCTGCCCCACGGCACCGGCAAGACCGTTCGTGTTGCCGTCTTCGCCGAGGGCGAGAAGGCCCGCGAGGCTGAGGCTGCCGGCGCCGACATCATCGGTTCCGACGAGCTTGTCGCCCAGATTCAGAAGGGCGAGATCAACTTCGACGCCGCTATCGCTACGCCGAACATGATGGCCAAGGTTGGCCGCATCGGTAAGATCCTTGGTCCCCGTGGCCTCATGCCGAACCCCAAGCTCGGCACCGTGACCATGGACGTCGCCAAGATGGTCTCCGAGCTCAAGGCTGGCCGCGTTGAGTACCGCGCCGACCGCTACGGCATCTGCCACGTGCCCCTGGGCAAGAAGTCCTTCTCTGAGCAGCAGCTCGTCGAGAACTACGCTGCCCTGTACACCGAGATCCTGCGCGTCAAGCCCTCTTCTGCTAAGGGCAAGTACGTCAAGTCCATCTCCGTGTCTTCCACCATGGGCCCTGGCGTCAAGGTCGATCCCGCTATCCAGCGCGACTTCCTGGCTGAGTAACTAACAGTTACTGCCTGAGCAAAGCAAGCATTGCTAAAGAGACCCGGTTCTGCCTCGTGCAGGACCGGGTCTCTTGCTATCTTGGGGCAAAACCAACATGAAGGGGACAGGCGCCTTTGTGGTGGTTTTACTTGTGTTGTACTTTAGCGCGATGTAGTACTACCCGAGGCCGAAGGGAGCCCAACATGTTTAAGAACACGCAACAGCTCCTAGGCCTAGCGCTACTAGATTGGATAGCGCGCTAGGGTTGTAATCTCGCTATAACGATTTGTTGTACCCGGGTGCGCTATCGTCTGCCGCTTTCAGGCGTGATGAGCGACACGGGTATTTTTCTATCTCTAGGCCTTCTCTCTCTCCTGAAAGCCATCTGTCATAAAACGGTCAATCAGGAGGAACATATAAGCCGCAAAATCACAATCTTTGACGCCACCCTGTGCGACGGTGAGCAGTCGCCGGGCGCCAGCATGAATACCGAGGAAAAGCTCTTCATCGCCCGCCAGCTGGTGCGCATGAACGTGGACGTTATCGAGGCGGGCTTTCCCATCTCGAGTCCTGGTGACTTTCGCTCCGTACAGGAGATTGGCAAGATTGCGGGCGACCGATGCACGGTATGCGGCCTGACGCGCGCTGTCGACAGGGATATCGAAGTGGCTGCAGAGGCGCTCAAAACGGCCCAGAGGCCCCGTATCCATACAGGGCTGGGTGTGAGCACCAGTCACCTGCGCGACAAGCTCCATATGACTGAGGAAAGGGCAATTGAGTGAGCGATCCATGCCGTCAAACATGCTCGCAAGTTCGTTGACGATGTTGAGTTTTATGCCGAGGATGCCGGCCGCTCCGATCAGGAGTTTCTGGTGCGCATTATCGAGGCGGCCGTAAAGGCCGGTGCCACGGTCGTGAACATCCCCGATACGATGGGCTACAACATGCCGTGGGACTTTGGCGCCCGCATCCGTGACCTGCGCGGGCGCTGCGGGTGCGGCCGGTCAGCGTGCGGTCGACGTGATGGAGTATCGCGAGTACGATATTGAGCGCATTGCGCGCCAGGCATTTGAGGCGGCGCGCAAACGTCGCGGCAAGGTGACGAGCGTTGATAAGCGCAACGTGCTGGAGACGAGCCGCATGTGGCGCGAGATCGTGCATCGCGTGCAAGACGAGGAGTACTCCGACGTGGAGCTTGAGGACCTGCTCGTCGACAACGCCGCCATGCAGCTCATCAGTCGACCGGCAGACTTTGACGTCGTGGTGACGGAGAACATGTTCGGCGACATCCTGTCCGATGAGGCGGCTCAGATTACCGGATCGCTCGGTATGCTTGCCTCTGCCTCGCTGGATGATGGCGTATCGCTGTTTGGGCCGAGCGCTGGCAGCGCTCCTGACATCGCGGGGCTCGGCGTGGCCAATCCGCTGGCTCAAATCTTGTCGGTGGCGATGCTGCTGACCTACGCGCTCGACATGGGCGAGCAAGCCGCGTGGATCGAGAGCGCCGTGGCGCGCGTGCTCGACGAGGGCTGGCGCACCCGTGACATCGCCGATGTCAACACTCCGGCAGATAAGACCCTCGGCACCACGACGATGGGCGACAAGGTCGTCGCCGCGCTGTAGGCGATGCCGATTCAAGCTGTCAAATATCTCAATCTGTAACATCTAAGGGGCAAAATCGTTCCTACCTGTTACAGATTGAGATTTTCGGCTGAGCATCCGTGGTCTGTCTCGATCTGTAACAGCTAACCGATTATTTGGGCCCTACCTGTTACAGATTGAGACAAACCGTTGGGACAGGTCGGACGAGTCAGCAAAACCACCACAAAGGTGCCGGTCCCCTTCGTGGTGGTTTTTAGCGCAACGAGGTGTTCCCAGCCGACCATACGGGCGGCCTTGCGCTCACGCTGCTCGATGACAGCGCATCTTTAGACGCGAAGTGCGGAACCGGGTGCATATACGAGCCGCGTAGCGTTACGAATTCATGGGAATGACCGTATCGCCAATTTGTACGCTTGCAATCTTGTCTGTGTCACAAACTTGCGAGAACGGCCAGGTCTTGTGGACATCAGTGGTGCCGTTATCCAGTTTATTTGCGAAATAGCCGCTGTGGCTGGTTGCGTCCTCAACATGACCGTCTTTGAACGTCACGATGAGGGGTATGTTGCCAACGGCATCCATAGACTCCTCCATGTTTTGAGACATCTTGCCGCTGTTGTTGTCGTGTTCGATGGAACGATCTATGTTGTAGCGGACTGAAACGCCAACGCAGGATACGGTGGCCTCTTGAATCGTCGCCTTGGTGCCGTTAAAGTTGACCGATTTGGGCGCGGGAATCGTAACGGATGTATCTTCGTAATTCAGCTGGAACTTAAGATCCCATGGGCCCGTAAGTATTTTCTTATACTCGGGAAGCTCTTTGCCAGCACGTGGCACAACGAGAGAGTTGATATGCGTGCGGACGGTCCTGCCCATAAGGCCGGGTGATTCAACGCTGAACTGTGCAAAGTATTGAATGCTGGAGTCATTGGGGTTCTTGTCAATGAGCCATGATTGGCCTTGGCCGCCATGCTCGCCATCAACGTATACGTTTCCATCGACACTTCCGGCGATAGTTCCGTTCTCGCCCGGCTCGGAAAGCTTTTTCAGGGCAGCGGGATCGTCGAACGTAAGCGTATAGGCGATGGTAACCATATCCTTGTCGCCCATGATGGCGTCGGCGGTCACGGTGACTCCGTTGTTGGAGCAGCTAGCACCGACGGGCCGGCCAATACGGTCGATGATCTCGGTTTGAGAAGCAGGTCCGTCAAAGATGTCGGAAAGCATGTCAGAAGGAAGCGGCAGGACGCCTGTTGCCATAGCCGTGCCAGCGCCTCCAATGACGATAGCGAGGACTGCCGTTACAGCGGCAATGCGAGCGACTGTTCTTACGGGATGGCGGGCGATGCGCGGCTTGCGTCGCGTGCCATTAAAGTTGCTTTGAGCGGTCGCCGCATCGCTCGAGGCGACGGACTGAGCAATCGAGTTTGCCATGTGCTGCTTCGCATTATCGGTAAACGAAATGTGCTCCAGGGCGTGGCGATAGTCATTCGAATTCGTAGTCATTGTGGTCTCCTTTCAAGGAAAGCCGAAGTGACGCACGTCCGCGGCTAAGGTGCTGGGCGGTTGCAGCTGGCGTCGCGTGAACGGCGTCTGCGATTTCCCTGATGCTCATGCCTGCGTAGTAGTGCAAAAAGATGGCGATGCGCTGTGCTTGAGGCAGGGCCGTGACAGCGGAAAGAATGGCGCAGTCGCGTTGCGCGAATTCTTGCTCGGTATGTGTTACGGGTGCGCAGAAATCGGGGAGCGAATCGAGGTCGACAACCGGGTGATTCGCGTGCGTACGGCCGATATCGCGACATGCGTTCAGTGCGACTCGGATCACCCAAGCACGTTCGTGTTCGAGCGAGTCGAACGGTTGAGTGCGTTGGAGAATCTTGATCAGCGTGTCCTGGCAGATGTCTTGAGCGTCGTCAGCGGATCCAAGGGCCGAATAGCACAATCGAAGGATGAGGTCGGAATACGTGTCGACCAAGCGCTTTGCTTCCCGCTCGATCTGATCGGCATCGCATCGGAGCGTGCTATTGCGGTTACGGCGTGCAGGCATAGTGTCACCTCCAATTGGTCGTGGTGGATATAGGGAAGGCGTCTCGCGAGGTCCCTCTACATACAACACGGTCGAGACTGCATAAGTTGACAAAAAAAGACGGCACGTGAGCGCCGTCCTTACAAAACAATGAGTGTTCTCGTTAATTACACAAGCACCGTGATGGACAGGTCGGACGAGTCAGCAAAACCACCATAAAGGTGCCTATCCCCTTCGTGGTGGTTGTTGGCAGTTACCAGGGGGTTCTGGCGGTTGAAGACTCGATTGCTTCGTGGCGTTTGAGCTCGCGGCGCATGGTTTGCGAGTTGAGCCAAGCGGCCTTCCAACCGCGCGTGGGGTAGCGCGCCTCGTCAATTTCGATCTTGGTATAGCCGCAGGCGTTGACAATCTTCGTTCCGCATGGGTGTTGGCGCTCGCGTTGAAAGTTGGGGCCGTAGCTTTGGTGCACATGCCCGTGAATCATATAGTCGGGACCCCAAGACTCAAGAGCCGCATTAAAGCACTCGAATCCTCGATGCGGCAGGTCGTCCAGGTCGCCCATGCCTGCGACGGGTGCATGGGTAAGTAGAATATCGCATCCGTCTACCAGTGCGATTTTTCGCGATAGCTTGCGCATGCGTTTTGCCATCTCGCGCTCGGTATACATGTTCGCGCCGTCGCGGTAGCGCATGGAACCGCCCAGACCCGCAATGCGAATACCTCGGTACACATATACGCTGTCCTCAACACAAATGCACCCGCCCGGTGCATGGCGCGCGTAGCGGTCGTCGTGGTTGCCACGAACGTACACAAGCGGTTTGTTGATGACAGTGACCAAAAACTCAAGATAGTCCGGATCCAGGTCGCCTGCGGATAGAATCAGGTCAACGTCCTCAAAGCGCTCCTTGCGAAAGCACTCCCACAGGCATCGCTCTTCGGTATCGGCTATGGCAAGGATTTTCATAGGGCGCGGACCTTCGGCTCATCGTCGAGTTGCGGAATGGTGCCCACCACGTTGTCGGCCAGCCAGTCCATCTCGACGATTTGCGTGCTCGGCAGTGGGGGAAAGCCCTCGATCTGCACCACGCCGTCTTGGCTATGGAGCTCGCCGCCAAATGGATTGATGGAGCCCTCGACGATGCCATTGCGCAGTAGCTGAACAAGCTTGCGCGTCTGATAGGGCAGGCCCGGAGCGTAGCGAATGTCGATAACGCCCGAGCTCATACCATACCAGTAGTTGACGGCGCGAACCTGGCTGTTGTCACTGGTCTCATCCCAGGTGCCATGCAGCAGGCTTCGCACGATAAGCTCGTAGTAACGGCCCCAGTTCCATACCGGCATGGCGATGCCGACGACCTTGCCATCGACCAGGCGGTGGAGTCCGTAGGCCGTGGGGTCCTCCAGCGACTTGGACATGTCGACACCGGTCATAACACTCACGCCTTCGCGGCACATGGCCTCGGCAAGACCGCCGGCGGGTACATCGCCCCAGGTGAGGATTACCTGCGCGCGAGGGTCGAGCAGCGAGGCGCCGATGGCAAAGGCGTTGATCTCGCTAAGCGCGCCCGACGCAAAGACCGACGCGTGGTAGCCAATGCGATGGTTGTCCGCCATGCTAGCCGCAAGGGCGCCCAGGAGGAACTTGGCCTCGTACATCTTGCCAAAGTACGAACGGACGCTTTGGTGGGGAAGGCCGATAGAACAGTTAAGGAACCGAACCTGGGGATACTCAACGGCTGCCCTGAGCGTGTATTCCATCAGGCGGTGCGAGGTCGAGAAGATGACGTTGTCTCCATGTTTGACAGCCGTTTCCACGGCGGCGTAGAACACGTCCGGATCGTGGCAGTCCTCGAACGCCTCGGTGCGCACGATACCGCCAAAGTGCTCGTCGAGATACTGACGCCCTTGGTCGTGTAGGCTGTCCCAGCTCGACGTTGCACAAGGGAATTCATGGATAAAGGCGATGCGCAGGGGATTGGCCGCCGAATAGACGGTCTTGCCCATAAAGAAGTTGAGCACACCGGAGGTGGACTTGGCGGGCGACTCTTCCTCATCGACACTCGGCGCTTCGACAAGATCGACCTTGTCCTCGTCATTTTTGCCGGCAATGACCAGCTCGCGCCAAATTTTGCACAGGCGGTTTACGACGATATCCGTCGGCGTATCCAGCAGGCGGTCCTGGTTGTACACATTGAGGTAGACGAGCATGGCGTCGGCGGGCGTAATGTCCAGGTGGTCGCCGCCCGCGCGAAGGTAGGCGCGCTTAAAGAGCAAGAAGGTGTGGCGCAGGTAGTCGACCTTTTTCTGCGGCCATTTTTCGATAAGGTTCTGACCGAGCATCTTGGCGAGTGTCTCGTAGCTTCCCTCACGCGAGAACTCGATCTCGTATAGGGGGCAGACGCGCCAAAACGCGCAGAACTCGCCGTACAGGCGACTTTCGACGGAATCCCATGTGCCGGGGTAGAGGCGGGTGGCCTTGGCCGAAACCGTCGGGGCGTCCAGGAATTTGAGGACGCTGACGCGCTTGTTGCCCTCTTGGACGTAAAACCGATGCATGAACTCGGTGACGATGATGGGGTCGCGATAGCCCTCGGTCACCTGGATGTCGTAGAGGTTGGACCACTTGCGGGCGAACTCGGTGCTAAATGGCAACAGGGGCATAAAGTTGCACGAAAAGGCAGACTGACGGCCCTTGGTAACCGTGCCGACGACCATTTCGAGCGGAATATCCCGCAGGCCGACGCTCTCTCGCTGACCTAAGGGGAGCTGGGCAACCAAGCTGTCGAGGTCCGTAAGGTACGGGTGCTCGCTTTGGCTGATGGCGCGACGGCGTCCCTGCTCGCCGCGCTTGCGTGCTTGACGATAGGCCTCTTCCATGGTGTCTACTCCCTTAGTCGTTTAAACAACGATATGAACCATGGTACCACGATGCGAAACTACCACAAAGGTGCCTGTCCCCTTTGTGGTAGTTTAGGCGATGATGGGGGCGATGGCGCGGATGCAGGCGTCGGCTGCCGTAAAGGTGGTGCTGTCGTCACTGACGATAAAGATGATCTTACCCTTAATGCCAAAGTCGCCGATCTCGCTAAAGAGCACGTAGGGTTCCTTGTCAAAGCCCGAGATGGGTGAAACGGCGACCTTGGTGGCACAGGCGAGCTCGTCTGCCAGCGCATCGAGCGAGTCCCACTTTGACGTGTCCTTCACCGCGACGGGAACGACAACGCGTCCAAAGGGCATGAGGTGCACGAGTGTGTTCTTGGAGATGTTGGAGTTGGGGACGATGATGGTCTGTCCGCAGGCGTCCTCGATGGTCGTGTGGCGCCAAGTGATGTCCTGGACCACGCCCGACACGCCGCCGACCTCGATATTGTCGCCGGGCTTGATGATGCCCATAAAGGTCACTTGCATGCCGCCGATAAGGTTTGATAGCGTGTCCTGAAAGCCGAGCGAGATGGCGATGCCGCCGACGCCAAGAGCGGCGACGAGCGCGTTTGCGTTAATGCCAAAGCAGTTGTCGAGGATAAAGCTGCCGCCGATCATCCAAATGACGGCACGCGCGATGTTGATGAAGATGCTCGATGCGGGAAGCGGGTTGTCGTCTCGGTTGAGTAGGTGGCGCAGGGTCTTGGATGCCACCTTGGCGGCGATGGCGGTGACTATTACCAAGATGACGGCCCAGATGATGTTGTGGACCCAGCGCTGCTCAAAGAAATGAAGAATCGGTTCAAACAATTCCATGTAGGGAAAACCTCCTAATGATCATTCAACCATGATACCCACCAAAAAGCCCATCACATCGGACGGGCCGATAACTTGAGATGGGGTGGCCGCGGTGGCGTAAGCTGGGCCGCCGGCGAGCACGCCGGCAAGGAGTGCGGCGGTCAAGCAAGACGGGGAAGGAGTCTTCTCATGGCAGTTTCCTTAGTTCTTAACCAGTGGTTCCTGCTGACGCTGGATTATCGACATGATATGCGAAAACCGTCGCAAAGGTATCTGTTCCTTTGCGGCGGTTTTGACGTTTGCGCAGATAAAACCTGCCAAAATAAACCTGTCCCTTATTGGCAGGTTTTAGCTCAGCAGCATGCGGTCGTTGGCGAGCTCGCCGCCCGAGACCTCCTCGAACTTCTGCAGCAGGTCGGCGACGGTGAGCGACTTCTTCTCGTCGCCCGCCACGTCGTAGATAACGTGGCCCTCGTGCATCATGATCAGGCGATTGCCCAGACGGATGGCGTCATTCATGTTGTGCGTGACCATGAGCGTGGTCAGGTGGTTCTCGTCGACAATCTCCTCGGTCAGATTGAGCACCTTAGAGGCGGTCTTGGGGTCGAGTGCCGCGGTGTGCTCGTCGAGCAGCAGCAAGCGCGGCTTGGTGAGCGTGGCCATGAGCAGCGTGAGTGCCTGGCGCTGGCCACCCGAAAGCAGGCCGACCTTGGCGTTGAGGCGCGTGTCCAGGCCAAGGTCCAGGCGCTTGAGCAACTCAACGTACTCGTCCTTCTCGGCCTTGGTGACGCCCCACGAAAGGCCGCGACGCTGGCCGCGACGCTTGGCGAGGGCCAAGTTCTCGGCAATCTGCATGTCGGCTGCGGTGCCGCGCATGGGATCCTGGAACACGCGGCCCAGGTACTTGGCGCGCTGCGACTCGCTCAGGCGCGAGATGTCGGTGCCGTCGAGCTCGATAACGCCCGAATCGAGCGGATATACGCCGGCAATCATGTTGAGCAGCGTGGATTTGCCGGCGCCGTTGCCGCCGATCACAGTTACAAAGTCGCCGTCGTTGAGGGTAAGGTCGACGCCGGTGAGCGCGCGCTTCTCGGTGACGGTGCCCTTGTTAAAGGTCTTCTTGACGTGCGAGAGCTTAAGCATCTGCCTCATCTCCCTTCGTGTAGGAGCTGCGGAGCTTATAGCGCTCCCAAACCACGGGCACGCACAGGGCCACGGCGACAATCACAGCAGAGAGCAGTTTCATGTCGTTGGCGTCCATGCCCAGCTGCAGCACGATGGCGCGGATGAGGAAGTACACCACGGAGCCAAAGACGGCGGAGGCCAGACGGACGGAGAACTGCGTGAGACCGCCGGGCAGCAGGCGGCCGAGCACCTCGCCGATGACGATGGCGGCAAGACCGATAACGATGGCGCCGGTGCCCATGCCAATGTCGGCATACTTTTGGCTCTGGCAGATGAGCGCGCCCGAAAGGCCGATGAGGGCGTTGGAGAGCACGAGGGCGATCATCTTGGTGGAGTTGGTGTTGACGCCTAGAGCGCGGATCATGTACTCGTTGTTGCCGGTGGCGCGCAGCGCCGAGCCGATCTCGGTGCCAAAGAACCAATACAGGATGGCAACGATAGCCACGGCGAGCAGGATGCCCAAGATGATGGCAACGGTGGACTGCGGCAGACCGGTCATATTGCTGACGGCCGAGAACACGGTGCCCTTGGCAAGAATGGGCGTATTGGACTTGCCCATGATGCGCAGGTTGATGGACCACAGGCTGATCTGGGTGAGGATTCCGGCGAGGATCGCGGGAATCTCAAAGACGGTGGTCAAAATGCCCGTGACGGCACCCGCGATGGCGCCGGCGCACATACCGGCCAGCACAGCGAGCAGCGGGTCGACGTTGTTATTGACGATGAGCACAGCGCAGACGCAGCCGCCGAGGGCAAAGCTGCCGTCGCAGGTCATATCGGGAATGTCGAGCAGGCGGAACGTGATAAACACGCCAAGCACCATAATGCCCCAGAGGACGCCTTGCGAAACAGCGCCCTGCAATGCAATGAGCATGCTTCATACCTCCTAGGATAGGATGGACACGTGAGTCACCATAATAGCGGTAACAATGCATAAAAGAGCTGCGGACGAATGTTTTGTCTCATCCGTAACAAGCAGGGCGAACGCCGGTCTTTGGCGTTCGCCCCTGTGGCTCAGATATTGAATAACACGGCAACGGCGCGAGTATGGGCCCTAGGCACATTGCCGCGCATGCCGCTACTCGTCCAGAGCGGAAAGATCGATGCCCAGCGCCTCGGCCATTTCGTCGTTCTTGACGACGACCAGGTCCTTGCTCGAGAGATGCTTGATCGGCATATCCTCGGGCTTGGCCTCGCCCTTAAGAATCTTGACGGCCATTTCGCCCGCGGCGTAGCCCAGATCCTCGTAGTTGATGGAGAGGGTGAACAGGCCGCCGGCCATGCACATGCCCTCCTCGCCGGTCACGAAGGGAAGCTTGTTCTCCTTGCAGATCTGGCCCACCTGCGAGGCGCCCGCGGCGATGGTGTTGTCAGTGGGGGAGTAGAGCGCGTCGACCTTGCCCACGGCAGATTCGACGACGGACTGGATCTCGTTGGAACTCGAGACGGTGAAGTCGGTGTACTCCAGGCCCAGTTTGTCGAGTTCCTTCTTGGCGGCCTTGATCTGGACGTCGGAGTTGGACTCGGCGGTGCAGTAGAGCAGACCGATCTTCTTTACGTCGGGCAGGACCTTCTGCATCATCTCGAGCTGCTCGGCGACCGGGGTGAGGTCGGAGGCGCCCGTGACGTTGGTGCCGGGCTTATCGTTGTCCTGGACCAGGCCCGAGGCGGCATAGTCGGTGATGGCGCAGCCCACGATGGGGATATCGGCCGTGGCGCCGGCGGCAGCCTGCGCGGCGGGCGTGGCGATGGCATAAATCAGGTTGACGTTGTCGCCCACAAACTTGTCGGCAATGGACTTACACGTGGACTGGTCGTTCTGGGCGTTCTTCTGGTCGATCTTGACCTTAAGGCCGCTCTCCTTGATGGCCTTGACAAAGCCGTCGTTGGCGGCATCGAGTGCGGAGTGCTCGGTGAGCTGCAGAACGCCGATGGTGTAGTCGGAACCGGCGGCAGCAGAGCCGGAACCAGAGTTGCCGCCGCATCCGGCGAGCGGGGCGAGTGCGAGCAGGCCGGCGGAGACCAGGAGGCTCCTGCGGCTGATGGTGATGTCCTTCATATCATTACCCCCAGTATAAAAATGGCTGGAAACACTGCACTGGGACAAAGTGCAAGTGGAACTATAGTAGCGCTGATGTCCATTTTTACAACAGCCTGGCGGGTTTTTTAATACAGAATCGGATGGGCGGTACGGGTAGTCGAATGGGCGGCGGAGGGTCTTATGCGGCGGAGGAGGTGTCGTCCTCGTCCAGGGCGGCGAAGAGCTTCTTGCCGTCGAGGAGACGTGTGGTGACGTTTCTCATTCGGCCAATCTCTACGGTACGCAACGTGTCATCGGCGCCTCGGGCGTCATAGACCGTTCCCAGCAAATACGAGATGCCATCGCGCTGCCTGATGGCAAAGGGACGGAGTGTCATCCGTGCTGCTTCGGTTTCGCCGCGCGTCGTGACGCTCGAAATATCAAAACTCACCGTGGTTCCGTGGTCGATGGCCTGCTCGACGAGCTCGCACGTGTCGATGCGCTTGATGGGCGTGTGTGTTGCCTTGGTAGCCTTGCTGCCTGCGTTTGGAGCGGGTTCGGGTGTATCGAGGTAGCCGCGAACGTCGGCGCTCGCCATGGCAACTAAGTGCTGCGCCATGCTTTTTCGAATGGCGATGGGCGTAGAGCGGTTGCGCATGACCATGCCGTGGAGCCGGATGATCTCTTCATCGGTGAGCGGGCGGGTAAGAAGTTTGTAGCCCACGCCGCGTTTGTACTCAATTTCGTATCCGGCATGGCGAAGCGCAGAGATGGCGGTGTAGATACTGCGCCGCGCCGCCGAGATGGGCATGCGGGCGGGGTCGTCGGGATGGGCGAGGCGCCGGATCAACTCATCGGAAAGCATGGCCTTGTCCTCGCCGGTGTTTTCGCTTAATAGTTGCAGGATGCGAACGGCGCGATAGGCTGCCATCGAGGCGGCGCCTCTAGTCGTGGTGTCGTAGGTTTCAACAGCGGCTTCGGTCATGGTGCCCACGTCCTTTCCGTTTTGGGTGGCGACGGTATGGAGCCTAGGACGTGGGGCTTTCCCAGGGGCGCAGGGCGCTCTGGGCGGTCGGTAGTCGTCGGCAAACGGCGGGTCGAGTTTTCAACAGCCCTGCTCAACTGACCAAAAACTTGCCAAAAGCTTGACGGGTGCTGTTGAAAAAAGCGCCTCTCGACCGATGTCGAGAGGCGCTTGTGCGATGAGCGTTGGCGTGTGGCGACGCGAGCTAGCGTCCGACGATTAGAAGTCGGCGTTGCCCACGGTGCGCGGGTGCGGCAGGACGTCGCGGATGTTGCCCACGCCGGTCAGATACATGACCAAGCGCTCGAAGCCCAGACCGTAGCCGGCGTGCTTGCAGGAACCGTAGCGGCGCAGGTCAAGGTAGTACTTGTACTGCTCGGGATTCATGCCCAGGTCCTTGATGCGGGCCTCGAGCAGATCCAGGCGCTCCTCGCGCTGGGAGCCGCCGATAATCTCGCCGATACCGGGAACCAGGCAGTCGGCGGCGGCGACGGTCTTGCCGTCCTCGTTCATGCGCATGTAGAACGCCTTGATCTCGGCCGGGTAGTCGGTCACAAAAGTCGGTCGCTTAAAGTGTTCCTCGGTCAGGAAACGCTCGTGCTCGGTTTGCAGGTCGATGCCCCAGCTCACGGGATAGTCAAACTTGTGACCGGCGGCGACGGCCTGCTCCAGGATCTCGACGGCCTCGGTGTAGGTAACGCGGGCAAAGTCGGAGTTGGCGACATGGTCCAGGCGCTCGAGCAGACCCTTGTCCACAAACTTGTTGAGCATATTGAGCTCGTCGGGGCAGGTTGCCATGACGTCCTTGAGGACATACTTGAGCATGGCCTCGGCGTTATCCATATAGTCGTTAAGGTCGGCAAAGGCCATCTCGGGCTCGATCATCCAAAACTCGGCGGCGTGGCGCGTGGTGTTGGAGTTCTCGGCACGGAAGGTGGGGCCAAAGGTGTACACGTCGCCAAAGGCCATGGCAAAGTTCTCGGCATTGAGCTGGCCGGACACGGTGAGGCTCGCATGCTTGCCAAAGAAGTCCTGGCTCCAGTCGACCTCGCCGGACTCGGTGAGGGGCGGATTTTTGGGGTCGAGCGTGGTCACGCGGAACATCTCGCCGGCGCCCTCGCAGTCACTCGTGGTGATGATGGGGGTGTTGACGTAGACAAAGCCCTGCTCTTGGAAGAAGCGGTGGATGGCAGCAGCCGCGACAGAGCGGATGCGGAACACGGCGCGGAACAGGTTGGTGCGCGGGCGCAGGTGCTGCTGGGTGCGCAGGAACTCGACGGTTGCGCGCTTCTTCTGCAGCGGGTAATCCGGGGCGCTGACGCCCTCGACCTCGATGGAGGTGGCAGAAAGCTCGAAAGGCTGGGGCGCATCGGGGGTCAGCTTGACGGTGCCGGTGCAAATGAGTGCGGCCGAGACGTTTTGATGGGCGATCTCGTCGTAGTTGTCGAGTGCCTCGCGGTTCATGACGACCTGCAGGTCGCGGAAGCAGCTGCCGTCGTTGAGCGTAACAAAGCCAAAGTTCTTCATGTCGCGGACGGACTTGACCCAGCCGGCGACGGTGACGGTCTGGCCGCCGAGCGACTCGGCATCGGCATAGAGCTGCGCGATTTTGGTGCGGTTCACGTATCCTCCCATAACGGTTGAATGATAGCTATCCATACAGTTCGATATTCTAGCAGCTCGGCTCATTTGGGCTATACAGATAAGGCATTGGCGGGATGGTTTTTCAAACGAAAAGCGCCCGCGGCCAGATGGTCGCGGGCGCTTGACGAGGTGCCTTTTGGCTGTGTGGCGCGGGGCCTGGCTACTTGGTCTTGGCTACCAGCAGCGGGTCGCCAAGCTTGACGAGCGGGTTGCCGCCGATAAGCGTTCCAGACTCGCCGACATGGTCGATGCTCTTAAGACGATCGAGCTCGGAGACGATGACGGTCACGATGTCCTCGTGACCAGCGGCCTTAATGGCCTCGCGGTCGAAGCTGATGAGCGGCTGGCCTGCCTTGACCACATCGCCCATCTCGACAAAGCGGGCAAAACCCTTGCCGTTCATTTCCACGGTGCCCAGGCCAACATGGATGAACACGCGAAGACCGTCCTCGGTGATCATGCCAATGGAGTGGTTGGTGACAGTGGTGGCGCCGATGCGGCCGTTGGCGGGCGCATAGATGGTGCCGGTAATGGGCTCGATGCCATAGCCCTGGCCAAGCATGCCCGAGGCGATCGTCTCGTCGGGAACTTCGTCCAGGTTGACGAGCACGCCGTTGACGGGGGCATAGATGACGCCTTCGCGGGTGGCGAAGCTTGCTGCGGGCGGAACGGACGCCTCGCCGGTCGAGGTGAAGGTGGACTTAAGCGAATCGAGCAGACCCATAGTTGCCTCCAACTTAAATAGGCGCATATCGCGCGTTTGGTTTGCCGGAAACGTTTCATATGTGTTTCGCGGCTTGGTCAACGCCCCCTATTTTACGCTGCTCAGCGATACCTCTGAGCTGGGATTATGTGATATATCAGTTGAAGGGAAACTTATTGCTGGTGTGTTTCTGCGCCACGGGTTCAAGTGGGGTACGCTTGAAGGCAAAAACAAGGGCGCATAATTTGCGCGAAGGGAGCACATATGATTGTCGAGAACTATGCGCTGTGGGGCGAGGAGCCGACCGAGGATTATCCGGCGACCTTTACGTATCTGGGTGCCGAGCCGCTGCCCGACAAGCCCAATGGCCGCCGCCCCGCGGTGATCATCTGCGGCGGAGGCGGGTTTACGCATATCGCTCCGCACGAGCAGGACCCGGTGGCGTTTGCATTTTTGGACCGCGGCTACCAGGCCTTTGTGCTCAACTATGTCACGAGTTCTACGGGTGACGTGAGCTTTCCGCGCCCCCAGGCAGATCTTGCCAAGATGGTCGCCACGGTGCGCGCCAACGCCGACGAGTGGCATGTCGATCCTAAGCGCGTGTGCGTCGTGGGATTCTCGGCGGGCGGCATGATCTGTGCCTCGCTGGCAACGCAGTGGAAGACCGGCCCCTTCGCGGCACTTGCCGGGGCGCGTCCGGACGACATTCGCCCCGATGCCGTGGTGCTGGGCTATCCGCTGCTCGACTTTGCCTATGTGCGTGATATGCAGACGCGCGACCCGCGCATCGACCTGCGCGTGCCCAAGACGGGTGGCAAGACGGGGCGCGATTTACTCAACGACTATCTGTCGATGGTGACGGGCGGCGAGGCCACCGACGAGCACCTGGCCGATATCTGCCCCACCACGCATGTTTCGCGTCAGATGCCGCCGACCTTTGTGTGGGGCGTGTCCGACGACAAGACGGCGCCGATCGCGCAGGTCTACCCGTTTGCGCAGCGCATGGCCGAGGAGGGCGTCGCATGCGAGATGCACGTCTTTGACCAGGGCGGCCACGGCCTTTCGCTCGGTAACGCCAACACCGCGGTCGACAACGAGGACAAGCAGGTTTCCGTCCGTCCCTGGATCCGCCTAGCCTTCCGCTTCCTGGAGCGCCATATGTAAAAGTAGACTACTTGCCCGTTTCAAAAAGTCTGCTTAGAGGAGGAGCCATGCTTGAGGGTACGTATGTGGTTTTGGCCCAGACGCCGGTGGGGAGCAAGCGCGGCGAGGTGACGTTTTCACATGGGGTGAACGGCGCGCTCAGGGCAGTACTAAACGTCAGGGGTCTCAATATCGCTCTCTCGAGTGCCCGTGCTGAGGGCGATTTCTTTGAGCTCTTGGGTACTATCTCCCACGTCTTGATGGGCAAGGCGCCCTTTACATGCACGGGGTCGGTCGAGGGTGATCGACTCACTGCTACCGCGCGGTCGGGTTCCGTTTCGATCTCGCTGAGCGGTATGCGTAAAGAGCCTTCGGGGCGCACCGCATAAAGTTTGCGCAGGTAAACATCGGTATTTGACTTTATAAAATAGTTCAGAGCGCTATCATTTGTCGTTACGAGTTGGTTAACCCCGGTAAACGGTTAACCGCGTCTAACGAAAGGATGAGCGCGTGAAGCTCGATACACTCGAGATTGGAAAGGACGCCGTTGTCGCATCGGTGACATCCGACGACCAGGCGCTCCGTCAGCATATTTTGGACATGGGCCTGACGCCGGGCACCGAAGTCACCATGATGAAGTACGCCCCCATGGGCGACCCGCTCGAGATTCGCCTGCGTGGCTACGAGTTGACGCTGCGCAAGG
>CAJMLP010000009.1:0-72688 GCA_905214215.1 uncultured bacterium | reverse complement strand
GGACTTGCAGCGACGGACCTCGGGACGCTCTTACACCACGTCTGCGCGCGCCACCCCCGGAGCTCCCCTACGGGGAGCTCCGGGGCGCCCTTCTTAGGGTGCCCTGGTCAAAATATGGCAAATATGAGTACTGCCACCAATTTAGTAACAGGCAATTTTGGCCTCTCGGACAGATTTTGCGCTCAGTGTCGCCAACCTGATGCTTAGTTATTCTACATTTGTTTATTATTTTCTTACTTTACACCGCCTCCAAGTCCTAAATTCCTTGATTTTGCTGTTACTGATTTAGTGACAGTACTCATATTTGCCATATTTTGGCCAGGGCATATGATTAACCCCCTATTTTCGATACGATATTAGACCGGCTTAAGCCCAAAACACACCCGCAGCGTGTTAAGCAACGCCTCTTGCTTCTTTCTGCGGGCATCGACGCGATTCCGGTACCGCTTTCGCATACGCTGGTGGATGCGCCATGCGAGCGCTTCCATCGCTTCCATGTCGCAAAGCATTTCGTTGTTGACCGTTGCGACCTCGATTCCCATAGTAATCAAGCCCGTGTTGCGTTTTTCATCATGGATACGTCCCCTCCGAGAGGAATGGCCCAGCTCACCGTTGTATTCCAGGTCAAACCGGGCCGCTTCTTGATACGCATCGCAAACTGCATGAGGCATCCCCGAGATTGCCTGCGCACGGTCATCGAACTCGATCTTGTAGTCGGTCTTAAAAGGTCCGCAGGCAAACCCGCCATAGGAAAACGGAAGCGAAAACAGAGCGAGCATGATGCACTCCATGGGCGAGAGCAGGTTTTCTGACAAGTAGGGACACAGACGCTGCAATTGTTTGGCCGTGCTTCCCTTGCATGTCGTAAGGTAATCTGCCAGGCGATCGGGCGTCAGCACCGGTTCGACTTCAAAGTAGCCCACGTCTGCTGGCTGGTCCTTGTCCTTTGCAAGTTTATTCGTAACAGGCGAGGTGTAGGGAGGCAGATACTTCCCGCGGTCGCTCAGTGAAATCTTAGAGCACAGCTCCTGGGCCAGGGCAAACGCCTGGATGCAGCCGACCTCGCGCGCAACGGCAACACAAAGGGCCTCGGGAGATAGGCTGTACACCCCCGGTTCCACCTCTAGAATCGAGCCGGCGGGCAACCCGGAACACACGGACCAGCCTACGCCAGGCATGCGGCGGCGCTGCGCCGCAGATCCCACCAGCAAGCACAGATCTTCTTGCACCTCGCCACTTTTGGCTCCAATTCGCACCAAGTCAGGAAGATAGATATCCTCGGTCGAGGGCGACGACGTGCGCAGCACACGGCGCTCTTCATCGGGATTAAGGTCCTTCCAGCTGATATAGCCCATCTGCCGGCGCTCGGCGCGCATCATGCGCAGCGCTGAAGCGCCTGTTAGGATTACGGAAGCCGCTAGCTGTTCGCCTGTCGGCTCGTTGCGCCGCTCAATCTTCACTGCCACAAAACCACCCCTACCAAACACGTGCGATAGCAAGGCCATCGACTGCCGCAGCGCCGGCACGCTTGAGCTCCGCCGAGGCTGCTGCCATGGTCGCGCCCGTGGTGATAACGTCATCGATAAGCAGTAGGCGGCGGCCGCGCACGTCCTCAACCGTCTCGTACATGCCTTGGGCACGCTCGCGACGCTCCTCACGACCGAGTTCGCGCTGGTCGCCATGCCCGTACTTGACGAGGGCATCGAGCAGGGGAACACCCGACAGCTCGCAAAATGGGCGCGCAATGGCCTCCATATGATCGAAACCACGCCGCCGAAACGCTGCCGCCGTCGCAGGCACAAACACCACCGCATCCGCACCGGACAGCACACCTCCTAAGCGATCGGGCGCTACGACCTGGGCATGCAGGGCGGTGTCGTAGAGCAGCTCCGCCAGATACGGAGCCAGACGTCGCTCGCCCGCATCCTTGTACGCTTTAATGATGCGCGGCAGCGGATGCGCATAGACGGCGCACGCCAGGCAGCGATCGAGCGCCTCCGCCATTGCCGAGGACGTGCCCTCGACCGAACACTCAGTGCACAGCAAATCCCCAAACGGGGCGCCGCATCGGGTACAGCTATGACGTGGGTCGATGAGCGTGAGCGCGGCCAGGCAGTCTTGGCAAATAAGCGCACCGGCGCGCTCGCAGCCGGCACATCGTGTTGGCGACAATGCCTCGAGCGCCTCGCGTGCCACCCGCTCGGCAAACGGTAGCAATTCGTCCGCAAACGGTAGGGCGCCGGCACCCTGCAGACGGCTCAATTTGTTCAGATGGCTCTTCAAGACACAACCCTCCCTACGTTCGGTCGCAGGGAGGGTTGTTGATTCAGCGCTATGGTACCCCGATGTGCTCGGGGCAAGGCGGGCTAAATCCGCTCGCGGGCGTTATTCGCCGGCGGGCGGTTGTGGTGCGGACGAAGACGGGGTCGAGCCCTCGCCACCATCCTGGCGCGGCTTGCGGGAACGGCGACGGCGACGGCGCGTTTGACCCTGGTCGGCCGAGCCCTCGCCACCGCGATCCTCGCGCGGCTCGCGCTCGTCGCGAGCGGCGCCACGCGAAGCCTTAGCAGCCGCTCCCCCGCCATCTCCGGGACGACGGCGCGTGACCTTGACCTCGCCATCCGAGACCTGATCGGCAACGGAGGGCACTGAGGGCTTCTGTTGCGTGCCCGAGGAATGGCGACGGCGCGGACGCGGCGCGCGCTCATCCTCGCCACGTGACTTGCCGCCCTTGTCGGCAGGCGCATCGGAACCCGAGGGACCCTTGGAAGCGGCACCAGCCTCGCGAGCAGCTGCGGCGCGGAAGGCGTCCTCGCGCTCCTCGCTCGACAGATGACGGCGACGACGGCGTGTGGGATTCATGCCACCGCCGCGATTCTGCTGCTGGGGCTGTTGAACCTCGCGCTCGCGAGCGCCGTTCTTGCCGGCGGCTGCGGCCTCGCCGGCATCGGCAGAGCCCGCACGCTTGCGGCGGCGACGGCCACCGGCGGCCTCCTCGGCCTCGGGTGCCTCGGCCTTACCACGGCCCTTTCCGCGGCCACGGCCCTCGCCCTGGCCCTGACCGGCGCGAGCATCGGAATCGGCATCGCGACGACGGCGCTTGGGCATCGACGTGCCAGCAAGACGGTCGGCGCTCGACAGGCCATCGCCCACGTCGACGCCGTTCTCGCGGTCGAGCTCCATGAGCGCCAGGCGCATCTCGGGCGACTCGATGCGCTCGAGCACATCGCGCGTCACGCAGTCGGGGCGGCAATTGCAGCCCTGCTCGGTAGCCTTCTTCTTGCAGCCCTCCGAGCAGGTCATATCGGCCAGGTTGACCTTAAAGACCTTGCCGTTCTCCAGGCGCAGCACCAGCTGCTCGCGCGGCGTGTCATATTCCTGAATACGCGCCTTGCCGAGCGGCGTATCGATGAGCGTCTTCTTTTTGGGCGCGCGGCTCTTAAAGTCCTTGTAGGCCTCGAACTCGTAGCGCAGGCAGCACATCAGGCGGCCGCACACGCCGCTGATCTTGGACGAGTTGAGCGGTAGGTCCTGCTCTTTTGCCATGCGGATCGAGACGGGCTCAAACTGTCCGCCAAAGCGCGTACAGCAGAGCTCCTGTCCGCACTGGGCATAGCCGCCCACCAGGCGAGTCTCGTCGCGCACGCCGATCTGGCGCATGTCGACGCGGATGTGCAGCGTCGAGGACAGATCCTTGACGAGCTGGCGAAAATCGACGCGCTCCTCGGCCGCAAAGTAGAACACGGCCTTCTCGCCGCCAAACAGGTACTCGACGCCCACCGGCTTCATCTCGAGATCGAGCTCTTTGACCAGACGGCGGAAATCGACCATCGCCTCGTCGCCCTGGATGGCCAGGTCGTCGGCAAGCTGCAGGTCGATGTCGCTCGCCACGCGCAGCACGGGCTTGAGCGGCTGACCGATCTCGTCTTGCGGCACCTCGAAGGGATCGGCCGTAACCAAGCCGATCTCGGTTCCGCGCTCGGTGGAGCAAATGGCATAATCGGCCTCGAGGATATCCAGGTCCTGCGGGTCAAACCACAGGTCGCGCGAGGCGTAGGTAAACTTAACGGGTACGACTAACGGCATTTCAGTGCCTTCCTGATATCGAACAGCATGACCTCGATGGCCAGCTGGGGAGTAACGTTTCTGGCGATGTTGCGCTCGGCGGTTGCGACCGCCTCGAGCGCCTGGGTGGCACCCGCAACATTGGTCGCGGCGGCAAGCCGACCGATCGTGTCGCGCACATCCTCGTTCACCACGTCGGCTGCCTCGTCCTGAAGTGTCAGCAGCACGTCGCGCATGAGCGTCCGCGCGCTCGCCAGCGCTTCCATGATACCCGAACGCTCGCGCGCGTTGAGTTCGCGCTTGTTGCGGTCCTCAAGCTGCTTCAATGCTCCACGCGACAGGTAGTCGGCGTTTTGCTCGAGCACCTTTTCCTGCGTGGACTTGACCTCGGCGAGCGGCGCCTTAACGGCAACGATGAGTGACTTGGCGCGGCTGAGCACGTCGGCCTCGTCGGCGGCGATGAGCGAATCGATGGCGCGAACCATCTGGCGGCGAGCATCCTGACGCTCGGCGCTCTTGAGGAACTCGATGCCACGCGTGGGGCTTCCCGCCACGGCGACGGCCATGCGACAACGCGCGATATCCTGACCGGTGGCGCGGCTCACGGCCTGCGCGGCGACGGCGGGCGACACCAGCCGAAACGGCACGCACTGGCAGCGACTCACGATGGTGGGCAACATCACGTCTGCCGAGGTGCCCAGCAAGATAAACATAACGCCCTCGGGCGGCTCCTCGAGTGTTTTGAGCAGTGCGTTGGCGGTGTTGGCGCGCAGTTGCTCGGCACGGTCGATGATGTAGACCTTGGCCTTGGCGCGAATGGGTGCCAGCGGCACGTCATCGAGCAGCTCGCGGGTCTGGGCAATAAGGTAGCCCGTGGCGCTCTCGGGCGTGTAATAGTGCACGTCGGGATGCGTATGCCGAGAGACGCGCACGCAACTGTCGCATGCGCCGCAGCCGTCCTGCTCGCACAGGAAGGCTTGGGCGAGCGCCCACGCGGCATCGAGCTTGCCCGCGCCGGGGGCGCCCAAAAACAGGTAGGCGTGCGATGCACGGCCGCTGGCGACGGCATTGGTCAAAAAGTCGCGCACGCGCTCTTGGGTGTCGAGCTTGGCCAGCAGGCTTGCCTGAGCGGGGGCCATGTTACTCGGCCTCCTTGGCAAGCGCGGCGGCGACAGCATCCTGGGGGATATCGAGACCGTACGCGCGAACCTGCTCGACCGTCTTCTCGAAAACTTCCTCGACGGTCGTAGTGGCGTCGATGAGCTTTACGCGGTTTGGCTCCTCGGCAGCAATGGCACAAAATCCCTGGTACACACGCTCCTGGAATGCCATGCCCTTAGCCTCCATGCGATCTGCCGCGCCACGGGCTGCCATGCGTAGCGCCGCCTGCTCGGGCGTGATGTGGTAGACGAGTGTGAGCGCCGGGTGCGTTCCCGCGACGGCCAGGTTGTTGGCGTCGCGCACCATCTGGCGGTCGAGGCCATCGGCAAACGCCTGGTAGCAGGTCGTGGAATCGTAGAAGCGATCGCACAGGACCACCTTGCCGGCCGCAAGGGCGGGGGCTATGACCTCGTGCACCATCTGGGCACGCGCAGCCTCGTAGAGCAGCAACTCGCAGGTGTCGCCCATCGCCATATTGGCGGGGTCGAGCAGCAGGGCGCGGATCTTTTCGCTGATGGCGGTGCCGCCCGGTTCGCGCAGGCTCACAACCTGATAGCCGGCAAGGTCGAGCGCGCGGGCCAGCAGGCGCGCCTGCGTGGACTTGCCGGCGCCGTCGACGCCCTCGAGCGTAATGAAGCTATGTTGAGCGGGCTCAAAAGCCATGGGCGCAGCCCCTTCCTACAAGGCGCGAAAATGCAAGTTATAGCAACCAAGCCATGATACCCCAGTGCTCGGTGCGTCCCAAATCCCACCTAGCCATTGGGGACGTTCTTAAATGACTAGGTGACAGTTAGGGACGTTCCTAAAGTGCCGGCAGAAAAGGAACGTCCCTAACTGCCGGCTTTTTGGGATGCTGGGTATAATCGTCGTATTGCATTGAAATGTGGCGAAAGGAGTGGCAATGTCTCGGTATTGCGCCTCGTGCGGCAAGCTTCTTGCAGATGATGCCAAGTTCTGCACCTCGTGCGGTGCACCCGTTGAGCAAACAGCCGCGAGCGATAGCCAGCCCGCTTTTGAGCAGACCGGCTCCCTTGATACGCCGCAAGCCAAGGCGGACGACTCCCTCGCCTATAGCCCCGACCCCGCCGCAAGGACCGAGGCCGTCGAGACCACGCAGCGCATGCTCGTCGCGAGCGGCTCGCCCCAACAGCAGCCGGCTCCCGCATACGCGCCCGCTTCGCCACAGACCCCCGCTCCCAAAAAGAGCGGCACCGGGCCGCTTATCGCCGTTATCGTTGTGCTGGTGGCGATCATCATCGCCCTGGTCATCTTCTTTGCAATCAGACCGTTCGACAACGCCGCCACGCAGACGACTGCCGAGGTAGCCAAGCTGCACCATGACGTCGACGACGATGACCTAAAGCCTCTCGGCGATCCCAACAGCCTGTACGACGATGATGACGATGATGACGAGGATGGCGGCGAAGCAACGCTCTCCGAGCAGAACCTCTACCGCCGACTGAGCGAATACTACGACCTGCTCGAAGATCTCGACAGCCAGGTCCGTGGCTGCGCGCAGAACTTCAACGGCAACTATCTGGAAGAGGATCGAACCACCCGTCAAAATCTCGCCGACGTCGCCGAGCGCACGGAGGACACCATCGAGCAGTATTACGACATCGTCGAGGACCTGGACGTCCCGACGAGCTCCAAGAACTACAGCTCCTGGAAGGACATCATCGCCCTGTACGACGACCTGGATCACCGCATTGACGCAATCTGTGATGCCTGGGAGATCAGCCTGAAATACGCCAAGCCTGCGGACCACAAGAATGAGATCGTGGCGCCGCTGTCGCGCGACAACGTGGCGGGCACCAATGACAATAAGTACCGCCTAGACTTTGAGGAGCGCTATCCCGGCGCCAAGCCTGTCGAGGTGAACTAGCGCTTTGTCGTTCCCGAGCCGGCAGTTAGGGACGTTCCTAAACTGCCGGCAGAAAAGGAACGTCCCTAACTGCCGGTCAAAAAAACGAGCGAGGATCGCGGGGTCCTCGCTCGTTTTTTTGGGCAATGTTTCGACTGCGCCGTTACTTGTCGGCGGCTGCTTTCTTGGCAGTCGACTTCTTCGCGGTCGTCTTCTTGGCGGCAGTGGCTTTCTTAGCCGTCGTCTTCTTTGCCGTGCTCGCCTTGGTTGTGGTCTTGCGACCGCGGGCGGGCCTCTTCTCCTTGGTCGGGCAGTCCATGTTGACGCAGATACGCCACGGACCGCGCGCCGTGTTGACCACTACGATGGGGGCGCCGCACTCGGGACAGGTCTCGCCCGTCGCCTCGAGCTTGCCGCGCGCCGGCAGCGGATAGCTCACGCCGCAGTCATCGTAGTTGGTGCAGCGGATAAAGCGCTTGCCGCTCTTCTCGCTCTTGTGCGCGATCAGGTCGCCGTGACGTCCGGCCTCGGCACACACCTTGCACTCGCCCACCTTAAGATCGGGCTCGTAGTTGGTGGGGCACGTGGGGTTCACGCAGATCTCGAAGGCCTTCTGGCGGAATGGCTGGCACTTGATGCGCGGCGCGCCGCACTCGGGGCACACGGCGGCCTCGCCCTCGAGCGGGCTCACCTTGACGCCACTCGGCACCGGATAGGTCACGTCGCAGTCGGGCCAACCCATGCAGCCGATAAAGCTGCCGCGGGTCTTGGCGCTCGTCTTCATAACCAGGTCCTTGCCGCACTTGGGGCAGGCGCCCACGCGCGCATCGGCCGTGACGGCGTCGCTGATGGCGTCGCCCAGCTCCTGCGTATGCTTGAGCAGCTCGTCGAGCACGCCGGCCAGCAGCGCGCGCGAGTGCGTCACGACATGCTCTTCGGTGTCCTCGCCGCGCTCCACGCGGGTCATGTCGCCGTCGAGCTCGCTGGTCATATCGGGGCTCGTGATGCGCGGGGCAAACTGCGACAGCGCGTCGATGATGGCGATGCCCAGCTGGCTCGGCTCAACGGGATCATTTTTGAGATAGCGCACGGCATACAGGCGCTCGATGATGCTCGCGCGCGTGGACTTGGTGCCCAGGCCGCGCTTTTCCATCTCCTGCACGAGCTTGCCCTGGCTGTAGCGCGCGGGCGGCTCGGTCTGCTTGGCCTCGAGCTTAATGTCGAACACGTCGACCGTATCGCCCTGCTCAAGCGGCGGCATCTGCTCGTCGCGCTTGAGTCCATACGGATACGCCTCGCGGAAACCCGGGGTCACGAGCACATCGCCCGAAGCCACGAACGGCTCACCATTGACGTCGAGCTCGAGCTTGGTGTTCTCGATGGTCGCGGGCCCCATGAGCGTTGCCAGGAAGCGACGGGCGATGAGGTCATAGAGTTTGCGCTGGCCGCCGTCGAGCGTGGACGGATCGCCCTCGCCCGTGGGGTAGATAGGCGGGTGGTCGGTGGTCTCGACCTTGCCGCGCGTGGGCTTCATGGGGCCGGCGAGCACCTTTTTGCACACGGGCGCCAGCGCCGGGTTGATCTTTGCCAGGTCGCTCACCACGGCGCCCAGATCGAGCGTCGCGGGATACACGGTGTTGTCGACACGCGGGTAGCTGATGAGACCGGCCATGTAGAGGGACTCGGCGATGCGCATGGTACGCGCAGGCGAGATGCCCTCGGCCGCGGCGGCGGCCTGCAGCGAGGTCGTCGCAAACGGCGTGGGCGGCTGCTGCTTGCGGGAGCGCTTGGTCACTGCGGCGACGGTCGCCGTCCTGACGCCGTCGACGTGACCATACGCCGTCTCAGCAGCATCTTTGTCGGTAAAACGCGCCGTCTTGTGCGCGATCTTAAAGCGGTCGTCCTCGGCAGCACCTTGCGCGGCGCCCATGCCGCGAATCTGCCAATAGTCCTCGGGCACAAACGCCATGCGCTCGCGCTCGCGCTCGACCACCAGGGCGAGTGTCGGCGTCTGCACGCGGCCGGCAGAGCGCACGTTACCAAAGCCGCCAAACTTGGCGAGCGTCAGGTAGCGCGTGAGCACCGCACCCCAAATGAGGTCGATGTGCTGACGGCTCTCGCCGGCGTCGGCCAGGTTCTGGTCGAGCGAGACAAGGTTATCGAAGGCCTGCGTGATCTCGGCCTTGGTAAACGAAGAATACTGGGCGCGGGCAACCGGCAAGTCGGGCGCAACCTCGCGCACCTTGTTGAGAGCGTCCGAACCGATCAGCTCGCCCTCGCGATCGAAGTCCGTGGCGATGATGACGCTGTCGGACTTTTTGGCGAGGTTCTTGAGCGAGCGAATGAGCTCTTTCTCGGCCGGCAGCTTAATGACGGGCGCCCAGGTGAGATAAGGCAGGCTCTCAAGCTTCCAACCCTTGATGGAGATGCCGTCGGCAAGAAACGGCTTGCGCTTGGTGTCGTAGGGCGGACGAGCCAGGCCATCGGGCATGTCGGCCGGCAGCATCTCGCCGTCCTCGGTAACCGAATACCAGCCCAGCTTTTTATCGAACAGCACGCTGTCGCAAAAATCGGGCGCCAGGATGTGGCCGGCAAGGCCGATGGTCACGCACTCCTCGCCCTTCCACTCAAAACGGTAGATGGCGGTGTTGTACACCTTGTCCTTTTTGGGCTTACCCGTGGACAGCCGCTCAGCAATCTGACGCGCGGCGTCGTTTTTCTCGGCGATGATGAGCTTCAAAAGAGGCTCCTATCTCGTATCTCTGCGGCTACGCCCGCCCGTATGGCGGCCGACTTACGCCCTTGCTTGCTCAATCTGCCCGATGAGCCAATCGCACCAGGCATCCATGCCCTCGCCCTTGCGCGCGCTCACGGCAAACCGCGGCGCCTGCGGATTGAGGTCATCGAGTGTCTTAGTATACCTATCCATGTCAAAATCGAAAGCCGGAGCCACGTCGACCTTGTTGAGCAACTGCGCGCCGGCGTGCTGGAAGATACCCGGATACTTGATAGGCTTGTCGTCGCCCTCGGGCACCGAGAGGATCATAATGGACAGGTTCTCGCCCAGGTCAAAGTCGACCGGGCAGACCAGGTTGCCCACATTTTCGATAAAGATGACGTCGATGTTTTCCAGACCGACGGCCTGGTCGAAGGCGTCGACAGCCTCCATGATCATGTTGCCCTCGAGGTGGCACAGGCCACCCGTGTTGATCTGGATGGCGGGCATGCCGGCTTCCTTCATGGTGATGGCGTCGACATCCGAGGCGATATCGCCCTCGATGACGGCACAGCGCAGGCCGGCTTTGTCACGCAGGCGCTCGTTGGTGCCCAGAATCGTGGTGGTCTTGCCCGAGCCGGGGCTCGACAGCACATTGATCACATAGGTGCCTGCCTCATTAAATCGCTGACGCAGCTGATCTGCCAGGCGCTCGTTGCGCGACAGGATCGGCGACGCGATATCAATCGTTTTCTCAGCCATACTCGGCACTCCTTACTTTGGCCCCTTTATACCCCATCACCAGATGGCTAGCGGGCTAATCGTCGGGGGTTTCGATTTCGATACTCGCGATATCGAGCTCGCGGCCGTGCAGCAGGCGCACGTTGGCGCCGCCACACTGAGGACAGCGACAATGAAAGCGGTCGTGGTCGAAGACCTCGCCGCAGTCCAGGCACTCGCTTTGTGGATGGACTTCCTCCACGGCAAGCTCGCAGCCGCGCGTGAGCGGGTCCTCGTCGCGAAACGTCTCCCATGCAAAGTCAAGCGCCTCGCGCACAACTTCGGTCATATCCCCGATACGCAGCGTTACCAAAACGGCGCGCGAGGCCCCCGCCCCACGCGCCGCGCGAATCACTGTATCGAGTATGCCGTTGACAATGCCAACCTCGTGCATACCGATTTACTCCTCGTCGTCCTCATCGTCCGAGAACAGGTCCAGACGGCTCACAAACAAGCCCTCCTTGCCCTCGCGCGCGGTAATGACCACGCGGGCGATGGCGAGCGAAATCTCGTAGAGCGAGAGCAGGGCGCCATACATGAGGCCCAGCGTAACGGGCGAGCCGTCGGGCGTAATCACAGCCGAGCCCACAAGCAGGCCAACGTATACATAACGCCAGGCACTGCGGAAAGCAGCGTAGGACACGATGTGGAAGACGGACAGGTAGAAGATGATGAGCGGCAGCTCAAACGCCACACCAAAGCCGATCATAAAGAGCAGCTCCATGTTGACGTAGTTCTCCAGATCGGGCAGCGCCGTGGCGACGGCCGAGGTCTCGCCGATGAGCCACTCAAAGCCTGCCGGGATAATGATGAAGTAGCAGAAGATGGCACCCAGGAAGAACAGCACCGTCGAGGCGAGCACCGTGGGCACGACCCATTTGCGCTCGTTGGGACGCAGTGCCGGCAGGAAAAATGCCAGAATCTGCCAGATGATCATGGGCGTGCACATGACCACGGCCATCTTGATGGCCAGCGAGAAGCGCAGTCCAAAGCCGCCGAGCGTGGTGGTGATGTAGAACTTACCGTCCGGCACAAAGGAGCGGATGGGGTCTTCCAGGATGTCGAGCACCACGGGCGTGGCGAAATACAGCACGATGGCGGCGGCAAACACCGACACGACCACGATGGTCAGGCGGCGACGGAGCTCGCCCAGGTGATCGAAGAGCGGCATGCGCGCAGGTCCGATAGGCATTACTCATCGCCTCCCTTCGGGGCGTCGGCGGCAGCGGCGTCGTCCTCGGCCTCGAGCTCGCGAGCGAGCTGGTCGACGACGGCCTTGCGCTTGCGGGGACGACGGGCGTAGAGGTCAGCCGTCGTGGGCTCTGCCGGCTCGGGCTCGGGCTCCGGCTCTGCAGCAGGCTCGGGCTCGACGACAGGCTTGGCGGCAGCGGCAGGCTCGGCGCTCTCGGCCTCGGACTCCTCAGCAGCACCCTCGCCCTCAGCAGCACCCTCGCTTGCGGCCTTCTCGGCAGCAAGACGGGCGCGACGCTCGGCAAAGGTCTCCTTCTTGGCGGGCGCTGCCGTCTCGGCGGCATCCTCGTCCGCATCGGAATCGTCGTCGGTCGCAGCAGTCTTCTTGGGCTTGACCGGGGCCGACGCGGCCTCGCTCACCGGATCGATAATCTCGGACTGAACAACGGCCGTCATCTTTTCCTGCGTCTCGCGGAACTGACGGATGGCACGGCCGATCGTGCGGCCCATCTGCGGGAGCTTATCCGGGCCAAACAGCAAAAAGCCGAAGACCACGATGATCGCGAGCTCACCCTCTCCAATACCAAACACACATACCTCCAAGGCTCGATGTGAGTCGAGCCCGCACCGCGCCATTCGGCCGGAACTCGTCTATTCATTCGGTCAAGTATAGCGCCCGGACGCCAAAACGTCCGAGCGCATCACAAACATATGCCAAACGGCACGCCCTTTTGGGGGCAAAGATTATGCAGCGGTGATCGAAATCTCCTGGTCGACACCCAACAGCTGAACCACGCGCATCACCGGGGGCTGCACATTCGTGCAGCTAAAGCGCTTGCCGTGGTCAACCGCGTGGTGCGCGGCGCCCACGAGCACGCCAATGCCCGTCGAATCGATGTAGCTCACCTGGGCAAAATCGAGCTCAACGGCCTCGGTGGGCTGCTCAAGCGCCAGGTCGATGGCATTGCGCAGGCTATCGGCGTTAGAGATATCGATCTCGCCGGTTACCTTAATGGTGTAGAGCTCTGGCGTGGGGTTGGTGGAAATACCCAAATCCATGTATACGCTCCTTTACGTATCGAAAGTGCGGATAGTACGGGAAGCCGCGCGTTAGGCGCGCTCGGCACGCGCAAGCTCGGCAGCGACGAGCTTAACGGCCAGCACCAGCACATCGAGCGCGGCCTCCAGGTCCTCGACCGTGGGATAGCTCGGCGCGATGCGGATGTTGGTGTCGCGCGGGTCCTTGCCATAGGGCCAGGTAGCACCGGCCGGCGTGAGCTTGACGCCCAGGTCGGCACAAAGCGCGGCGACCTTTTGAGCCGAGCCCTCGGGACCATCGAAGCTTACAAAGTAGCCGCCGCGAGGATGCGTCCAGGTAGCGCAGCCCGTCTCGCCCAGGCCCTCGGTGAGCTTGCGCTCAACGGCCTCAAAGCGCGGGCGCAAGAACTCGGCATGCTTTTTCATGTGCTCCTTGACCGCCTCGATGGTGGGAAGGAAACGCACGTGGCGCAGTTGGTTGAGCTTATCGGCGCTGATGAGGCCGGCCTTCAGGCGCTTGGAGAACTCCGCGATAACCGCGGGGCTCGCACCGATAAAGCCGATACCGGCACCCGGGAAAGTGATCTTGGACGTCGAGGCGAATGCCACCACGCGGTCCTCGGTGCCCGCCGTGCGGGCAAGATCGAAGATGTTGGCGAGCTCGTCGGTCTCATCGTACAGGTCGTGCACGCAGTAGGCGTTGTCCCAGAAGATGCGGAAATCGGGCGCGGCCGTGGGCATCTCGACCAAGCGGCGCACAGTGTCCTCGCTAAAGGTGATACCCGTGGGGTTGGAATACTTGGGCACGCACCAGATGCCCTTGATGGAATCGTCGGCGGCAACGAGGCGCTCGATCTCGTCCATATCGGGGCCGTTGTCGGTCATCGCGACGGGGACGTTCTCGATACCCAGGTCAGCGGTAATTCCAAAGTGGCGATCGTAACCGGGAACCGGACACAGGAACTTGACCTTCTTGCCGTCGTGCGCGGCCTCGTAGGCATCCCAGGGCTCGCTGCCGCACGAGCCGCAGCGCCAGAACATGCCAGCGATGTCGTGCTCGATCAGCAGGCTCGACGAGCCCAGCACGAGCGTCTGCTCGGCGGGGCAGCCCAGGAACTCCCCTGCCAGCTTACGTGCCGAGGGAATGCCCTCAAAGCAGCCGTAGTTGGAACAGTCGACGTTGCCGTCGTGCAGATCGGCATCGACATTGAGGATATCGAGCATGGGTCGAGAGATGTCCACCTGGGAGGGCGACGGCTTGCCGCGGGCCATGTCGAGCGCCAGGCCCTTGGCCTTGACCTCGGCGACCTCGGCTTTGAGCGCCTCGATGGCGGCATCGAGTTCGGTGGTTTCCATCTTCTGGTAGATCGTCTGCATGGGGTGCGACCTTTCGCGAAGCGGTACGTTGCAGTTCGTCTAAGTATAGACCGCCATCGTCGCAACGTTATGAAGCCGTGATAGATTAAGTTCATCGCAATCAATTACGAATCGCCGCGCATGCCGGCGTGGGGCGCCCAAGGAGGCACTATGGAGTACGGATCGTTTCAGGCCGAGGAATTCGGCGACTTGCAGCGCCTGGTCGACGGACTGTTTTACGACCGCCACGCCATCGACCGGCTTGACCTAATCGTGCAGGCCGAAATCGTCGACTTGGCACCCGACCTCATGGAAATCGTGAACCTTTTGCCGCCCGGCTGCTACGATCGCCGGTCGCTGTGCGACCAGCTCAACTCCGCCTTGGCTGCCCACGGCTGGGGCGCCGTCTACGGAACGGTGGAATAAGCCTCGAGGCCGGCGATTTGGCCCGCTTCCCGACCTTGGCGAGGCTTGTTTTAGGGCTTGTGGCCAAAAAAGGGCAAATATGAGTACTGTTACCTTTTTAGTAGCAGCGATTCTTGGTCGAAATCGGCAAAACTCGACTTGAAACTTCCTAATCACCGTCAGCTAGCGCCAAATTGGAAGTCGATGGTCACTCATTAACTTACAGTTCTTATAACTTTGTTCATTATTTTCCGCACCTAAAATGATACGCCGTTTGTGACAGTACTCACAAACGGCGTTTTTTGACCACTGGCGTGTCTGGCAGGCGGCAAGCACCGCCCGAATCCGCATTTTGAACGCGCCCGAATCGGTTCTGGAGCCGGTTTTCGCGCTCTTACTCGTCCTTGGTCGCGGGGTGCTTGCAGATCACACTCATGTAGATCATGCCAAGCACGGCTGCGGTGACCGAACCGGCGAGAATAGCGGCCTTGGCTGCAAGAACCTCAAACTGGGCCGTCGGGAAGGCAAGGCCGCTGATGAGGATCGACATGGTAAAGCCGATGCCGCCCAGAATGCCCACGCCGGCAATCATGTGCCAGTTAACGTTGCGCGGCAGCTCGGAGATCTTGAGCTTAACCAGGGCAAACGTCATGCCAAAGATGCCAATCGGCTTGCCCAGCAGCATGCCAAAATATACGCCGAGCGTCACCGGGTCGGTGAGCAGCGTGCTCATGTCCACGCCCACTACGCGAACCTGCGCGTTTACGAACGCAAAGATCGGCAGGATCACAAAGTTGACCGGCGTGGAGATCAGACGCTCCATGCGGATGAGCGGCGGGGTCACGCGGTGCATGACGCGCTCGACCTTGGTGGTCGAGACGGTAAAGTCATGCTGGCCCAGGATGTGCGCCTCGTCGTCGTAGCGGTCATCGAGCAGCGGCAGGCACTCGCCCAGCCAATCGGTGAGGCTATCGAGCTTGACGCCGCACTTGGCCGGGATGGTGAAGGCCAGGATGACGCCAGCAAGCGTGGCGTGCACGCCGCTCTTGAACATGCAGAACCACAACAGCAGGCCCAGTATCGAATACGGGGCAAGGCGGTAATGTTGCGTCTTGTTGAGCCACACGAGCGCGCAGGTCACAAGCGCGGCGGCGCCCAACCAAAACGGATTGGGGCTCTGACCGTAGAAGATGGCGATGGCGGCGATGGAGATGAGGTCGTCGGCGATGGCGAGCGTCGAGAAGAACACGCGCACGCCGTTGGGCACGCGATTGCCCAAAAGCGACAGCACGCCCAGCGCAAAGGCAATATCGGTTGCCATGGGGATGGCCCAACCGTTGCGGGCGCCGGCATGGTTAAAGATCAGGTAGATGCAGGCGGGAACGACAACGCCGCCCACGGCCGCCAGCATGGGAAGCATGGCCTGACGCGGATTCTTGAGCTCACCGACCGTCATCTCGTACTTAAGCTCGATGCCCACCAACAAAAAGAAAATCGCCATGAGGAAGTCGTTGACGAAAAGCTCAACGGTGAGACCAGCCGTAAGGTTGCCCAGGCCCACATACAGCGGGGTCTCCAAAAAGTGATGGATGACCTCGTAGACATCGGTATTGGCGCAGATGACGGCGGCGATAGCGGCGAAGACCATGACGGCGGCGGAAATCGTGCCGTTCTCGGCGATGCGCTCCCAAATGTCGTGACGTTCAAAGCGCTTGCGCTCACGAACGTTGAACAGCTGCTCAGTTGCTGCCATGGGCGGCTCCTTTCTCGGGAAAGCTCCCGTCTTAAAAAAGCACGGCCCGCCCAAGTGGCGGCGCCGCGCTCTAACGTATTACGCTTGCATCTAGCCTACCCTGCACGACAAGCACGCAGGCGTGGCCGAAAAGCGGAACCACAGGTTGAACATTATTTGCTCAACGGCACGGGCACGCCTGTCCAAGAGACGACGCGGCGCCGTGCACAAAAAACGACCGGAGCGCGGGACGTCCGCGATCCGGTCGTGGCGTTTGGTCAACTAAACCTAGCAGGCGGCCATGATGGGGGCAGCGACCTGCTTCTTACGGGAGAGGACACCCGGCATCCAGACGCCGTCGTGCTCGTCGGCAATGCCCAGGCCCTTCTGAGCAGCCTCGGTCTCGCCCTCGAGCAGGACCTGCGAGCCCTCCTCCATGATGTCGGTGATGCACAGGACAATGCCATCGGCACCCTTCTCGGCGGCGTAGGCACGCATGGCCTCGCGAATCTCGTCGATCATGCCGAGCGCACGACTCTTGTCGACGGTCTCGTACTGGCCGATGAGCAGCTTCTTGCCGGCGGGCTCGAACATCTTGATGTCGTTGCCGACCATCTCGGCTGCGGTGAAGGAGCCGGACGGACGGGTGAGGAAGACCTCCATGCCAAACTTGACCGGGTCGACACCCACCTGCTCGCCGAGCTTGGCGGCGACGGCGCGGTCGACATCGGTGGTGGTGGGACTCTTGAGCATGAGCGTGTCGGTCATCATGGCCGAGAGCAGCAGCTTGGCCTGGACGTCGGAAAGCTCAACGCCGAGCACGCCGGCGAGCTTGGTAACGATGGTGCAGCTGGAACCCCAGGGCAGGCAGATGTAGTGCAGCGGGCCGGCGGTCTCGAAATCGCCGATGCGGTGATGATCGACGACGCCAAAGACCGTGGCGTCCTTAAGGCCGGCGACAGACTGGGCGGACTCGTTGTGGTCGGTGAGGACGACGAGCTGGCCGGCCTCGACGGACTCGATCACGCGGGGCTCGGCAATGCCGGCGTCGGCAAGCAGCTTGGCGGACTCGGCCGGAAGCTGACCAAGGGCGCAGGCCTCGTAGGTGTTGCCGGCATACTCAACCTGGTTGAGCAGCTGGGACAGGACGACGGCGCTCATGATGGCGTCGTTATCGGGGTTCTGGTGACCAAAGACAAGAACGTTTGCCATGGATATCCTCCACTTGATATGTGTACTTGGACGTAGCTATGGTAGCACGCTGACGCCGAACCTTATGAGACGGAAGGGTCGCGGCACAATTTGGGGCAAGCGCTGAGGCGAGGTCAGGGACGAAGCCTGTCCCCCTTTCACCACCTGCCCCCGCACCAGCTATTTACCGGCGGCGCGCAGGGCTACGTAAGCGGCACCGATGATGCCGGCGTCGTTGCCGAGCGAAGCGACCTTAATGGGCGTCTCGCGCGAGGCGGAGAGCGCGTACTGCTTAAAGTGCTCGCGGACCTTGTCGAGGTAGACATCGGCCGAAGCGGAAGCACCGCCGCCGATCAGGAACATCTCGGGATCGACCACGTTGGCAATAAGCGCCAGGGCGCGGCCGAGATAGTCGGCCATGGTATCGGCAGCTGCCAGCGCGAGCTTGTCACCCTCGCGGCAGGCCTGGAACACGTCCTTGGAATCAGAAGGCCCGGTGAGCTCGATGGGCTCGACGCCCGCCTTCTTGCACTCGGCAAGGTAGTTACTCACCACGCCGGTGGCGCTGGAATACTGCTCCAGATGGCCATGGCCGCCACAGCCGCAGGTGCGCTCCTCTTCGGGGTTCAGGCACATGTGGCCAATCTCGCCGCCGGCACCCACAACGCCCGATACCACGTCGCCGTTAACGATAACGCCACCGCCCACGCCGGTACCGATGGTGACCATCACCACGTTCTGTACGCCCTTGGCAGAGCCGAGCCAGGCCTCGCCCATGGCAGCGGCGTTGGCATCGTTTTCGTACTTAACGACCGCGTCGGGGCAGTGCTCCTGGATGGCAATCCTCAGTTCAGGCAGGTTGATAGCAATGTTGGCCTTGACCTTGGCATCGCCCGAAGCCGGGATGGGGCACGGAACGGCCAGACCAATGCCCGCCACAAAGGCGCGCGGAATCTGTGCCTTGGCGATCACCTGATCGATAGCCTCGGTCACCGCGGCAAAGCCCGCGGCGTCAACGATAGGAGGCGTGGGCACGCTGGCCTTGGCAAGCAGGTTGCCGTCCTCGTCGAACAGGCCTTCCTTAACCGAAGTGCCGCCAACGTCGATGCCGATGTAGTACTGCTTAGGTTCCATGGGAGCCCACCTTTCTCGTTTAAACATTGCCTGTATGGTACCGCTCCCCAGGCAAAAACCTGTCAAAAAGGGACAGGTTTGTTTTGGCAGGTTTTATCTGGGAAAACGCAAGGCATGAGATTCGGAGCGCTGGGCGGCAAAACGGCCCAACCCCATCTTCGAGCCGATCAATTTGCTCAATACCACATTATTCGAATGCATATTCATTTAGAGCGCTCTAGTTGATATAGAAAAGCGTTTTTTGATTATATCTTTCTCGAACTTTTCAAAAACGCAATAGGGATGCTTAGGCGTGGACTATACTTTCGTTTGTACTCAATCAAGCCGGAAAGGAGGTTCCATGATTCCCAAATACGAGGCAATAGCTGCAGATATCGCCCGAAGCATCGAGGACGGCGCTCTAAAGCCGGGCGACAAGCTGCCCACCGTCGTTGAGTTCTGCGAGCTCTATAGCGTTTCCAAAATCACCGTCAAACGAGCTATTGAGCAGATTACCGATGAAGGTCTTGTTACCAGCCGGCGCGGATCGGGCACCTACGTTAAGGACACGGCGGGGCTTCCCGGCCAGGCGTTTTTCCAGGGCAAGAACGATCGCTCCCAGGGCTTTTCGTATGAGCACCGCGGGGAGAAGGTGACCTCGGTGGTCTACGATTTCTCGATTGTCAATCCGCCAGCAGACGTCGCTGCCCAGCTGGGAATTGCCGAGGACGACTTTGCCTATCACATCGTGCGCGTGCGCCAGGTCGACGAGAAGCCCATCGTTATCGAGTACACCTACATGCCCCTCGAGCTGATTCCGGGCCTTAAAAAGAAAGACCTGTATGGATCGGTCTACAGCTTCATCCGCAAGCAATGCGGGCTGAAGATTTCGAGCTTCCACCGCACCATTCGCGCCGTAGCGGCAACCGAGGAAGAGGCTGAGCGCCTGGACACCAAACCCGGCTCTCCCCTGCTCGAGCTCAACCAGATTGGCTTTTTGGATAGCGGCACCGCCTTTGAGCATTCGATCTCGCGCAACGTTGGTGACCGCTTTGAGCTGCACAACGTAACGTTGGCATAGGTTTTTGTAGTCATGCGGGCGCTCGTTACGGCTCGTTTAGAGTGGGCGGCCGCGCAACACCATGGGGGTATGAACATGTCCGATTTGATTAAACTGACGCCGATCTTTCACGAGAAGATCTGGGGCGGCCGCCAGCTCGAAACCGTATTTGGTTACGACATTCCCGAGGGTCCCATCGGTGAGTGTTGGGCTATCTCGGCCCACCCCAATGGCGACTGCCAGATCGCGGAGGGCCCGTACGCCGGTCACACGCTTTCGTGGCTGTGGGCCGAGCACCGCGAGCTCTTTGGTAACTGCGAGGGCAAGGAGTTCCCGCTGCTCATTAAGATTCTGGACGCCAAGGACGACCTTTCGATCCAGATCCATCCCAACGACGAGTACGCCGCCGAGCACGAGAACGGCAGCCTGGGCAAAACCGAGTGCTGGTATGTGCTGGACTGCGAGCCCGGCGCCACAATCATCGTCGGCCAGCGCGCCAAGGACCGCGCCGAGGCTGCACAGATGATCGAAGACGGCCGCTGGGACGACATGCTCAACGTGCTGCCGATCCACAAGGGCGACTTTTTCCAGATTGATTCCGGTACCGTCCACGCCATCAAGACCGGCACGCTCATTTTGGAGACGCAGCAGTCGAGCGACGTGACGTATCGCCTGTACGACTACGACCGTCCCGGCACCGACGGCAAACTGCGTCCCCTGCACATTGAGCAGAGTCTCGACTGCATCGACTTTGATTCTCAGGCCCCGACCGACGGCACCGTGACCGCGCCCGAAGTCGACGGCGTGACCGAACTCGAGTCCAACCCCTGCTACACCGTCGATCGCGTGCGCGTCAACGGCAGCAAGACCTTGGAGCAGCACTGGCCCTTCATGTGTCTGTCGGTCATCGACGGCGAAGGCACCGTCTGCGGCGACCCCGTCCACAAGGGAAGCCACCTGCTAGCCCCGAGCACCGTCAGCTCCATCGACCTCGAAGGCAAGATGGAACTGATCATCAGCCACCTCTAGGTCGCAACAACAACCAAAACGAAACAAGGGGCTCCCCCGTTCATCAACGGAGGAGCCCCTACTCGTATCTATTTATCTATTTATCAGCCCACCCTGCTCTCCAGACCAAAAAGCGAACGAGCAAAGCGACGTTCGTCCAGCAACGTTACCCAAGGACCTGGGCGGGCGTATAGGGCAACATCGATCGCGAGTTCCGCACGCAAAGGAGGCCACTTAATGTGCTCTCCGTCTTGCGCAGGACTGCCCGAGCAGGCGATGTTGCCCTATACGCCCGCCCAGGTCCGCTGGGATTACGACAGCTTGACGATAGGTGCGAAGCCCTTCATGAGCTTTTTGGTCTGGCCGGTTTTTTCGAACTGCACCTCGATCATGTCTCCGGCGACCGAGATCACGGTACCCGTGCCAAAGGTCTTGTGGCTCACGGTATCGCCCGCGGCAAAGTCCTGCGACGCGCTGGCGCGATCGACCTTGCGCTCCACCGTCGGCGACACCTTGGACGACGGCTTTTTGGCTCGCGGCGCGCCCGAGCCAAAGGTCGAGGCAACACGGCCGGCGTCGGGCGAGACCCCACGATGGCGCTCGGTCCCATAGCTGCTGCCGCCAAAGAAATCGTCGAAGCTCGATCCGCCGCGCGAACCGGAACCGCCGGTCGAGCGCGTATGCGAGCCAAACACCTTGCCGCCATACATATCCGAGCCCATGCCCGAGCCAAAGGTGCCGTGACGGTCGCCGCGTTTCTCCCAGCCCGTGCCCTCAAAACCGGCAGAACCGATGCCGCTAAACTCGATGTCCTCGAACGGAATCTCGTTGAGGAAGCGCGAGCGCGGGTTGGCAGAGGTCGAGCCGTAAGTGCGACGCGTGGCCGCATAGGTCAGGAACAGGCGCTTGCGAGCACGCGTGATGGCGACGTAGGCCAGGCGACGCTCTTCCTCGAGCTTGCCCGGATCGTCACTACCGCCAAAGTCGTGCACGTGCGGGAAGATACCCTCCTCCATGCCGGCCACGAACACCGCGGGGAACTCCAGGCCCTTAGCGGAGTGGATGGTCATCATGGTGATGGCATGTGTCTCGCCGGCCAGGGAATCCAAGTCGGAGCGCAGGGCCAGCCACTCCATGAGTGCCGGCAGCGCCTTGCAGGTGAGCGGGCCGTAGGTGCGCTCGATCTCGTCGGCATGCACGGCACCCGCCGGCATCTCCGTCGGCGCGGCATACGCGTTGCCCGCGATGGCGGCGGCCAAGGCATCCTGCGGCGAGAGCGCCGGGGCGGCTAGGCTATCGAGCGGATTGGAACCTGCGGCATCGCGCGCGCCGACGAGTGCCTCAAACGAGGATGCCGGAGCGGACGGTCCCGGCTCGGGCGCGGGCGCACTCACCACGACGGGCTCGGACTCGGCGCCGGCAGGCACGTCGGCAACACCGGCCGCGCGCAGCTCTTCCAAGCTCTCGAGCGTACCCTCGATATCCTCGTGCATCTCCTCAAATTCGGCGGCGACGCCCAGGAATTCCTGGATGTTCTCGGCGCGGCTCTCGGACTCCATGGTGCCCTCGGCGCGAAACGCCTGCAGCAGACCCGTCTTATCGACAATCATCTCGACGACGTCCTTGAGCTCGCCGCTCATGCGGCGACCCTCGCGCACCAGCGACACAAAGCTCGACAGGCCATTGCGCACCTTGGCGCTAAACATACCGGTCTCGGCGCACGCGATCTCGCAAGCCTGGAAGAACGAGCAACGATTGTCGCGCGCCAGCTGCTCAATCTTTTGGATCGAGGTGGAGCCGATGCCGCGGCGCGGCGTGTTGATGACACGCTTGACGCTCATCTCGTCGGCCGGGTTCACGATCATCTTGAGGTAGGCCATGACGTCGCGAATCTCGGCGCGGTCGAAGAATCGCGTGCCGCCGACGATCTTGTAGGGCACGCCCGCGCGCAGGAACATATCTTCGAGGATACGCGACTGGGCGTTGGTGCGGTAGAACACGGCGATATCGTCGTAGCTCGTACCCTTGGCATGCAGCTTTTCGATCTCGCCGGCAATCCAGCGACCTTCGTCGCGCTCGTCGCTTGCCTGGAAAGCCTGAATCTTCTCGCCATCGCCCTCGGCCGTAAACAGGCGCTTGTCCTTGCGCTGCGAGTTGTGGCGAACAACGGCATTGGCGGCGCTCAGGATGTGACCCGTGGAGCGATAGTTCTGCTCCAACTTGACGGTCTTGCAGTTTTTAAAGTCCTGCTCAAAGTCCAGGATGTTGGTGATGTCGGCGCCACGCCAGCTATAAATGGACTGGTCGTCGTCGCCCACGACCATGAGGTTTTGGTACTTGGCGGCCAGCAGGTTGGCGATCTCGTACTGGACGTGGTTGGTGTCCTGATACTCGTCGACGCTAATGTAGCGGAAGCGCTCCTGGTACTTGTCGAGCACCTCGGGGCGGGTGCGCAGCAACTCGAGCGCGCGCACGAGCAGGTCGTCGAAGTCCATCGCGTTGGCGGCGCGCAGGCGGCGCTCCAGCTCCAGGTAGACCTGCGCGGCCTTTTTGTCGTTGGGGCTATCGGCACTCTTGAGCATGTCCTCGGGCCCAATCATGGCGTTTTTGGCCGAGCTGATCTTGCTGCGGATCATGTTGATGGGGAACTGCTTTTGCTCAATGCCGAGCGCCTGCATAATGTCACGCACCATGCGCTTTGAGTCATCGTCGTCATAGATGGTGAACTGACCGGTGTAGCCCAGCAGGTCGGCGTCCTCGCGCAGCATGCGCACGCACATGGCGTGGAAGGTGCACACCCACATGCCGCGGGTACCGCTGGGAATGAGCGCCGCCAGACGCTCGCGCATCTCGGCCGCGGCCTTGTTGGTAAACGTGATGGCCAGAACCTGCCAAGGCTTAACACCCAGGTCGCCGAGCATATGTGCGATGCGGAAGGTCAAGACGCGAGTCTTGCCCGAGCCGGCGCCGGCGAGCACCAGCAGCGGGCCCTCGGTGGTCAGGACCGCCTCGCGCTGGGCGGGATTAAGGCTGTCGATGTCGACGAGCGGCTTGGCAGGTTTGGGCGCCGGCGCGGAAGCGTCGTAGATGTCGAGCGGAACGAGCTCGGGCTCCGGCGCAGGCGGCACGGGTACCGCGGCGTTCTTTTCCCAGGGCAAGGGCTGGGTCATGGGCGACTCCTCATCTGACGGACGGCGCGCCTGCGGGCAGCGCCATAGTTTGAGCCGTACCAGTATACCGAGTCGCGCGGACACCGACGCAAATCACACCACGACTCCGTGCGCCACCGTCAGGCCCGCCCCATCGCCCAAAAAAGAGGGCAGCATAGACCTTTTGGTCATGCCACCCTCTTTGAATGACAAGTTGTCGCTCTGGCCGCCGCGCAGCGTCAACCAAGTTACAGGCCGAGCATGGGCTCCAGAACGAAGAAGTATGCGAGCACTACGATGCCCAGGATGATGCGGTAGACGCCGAAGCACTTGAAGTCGTGACGGCGGACGAAGCCCATGAGCCACTTGATGGCAATGAGCGACACCACAAAGGCGACGACGCAGCCCACGCCCAAGATGGCGATCTCGTTGGTGCCGAACGTGCCGCCCTTGATGAAGTACTTGACCAGCTTGAGCGCACTCGCGCCAAACATGACAGGGATGGCCAGGAAGAACGTGAACTTAGACGCCACCGAGCGCGTGCAGCCCAAAAGCAGGCCGCCGATGATGGTAGAACCGGAGCGAGACGTACCAGGCACCAGCGAAAGCACCTGGAAGCAGCCGATACCCAGCGCAGTCTTCCAGCTGAGGTCCTCGAGCGTGGCGATGGAGCCAAAGTCCAGGTTCTCGTCATCGTCCTCATCCTCAGCGGTAGCCGTGGCGGGCGCCGCAAAGTGCGCACCGGCGGGACGTCCACCCGACAACACAGCACGCGAACCAAACGAACCGGCAACGGCCATTTCCTCGCGCTTGTTTGCGCGCCAGTTCTCGATCACGATAAACAGCACGCCGTACACAATGAGCGCCAGCGCCACGACGGGAGCATTATAGAAATGCTCCTCCATCCAGTCGTTGAGCGGCAGACCGATCGCCGCGGCGGGAATGCAGCCAAGCACAATCTTGCCCCACAGCACCCAGGTGTCACGACGGCCCTCCTTGCCCTTGCTGGGAGAAAACGGATTAAGGTCGTGGAAGAACAGGACGCAGACGGCCAAAATGGCGCCAAGCTGAATCACGACCAGAAACATGTTCCAGAACGTCTCGCTCACGTTCATCTTGACGAACTCGTCCACCAAGATCATGTGACCGGTCGACGAAACAGGCAGCCATTCGGTGATGCCCTCGACCAGGCCCATGAAGGCAGATTTTAGAAGCTCGATAATATCCAAAGGGACCCCCTCGTTAGACACCCGCCGGTAGATGTTCTGCGGACGGTGCGGGCGATGTCCCATTATCAACCGTTGGCGGCGCGCCTGCGCCTACCCTTACCAAAAAACTCGCCCGTTCACAGAATTGCGAGCGGTCAAACCCAAATCCTTGGGTATAACTGCAACAAGATAAAGTGTCCGGCGGCCAACGCGCCCGCGCCCGCCCGATGCACGAGCCCCGCGCCCGTGCGATAGACCAAGGAGGAAACCATGAACGAGGGCTACACCAAGGTATTTGTTTCACTCGACGGTACTGAGCAGCAGGATTTTGTGCTCGCACGCGCCATCAAGGTCGCCGCGAACAACGGCGCCAAGCTGATTATCGGCCACGTTATCGATTCCACGGCGCTCGAGAGCGCCGGTTCCTATCCGGTCGATCTGGTCAACGGTCTGGAGGAGGCCTTTAAGAACTCCATCGAAAAGCAGCTCGAAGAGGCCAAGGCCAATCCCGATATTCCCGAGGTCGAGGTTATGATACGTGCCGGTCGTATTCGCGAGACGCTCAAAGACGAGATGCTCGACGTGGTCAAGCCCGACCTGGTGCTCTGCGGCGCTCGCGGCCTGTCCTCGATCAAGTATGCGCTTCTGGGTTCGATTTCGACGTTCCTGCTGCGCAATACCGACTGCGACATTTTGGTCGTAAAGTAGCGTTGCTCCCACCGGCCGCGGGGCCTGCGGGGTTTCCACGGGCACGTCCTCGCCGCGTTGCGGCTGCGGGATGTGCCCTTAGGAAACCCCTCCCGGCCTCGCGGCCTTCGCAGCCTTACTTCAGCGAGTTGGCTGATAAAAGATGGCGTGCCGCCCCGTTTGGGGCGGCACGTTTTGTTTGGGCTGCACGTTTTTGTTTTGGGAGATCCATTTGAGCCTCATAGTTATGTTCACGTTCGGGAACATAACGCCAGTTGCCTTAGCTAAGTTCACGTTCGGGAACATAGCCGTCCGCAGCGCAAGACGGCCCGGTTACTCAAAGTATTGGAACTTGTTGGTCGAAAAGGCGAATGTTACGACAAAGCCTTCGCCGGGGTCGGATGCCGCGGTGACGTCGATGCCCATCTTGGAGCACAGGCGCGCCACCAGGTAGAGGCCGATGCCCGTTGCGCGCTTGGTGGTGCGGCCGTTGTCGCCGGTAAAGCCCTTCTCGAACACGCGCGGCAGGTCTGCCGCGCACACGCCGCAGCCGTTATCGGCAACGGTAAGCTCAATGCGCTCGCTCGCCCGGCCCTCGTCCAGCAACGCGCCCGAAAACACGATCTTCGCGCCGTCCTCGCGCGCATATTTAATGCTGTTCTGAATGAGCTGGCCCAGGATAAACTCGAGCCATTTTTCGTCGGTAAAGACCTCGAAGTCGAGGTTCTCACACACCGGAGCCACGTGCGCCGCAATGAGCTCGCGCGCGTTGGCCTTAATCGCACCCGTCACCAGGGTCTTGAGATCCCAGCGGCGAATCAGGTAGTCGCGCTCCACGACTTCCGAGCGCGCGTAGTACAGCGCCTGGTCGATATAGCGCTCCACGCGGGCAAGCTCGCGACCGAGGTCATCAACACGCGACAGGTCATCTTCGCTGCCGTCCAGGTTTTCAAGAATCAGATGGGCTGCCGCCAAGGGCAACTTGGCCTCGTGGACCCAGCTTTCGATATAGTCGCGGTAGTCATCGGTCTGACGACGACCTTCCGCCACCTCGTCGCAAGCCGCCTTGCCCACGCGGCGCAAGACCTCGTACTCGAGCTCGCCTTCGGCATACGTCGGGCACTGCACCATCTCTTGCACCCATGCGGGGCTCTCCAGTTCCTCGGCCGCCCGCTCCAGCTGATGCAGGAAGCGGCGACGGCGCGCATACTCGATCACGATGCCCAGCATGCCAAAGATAAAGGACACACCGACCGCCACGACCACGATAGATGCCGGAGCTCCGGCGACCGTCAGCACAAAGCAGCTCAGCAGCACACCGCAGGTCCACACGGCGACGGGAAGCAGCGCATCTTTAAAAAACTTAGCAAACGACATGACCGGCCCCTAGACCGAATAGCCCTGACCGCGGTGCGTCGTCAAATACCCCTTGATGCCGATTTTTTCGAGCGTGGTGCGCAGGCGGTTGATGTTGACGGTAAGCGTATTGTCGTCCACGAAGGCGTCGGAGTCCCACAGGTCCTGCATGATGGCCGAGCGCGAGACGATCTTGCCCGCGCGGCTCAGAAGCAAAGAGAGGATGCGCAGCTCGTTTTTGGTGAGCTCGGTGCTGTCGCCGGTCGCCGTGTTGGTGACCATAGAGCGGGCGAGGTCGAGCTCCAGCCCCTTGTGGACGAGCGTGCTGCGCTCGCCTGACGCCGCGGTGCGACGCAGCAGTGCGTTGATGCGCGCCACGAGCACGCGCGCGCTATAGGGCTTGGGAACAAAGTCGTCCGCGCCGAGCGTCATGGCCATGACCTCGTCGATCTCGGTCGTGCGCGAGGTGAGGACGATGATGGGGACCTCGGATTCGCGGCGAACCTCGTGGCAGATATGCTGGCCGTCCTTGACGGGAAGCGTGAGGTCGAGCAGCACCAGATCGGGCGCGGCGGCGAGAATATCGCGCGAGACATGCTCGAACGATTCGCAGGCCTCGATTTCAAACCCGGCGCGGGCAAGGATGTCGACAAGCTCACGACGAATGGGCTCGTCGTCCTCAACGACATAAATCAGCGCCATGTGTCCTCCCGTTTCTCGTAACTTGCACTTTCCACACCATTATGCCCACGGCGTCGCAGCGATGCGACCCCGTGGGCATCTAATGTGACAATAGTGTTCGGTAGCCTTGAGAGAGAGTAGGGGCCCTCGGTCCTAAACCGATCGGCCCCATCACTTCGGCCTCGAGCCTCTACTCGAGCGTACGCATGTACGCCGAAATGGCATCCAGGCCCTTCTGCAGGTCATCGGTGTTGTCGGAGTATGCATAGCCGATGCGCATGCTCTTGGGTTCCTCGAAGCAATCGCCCGGGGTGACGAGCGCGCCGGACTTCTTAATCATGTCGGTGCAGAACGTCCTGGAGTCAATGTCGTAGTCGTAATACACGAGCGCGGTGCTACCCGCCTCGGGCTTGACGAACGACAGGTGCGGCTCGCTCTCGACCCACTTCTCCAGAACAGCAAGGTTCTGACGGACGATGCGACGGCTGCGCTCAAGGATCACGGAAGCGTTGCCCAGAATCAGCTCCACCACCGACTCGCTGAATATGCCGGCGGAAATCAGGTTGTAGTCGCGATGCGAGAGCAGCGCGCGACGGAGCTCCGGGCTCTTGGTGACCGCCCAGCCCAGACGCAGGCCGGCGAACGACCAGACCTTGGACATGGATGCGGTGGCGACGGCCTTGTCGTACAGGTCGACCACGGACTCGGCGTACTCATCCGTCTGAGTAAGCAGACGGTAGACCTCGTCGCAGAGCAGCCACGCGTCGTGTTTGCGTGCGACCTCGACAATCGCCATGAGCGTATCGGCGTCGAGCAGGGCGCCCGTGGGGTTGTCCGGGTTATTGATGCAGATGAGCTTGGTATCGTCGGTCACCAAGGCATCGAGTGCGTCGACGTCGACGTGGTAACCGTTCTTGCGATCGAGCTGAAGGATATCGACCTTCGCACCGCACATCTCGGGAATCGAATAAAGCTGCTGGTAGGTGGGCTTGACGGAGACTACATGATCGCCCGGTTCGACGAGCGTGGAAATAACCAGGGAGTTGGCGCCGGTCGCGCCGTGCGTGGGCACGATATGCCCGGGCTCGACCGTCTTATAGAGACGCGCGACCCCCTCGAGGAAGCCGGGCTGTCCCTCGATGTCTCCGTAGGTGAATCGGCGCGAGCACAGGCTATCGAGCCACGCCTTCTTGTCGGTGTTCGTAAGCTCGAACAGCTGGTCGAGCGTGAGGGAGTAGACGCACGTCTCCGCAACGTTGTGGGTGCACTTGGTCTCCCACTCGTTCATCCACTGCTCGACGGCGAAATCCTTGATCTGCATTGTCGTTTCCTTTCCTTGACTTTCTTACAGTTCCACCACGGTGCCCAGCCCCGCCTCGACGGCGCGGTCGTAGGCAATTTTCGATGCCGAAAGGTCTTGAACGGCGATGCCCGACGTATCGAACACCGTCACCTGCTCGTCATCCGAACGCCCCGTAGCCGTGCCGGCGATGACTTCGCCGAGCTCCGCTTTGATGTCCTCGGGTGTGATGGCACCCTCGGCAACCGGAATCTCCAGCTCGCCGGACGCGACCGATTGCTCGCGGTCGTCGACGTAAACAGCGGCACGGGCGACAAGCGCCGAGGCGAGCTCCTGCTTGCCGGGCATGTCGGCACCGACGCAGGAGATATGCGCACCGGGGCGCACCCATGCATCGGGGATGATGGGCTTGGTCGCAGGCGTGATCGTCACGATGATGTCGGCCTCTGCCGCGGCGCCTTGGCCGTCGGCCGTCGCCTCGATGGAATAGGTGGATGCCTCGCGAGCATGCTCGCAAGCGCCCAAGATATGGGCGAGCTCGTCTCGTATGCGCTCGACGCGAGCCTCGGGCGCGGCATCGGAAACCGGCTCCCACACCTTGACCTCGCTCACTTTGGGACAGGCGGCGAGCACGCCCGCCACCATATAGGTGCTCATGTGGCCGGCACCCGCAACAAGCAGTTTGGACGCATCCGCCCGAGCCAGCCACTTGGCGCCGAGCGCAGCGGCAGCACCGGTGCGAAGTCCAGTGACGGCGGAGGCATTGAGCAGCGCCAACGGCTCGCCCGTCGCGTTGTCGCACAGCAGCGTAGTGCCAAAGATCTCGGGGAGCCCCTTTTTGGGATTCTGAGAGAACCAAGCAGTGAGCTTCAGGCCGAAGAGGCCGCTTCCCGCCAACTCGCCCGAGCGGATATCCATATCGGCCACGCCGGGTTCGAACTGCTCATATACCATCGGCCACGCAACACCCTTGCCCGTTGCCTTCTGGCGATATGCCTCCTCCACGGCAGCGATTGCATCCTCGATCGTCAGCACCTTGGAAACTATCTCGGCCGAAAGCACCACCATCTGCCCCATCATCGCTCCTTTCAGCGAAAGCTTTACGTTGCTTCACTGTACGGTTTAGTAACGATGCCGCCAAGGATCATTTCTTGTTGGAATCTACAACGATTCTCAATCTGATTTTTCGTTCCATCAGCATATATTTGAACTATTTCTCGCATCAACGGCATACGGATGTGCGATTATCCTTTTTATGCCGGTATTTATTGTAGTGATTTACAGGGTGATGTTGATGCTATACACCGTCTCGGACTTCTCACGGGAATATGAGGGGTCGGTCCGTCTAATCGCCGGCAGCGATGGCATCTCGCGTGCCGTCTCCGGCGTTGGGATCCTCGATTATGAACTCATGCCCGGCCTCAAGAACAAGTACCAGCGCGTCAACTTCAGCTCAGACGAGATCGTCCTCAGCACCTTCCTCTATGCGAAGGACGACCCGTACCTCATCACTGAAGCCGTGAAATACCTCGTCGCCAAGGGAACGAGCGGTCTCATCATCAAAAACGTCCTGCACATCCCGATTCCCGACCAAGCCATCCGCTACGCCAACGCGCGGCACTGCCCGGTCTTTCTCACGACCGACGACTCACTGTTCTTTGACAGCGTCATCTATGAGGTCAAACGGCATATCGAGCAGCTCGCGTCCATCGACTTCGCACAGCGCGAGATCGATGCCCTGAGGACAGACGTATCGCCCGAGTCCATCTGCCGACGCATCCGAGGCCTCAACCCGTCATTTCTGGACGAAGCGGTCGCCCTGTTCACATCGTTTGCAGAGCCCCTCGACCCGCGTACGTTTTTGCAAATCGAACGTCTCTGTGCAAAATCGACCCTCGCCGGATGCCACAACATGCTGGCACCCTATGACGGAGGTCTGTTATTCGTAGCGACAAGCGACTCGGAGCAGACGCTCGATGTGGAGCGAATCGTGCAGGCGCTCACGGAGCTCATCGAGGCTAGCGGCATCGATGGCGGAGCGGAAGGGCTTGGCATCAGCGATATTCTGTTTGGAGACGAGGCGGTGGCGCAGGCGATCTCGCAGGCGATTTACGCACAGCGCCTATCTTGTCAACGAGCCGAGGGTCCCGTCCGCTATACGCAGCTCGGCATCCTGAGAACCGTGATGCCTTTTGCGGAAACCCCGGAGATGCGATCGTTCTCGGAGGCGATTCTCTCGCCGATACGCGAGCACGACAGTGAGCATGGCAGCGAGCTGGAATCCACGCTCGCCGCATTCATCGAGAACGACCGACGTATCGAGCGAACCGCCAAGCAGACTGGCCAGCACCCGAACACGATTCGATATCGCCTCGATAAGGTGACGGCTCTCACCGGACTGAGCTACAAATGCGCCCCGGAGATGGAGCAGCTGTCGCTCGCCTACGCCATCGAACGCGCTCGCTCGCTTCAGTAAGCCCACCCCACCTTGAGGTTAGGAACGGCGGGCACGGAGCTTTTCGTAGCCATCGGCGAAGAAGGCGACCGTGGCGGCGTCGGCCTCGGCGGCGTCCGTCTCGGTTGCGGGGACCACGCCGTGCTCGTCGCTCACCAGGAACAGCGCGCCCTTAAGCTGCGCGGGAATATCTACGCGCGCGACCGGGATGTCCTTGGTCTGGGCCAGCTGTTCGATGAGCGTCGCCGTGCCGCACAGGCACTCGTCCGCCGGCGCCACAAAGGCCAGCTCGCCGTCGTTGACGGCAGCAAGCAGCTCGGGCGCCACGCCGGTTTCGTCGGCCTCGGAACGGGCCTCGGCAGAGCGGGCACGCAGCGCCTTGGCTGACGTATCGGCGAGCGGCTCGTACTCCCCCACTGTCATGGCGGCGTTGCCGTTGATGTCGATCACCAGCATGAGCACGCCGTCGTGCGCAGTATAGTCGCCCTCGGCTAGCGACCACTCAACGTGCTGCTTGGCCCAGCTGAGCATGTTATGGGTAAGTGGCTCGCCCTGCACCAGACGCTCGGACAGCGCGCGGATGTGGCGGTTGAGCATGGGCACCTTTTTGTTGGACATGCGCCAACGGCAGACAAGCGCGGGCTTGTCGAGCGTAAACTTCTCGACCGCCTCCTGATTGGCGCAAAAGTCCTCGTACGCACGCTGATCCTCGGCATTGCCAAACAGCTCGGCATCATCCACAACGGCCATATCTAACCTTTCTCAAAAACATACACCGCACCGTTATACCCAAAAAAACCGCCCGCGCCAACCGGCGCAGACGGCAATAGATAGCCTTCGTTCGGAGCAAGCCAAGGCCACTGGTGGAGCATAAGCCAGCGAGCCGGCTCCAAGTGCCCCAGGTCGCCACGAAAGAGGAGCGACGCGTACTTCTTGTACGCGAGCGACGGTTTGAGCGGCGAGATGGGGTGCTTGGGGCCGGCGCAGCGTCGAGCAGTTACGCGGTTTGGTAAAACCGCGTAACGATATTAGTGCCTAAAATGCCTGGCTCCGGTGAAGACCATCGCAATACCATGCTCGTTGCAGGCCTGGATGCTCTCGTCATCGCGCTTGGAGCCGCCGGGCTGGATGATGCAGGTCACGCCGTGCGCGGCAAGCACGTCGACGTTGTCGCGGAACGGGAAGAACGCGTCGCTTGCACAGGCAAAGCCGCCCTTCTCCACGCCCTCGCGCTCGCAGAAGTCCTCAGCACGCTCGCAGGCCAGCAACGCGGAATCCACGCGGTTGGGCTGACCGGGGCCCATGCCAATGCCGGCCTTACCCTTGGAGACCAGGATGGCGTTGGACTTGACGCCCTTGCAGACCTTCCAGGCAAACTCGAGCTCGGCCATCTCGGCGTCGGTGGGCTTACGGTCGGTGGGGAACGTAAAGGTCGCGGGGTCCTCGGTCACGTGGTCGACTTCCTGCACCAGCATGCCGCCGTCGATGGAGCGCAGCTCCACATGGGCACCGTGGTCCACGCCGCCGGTAGCCAGCACGCGCAGGTTGGGGCGCTTGGCCATGCGCTCGAGCGCCTCATCGGTGTAGCTCGGGGCGATGATGACCTCGACGAACTGCTTGTTCTGGTCAGCGAAGTGCTCAACCAGCTCAAAGGGAACTTCGCGGTTGCAGGCGATGATGCCGCCGAAGGCGCTCTTGGGATCGCAGGCAAAGGCGCGATCGTAGGCGGCCGTGATGTCCTCGGCAACGGCGGAACCGCAGGGGTTCTGATGCTTGAGGATCACGCAGGCCGGCTCGTCGAACTCGCGGACCAGGTTCCAAGCGGCGTCGGCATCCAGATAGTTGTTGTAGCTGAGCGGCTTGCCCTGGATCTGCTCGGAGCCCACGAGCGGGAACTGCGAGCTCGCGGTGTTCTCGCAGCCCTCGGCAAAACGATAGACCGTGGCCTTCTGCTGTGGGTTCTCGCCATAGCGCAGGTCGTCGACCTTTTCCAGCGAAATCTCGAGCTTGGCAGAAGTGTCCGCCACGTCGCTTGCCTGGGCGGCAAGCCAACGGGAGATAGCCGTGTCGTAGGCGGCGGTAGTCTGGTAGACCTTCACCTGCAGGCGACGACGGGTGGCAAGCGTGGTGCAGCCGCCAGTCTCGTGCATCTCGGCCAAGACGGCGTCGTAGTCAGCCGGGTCGGAGATAACGGTAACGCTCACGGCGTTCTTGGCGGCAGAGCGCAGCATGGAGGGACCGCCGATGTCGATGTGCTCGATGGCATCCGCAAAGGTGACCTCGGGGTTGGCAACGGTCTTCTCGAACTCGTACAGGTTGACGACGACCAGGTCGATCAGCTTAATGCCGTGCTGAGCGGCCTCCTGCATGTGCTGCTCGGAATCGCGGCGGGCCAGCAGCGCACCGTGAACCTTGGGGTGCAGGGTCTTAACGCGACCGTCCATCATCTCGGGATAGCCCGTGAACTCCTCGATGGGGGTTACGGGAACGCCCGCGTCCTCGATGGCACGGGCCGTACCGCCCGTAGAGATGATCTCGACGCCAAAGTCATCGACCAGCGTCCGTGCGAAATCGACGACACCCGTTTTATCGGTAACCGAGATCAACGCGCGTGCGATCTTCACATCAGATCCCATGCAGTCCTCCTGTCTGGTACGCCGCCGTGCTCTGTGAGTCGGTGATACGTCGATCTGCAGCGCTCGCGCAGCGGCATTGAAAATACTGATTCAATGTAGCGCATCAAGCGCATCGATGCACCCCGCAACGGGCGCATGTGCAGAAAAAGTTTGCGAGCAGAGGGGATGGGCACGGCACTGGGCACGGTGAGTTCATGGAACACAGGGGCACCATAATTAGATGCCAATGGCGTGGTAGAACTGTGCTCGATATGCATCCGCAAAAGAAAGAGGCACCATGGTCTCGCGGGTTCTCTACCGACCGTTTGATACCGAAGACTTCGACGCCATCGCGCTGATTCTGCAGCAGCTTTGGCATAACAATTCGGATAACGATGAGTACAACCGCCTTGAGGCCGCGTGCGACCTCGCCTACTGCCTTTCGTCCTCGACGTTTTCGCAGGTTGCGGTGATTGACGGCGAGGCGCGTGGCATTGCGCTCGCGCGCGCGGGACAGAGTTCCGGCGCCACCGTCAAGGAACATTGGATGGACACCGAACGCGCTCTGCTATCGCAAATGCGCGAGCTGGAGCCCGATGCCTGCGCCGAGTATCTCTCGTTTGTGCGCGCAACCATCCGAACCAACAACCGCCTGCTCGAAAGCAGCCCGTTGCCCCACGACAACGAGGTCACGCTGCTTGCCGTGGATCGCGACGTCCATGGCCTGGGTGTAGGCTCAGTGTTGCTCGATGCCGCGGTCTCGTACCTGTCCTCGCGCGGGGCGACAAGGGCGCACCTGTACACCGACTCCAACTGCTCGTGGAAGTTCTACGAGCTGCACGGCTTTAAGCGCACGGCCACGCACCGCGCCAACCGCGAAGAGCGCCGTCACGACATGCCGCGTGAAAGCTTTCTCTACGAACTCGACCTAACAGCCTAGCCCAAGCAGCCATACCTAGTCATTTAAGTCTGTCCCCAATGAGTAGCCTTGGTGGTCTGCAAATAGCTGTGGTCAAAAAACATCAAATATGAGTACTGTTACCTTTTTAGTAGCAGCGATTCGGGGCATTTTTGATGCTTATAGGCATGACGACCAGCTGCACGAGCTGACGTAACTCCCCAAATGTTCAATAAAATGGGCTCCTAACGAGGAGTACTCTCATTAGGAGCCCATTATTATGTGCAAACATATGTGACCAACGCAGCAACAGTACTCATATTTGGTATTTTTTGTCCACTGCCCCTTGTGCGAAGGTCCTCAGCGGAAAGTTTGACCCGTTTCGATGCACAAAAATGGGATGAATCTTCCCTGGCAACCGCCCAGAAAGATCCACCCCAAAGCAAGCGCTCGCTAGAACGTTCCGCCGCCGCCTCCGCCGACGCCGCCACCGCCGCCACCGGAAAAGCCGCCGCCGCTGCCGCCGCTCGAACTATCGGAACTCGAAGCCAGCTCGTGGATGGTCTCGTGGTACACATCGTTGAACGAATCGAGCGGGGACTCGTTGCCGTAGTGATGGTAATACCACCAGTAGCAGGGGTAGTTGTCGTAGAAATCGTCGCTGTTGCGCAGGTCCGCAGGCACGGCCTCGGCCAGCTGTCGCAGCACTTCTTTCGAAACGCCCAGGGCAACGCCCATCACCAGCAGTTTGTTCCACAAGATCAGGTCGCTGGGGACGGCCTCCTTCAGACGCGTAAAGTCCTCGAGCCAATGCTTGAGCGCCTTGCAGCGAGCCGCCACCTCGGCGCCCTCCGGCGTGTAGCGGCGGAAGGTGCAGCTCAGGACAAAGCCCACGATCGTGACGGGGATCGAGATCATAGCGGCACCGACGTTGGCGTCCGCAAAGTCGGTATAGATCAGAGAGCCCAGAATGCCAAAGACGATGATGATGCCGAGAACCAAGCCGGCAACCAGGGCGATGGTGCCGTCCGAGGCGATAAGCTCGCGCGTCTCCAGCTTGCCCTTAACCGTGCTTTGATAGTCCTCGAGCTTGTTGCCAACAGATTCAGTACGCTCGCTGGCATACTCCTCCAGCTCGCTAAACGTGCGTGAACGGACGCCGTCTTTATCGGGCTTAACGCCGGCGAAGAAGACCTTGAGCACATCGCGATCGATGCCGTCCTTCTTGGCAGCCTTCCAGGCCTCGTCGGTCACTGTGATGCGATACGTCTGCTCCTCTTTTTCGCGACGGAGCAGACCCTTCTTCTTGGTCTCGGTCGCTTCTTCCAGCTTGATCACGCGGTCGTCGGTGAGCTTCATAAGCGTGGCGATATATGCCTGATCGGGCACGTCGTTCCAGCTCATGAGGGCCGAAAGCACGGCGGGATGGTCGGCCGAAGGCACATCGCGGAAATATTCGTCCTGGAAAAGCGGCTTGGGCTTGCGGCGGCGCAGCTTGAGCACAACGATTGTGCCGGTAAAGGCCACCGCCGCGACAACACTTAGCACGGCAAGCGCATTGGCAATCATGCGAGCGTGAGCGCGGCGAGCGTTGGCCTCGTCGGCCCATTCCTTCTCTTCGCTCAGAATCGTCGACATGCGCTTTTCGCCCGAGACGGCAAGCTGCGGCACCCAGTCGCTGGGGAAGGCGATGCGTGCCTCGGCGAATTCGCCCTCATGCACGCAGGGAATGGTATAGGTGACCATGGGCTCGTCCGCATCGAGCGACACGTCGCCCGTCAGTGGGCCGTGGCCCCATGCGCGGAAGTTATCGCCCTTGACGGCAGCCGTCCCGGCAGCGGCATTTGCAAAGTAGACTTCCATCTCGACGTCATCGGAATCCGCCGACCAGCCGTCACCCACGAACTTCCAGTAGAGCTCGGCGGTATCGGCCCAGTTCATAACCGCACCGGTCATGGAATAACTCACGTAGTAGATTGCGCTGTCGCCGCTCTCGTGGGGGCTGAACACCTTAATCTTTACGCCGTCGTCGGACTGCTCCACCGTGTAAACGCCGTCGTCGCCTTTGTTTGCGCTGTCGACCTTGTTAAACGCAGCGTCGTCTTCCTCGACGCTCAGCACATTGACGACCACCGAGCCGCCTTGCTGGTTAGAGCCTGTATTGATATCCCAATACACGCCGTTAATGTCGTCGTCGAAATCGAACTGGCGTCCCTCGACAACGGTCAGCGAGCCATCGGCCTCAACCGTGGCACCGATATAGGTTTGGCTCATGGAGTAGCCGTCGGCGTGCGCGACGGCAGGCAGCAGCAACAACGCAAGCGCGACGAGTGCGCAGACGGAAGCGAACCGCGCAAACAGGCGGCGCTGCCGACAGGGCTGGGCAACGGGGGCGTTCATAGGCACATCCTTTGTCTGTGGTACCAGTAGCGTCATTGTCCCACGTTTGCGAGTTCATGTGACGAACATCTAGGTCAGCGGAGCGTCAAAACGGGACAAAAGTCACGCCCGCCGCCGGCACCTGGGGACGTTCCTTATCTGCCGGCAATCTGGGACACTCCTTGGCATAGCCCGCTCCGGCAATAGATACCACTTCATAGCTCCATCACAGGTGTAGCGGCTTTGTGTGGGCGCGGCATGCGCTGATTGAGCCGCCAGTTGAGGGGCATAAAGCAGTTGAGCGAAAACGGTTTGCCCCTTTGCCGTCCGCTTGAGGATCATGTCCCCCTTTTCCGCGGAAACCCCGGCAGTTGCGAAGAGCTGCCGGGGTTTCTGTCGTTTGAAGGCTAGATTGATTGACGACGATTAAGGCGCCGAGCCGGTGGTCCGGCACGCGCAACGTGTGGCCTCAGCAACTTGCAGGCCACGGCAGCGTCTCCCCCACCGCGCCCCGCGCTATACTCGTCCGCATGGATATCAAAACACGCAACATAGCAACGCCCACCGCGGACGCGCCAACGACGCCGCCCGCCTCCGCCCCCGCACCTGTCGTGGGCCGTTTTGCCCCGTCGCCCTCGGGCCGCATGCACCTGGGCAACGTGTTCAGCTGCCTGTGCGCGTGGCTTTCGGCCCGCAGCCAGGGCGGCAGCATCGTGTTGCGCATCGAGGACCTGGACGATCGCTGCAAGCGCCCGGAACTTGCCGCTCAACTGATTGACGACCTGGCCTGGCTGGGACTCGAGTGGGACGAAGGACCCTACTACCAGCACGATCGCCTCGACCTGTACGAGAGCGCCTTGCGCCAGCTGCAAGACGCCGGCCTCACCTACCCCTGCTTTTGCACGCGCGCCGAGCTCCACGCCGCGAGCGCGCCGCACGCCAGCGACGGCACACCCATCTATCGCGGCGCTTGCCGCGCTCTTTCTGCCGAAGAGGTCGCCCGCCGCAGTGCCCTGCGCGCCCCGGCCACGCGCCTGCGCGTGCCCGACATCGACGACCTCGCAGACGATGTGGTCGAATTCGTGGACCGCACGTACGGGGCCCAATGCGAGGCACTCGCCACCGAGTGCGGCGACTTTTTGGTGCGCCGCAGCGATGGTGTTTTTGCCTATCAGCTGGCCGTGGTGGTCGACGACGCTGCCATGGGCGTCACCGAGGTCGTGCGCGGATGCGACCTGCTGGGCTCCACGCCGCGCCAGGTCTATCTGCAGCACCTGTTGGGACTGCCCACGCCGCACTACGCACATATTCCGCTGCTCATGGCACCGGACGGCCGCCGCCTTTCCAAACGAGACCGCGATCTGGACCTGGGCGAACTCCGCGCCCGCTTTGGCACGCCCGAAGCGCTGCTGGGCTGGCTCGCCGGGCAAACGGGCATCGCGCCGGACACCACACCGCGTACCGCCGGGCAACTGGCCGAGCACTTTAGCTGGGATGTTATCCGAGCGCACCGGGAGAACATCGTTATGGATGAAAGGACAGGCATGCAACAGACGGCAGCCTACCCTGACGAGCACCTCGATAGCGACATTGCCAAAGTATCAACAACCCATCTTTCGCCAGAGGGGTTTGATGCGTTCTGCGAAATACTTGACTCTCCCACGCCTAAAGCTGCGAAAACGTTGCTCGAGCGCAAGCCAGCTTGGGAGTAAATCCCTTAACAAATCGGTTTTGGTTCGCCACGAAGCTCATGCCTCCGCGCCCCTACGCAACGTCCCAGGGCTGGAGCTCGTCGCCCAGGCGAACGATGCAGTCGTAGAGCACGGTGTGGCGCTCGGCCGGGTTGGCATCCCGATGAAAATGTCCGTAGTACCAGCGCTTGTAATCCAAGCGATCCTCCAGCTCATCGAAAAATGCCGTAAGCCGATCGACATCGGGGTAATTCCAGCCGGGCGCCGGATAGAGCGTGGGCGAGAGCATGCGCGTGGAACAGGTATGGGTGACCACGTAGTCGACCTTCCAGCCCACGCTATCGAGCTTTGCCCGCGCTTCCTCAAAGTTGCGCTCACCCGGCAGCTCCTGCGGCCACCAGCTGGAATACGGGATGCGGTATTCCTTGTCCACGCTCGTGGCGCCGCCCATGGTAAAGAGCGTTGAGCCGTCAAGCTCAAAAACCTCGCCGCGCGTCAGGCGTCGAATGGGCGAAGTGTCCGACAGGCGCTGCGTCAGTCCGCCGTGCCACAACTCCATGGGGCGCTCCGCCCAATGGTCGAAGCGTTCGTGGTTGCCGTCGACGAACAGCACCGTATAGGGGCGCGACTCGAGCCACGCGATATCGGCACATTCCTCGGCGGAGAAATCCCACGGAAAGCCAAAGTCGCCCGCGATTATCAGATAGTCGTCGCTCGTCAGACTGTCCCCAAACTCCCAATCGCGGAGCTTTTGCATGTCGATGCCACCGTGGACATCACCCGTCACATAGACCGTCATCGGATCACCACTTCCCTCTTATAGGCTTCGAGATCGCGCTCGATCTGCTCGTCGCCCGTGGCGTTGACCCACCACGGCCATTTAACGCAACACGTCGGCTCGTCGACCTGCGCAAACCACGTCTTGAGCTCCCCCAGGCTCACTGGGGCGTAGCCGTTGGCGTCCACGCCCACGTCATAGCGCAGCAGCCCCTGCCTGCGGTTGAACCCGTTATACGCGCAACCGCCGCTGTGGATATGCCCGTGCAGATGCCAACTGCCGTGCGACATGCCCTGCCAGTCGGCCATGGGATAGTGGCTCAGCACGATTTTCTGCCGATCGATCTTGAGCACGCAAATGGGCGGCTCGACGATAAAAGCATCCGCTACGGCAGGCTGCGTCCAGTCTTTGTCGTGGTTGCCGGGCAGCAGATGGACACGCTTGCAGACAATGCTTTTGCGCAGCTCGTAGGCATCTTGGACTGTCATCTTAAAGCTAAAGTCGCCCAGGATGTAGAGCTCATCATCCGCAGCAACCTTGCTGTTAATGTTGGCGACCATGGCGTCGTTCATCTGCGCAACAGTTGACCAAGGCCTATCGCTAAGCCGTAGCATGTTCTCGTGCCCAAAGTGCGTATCGCTGGTAAACCAGATCACGGGGACCTCCTAACGCTGCGGGGCATCCATCCCTTAGGGCTTACCCTTCGTTCTTCCATCCAAACGGGTCAAACACCCAAAAAGCTAGATCGAGCACGCCGCCGGTCATCATGGCGCCGGCAAGAGCCATGCAAACGTGCAGAGAGCTGGCGCTTCGGAGCACGTCGAACGGCCCCAGAACAGCCAGCAGCGCGACCGCTGCGCCGGCGAGGCATAGCGCGAGACACGGTCCCGCGTCCTTAACGCATTTCTTTGCGAGACGCCTGGTGTTGTCACTCATCGATATCGAACTCCTTAGAGGATCGTTGTTCGGCTACATACCGCCGCGGCAGAACAGGGCGGTAAAGTAAGTGTCACATGCCACGCGGACACAGCTGAAAACCCTCGCGCAAAAACAGCGCGCCGCAGGATTCGTATCACCTGCGGCGCACCGAAAATGATCAGCTTTCCTCCGTCCCCAACGGATCAGCTGAGTTGGTGCCACTTGACGGAGAGAAAGGAGCCGGCGGCGTCACGAGCCGCGGTAACGTCGCTAGGCACAGGAAACAGACGCACTCCAAACGCTCTAAGCCCCAAGCCTACCCATTAAGAAATCGACTGCAGAAACGATTTTGATGCCGTCAATATCGGTCGGATGGCTCCCCCGACGAACGACGATGATCTTCTCGTAACCGCCGGTGATCTTCTCGAGCGACCTGAGCTCAAAAGGACGCAGCTCGCGCCTACGCGTCGCCTCCTCGTCAATCGACTCTGTGACCTGAATAAACTTACGATCCGAGCCGTCTCCTATCGCAACAAAGTCGATTTCGGCATCTCGAAGATGACCCGTGAAGACTTGGTATCCGTCATAGACAAGGCGATTGTAAACGGCATTCTCGAGAACACGCCCGCTGTCGCTGCCACGATACCCATCCAAGAAGGCTCGAAGCCCCAGATCCTCAATGTAGAACTTACCGCCGGTCTTCAAAATGTCCCGACCCTTAATATCAAATCGGCGCGCGTGCGAAAAGATATAGGTCTCCTCAAGGGCGGACACACAAGTGTCCACGACGCCGTGCGAGGATTTCGCCCCGTTCTCCGCCAGCGTGCCAACAATCTTGTTAATTGATGTCGGGTTTGAAATGTTATCAGCCAAGTAGGAAGTGACGCGGTCGAGCACACTCCTGCTCGTCACCGACCGTCTACCCCGACGCGCCTCGCGAGCCAAAATGTCGCGCCCGACGATTGTTTGGTACGTGCTCCAGATATAATCCTTCATTTCCTGCTCCGGCAGCTTTGAAACAGCGAGAAACGGCAGGCCTCCAAACGTCAGATAGCGGTCAAGAAGATCGTCGAGTGCAACAATATCCTCCCGGCCAAAAACAGCAAGCCTATTCGTGACGTCAGTCGGACCAAGAAAGTTGACATATTCCGAAAAAGTGAGCGGATGCATCCGAATCTCGACATACCTGCCCGAGATTAAGGTCGCAATCTCTGACGAGAGGAGAAAAGCGTTCGAACCCGTAACGTATATATCGCAGTCCCGGTCGACACGAAGCGCGTTAATCGCCTTCTCCCATCCGGCAACTTCCTGAAGCTCATCGAAGAAGAGATAGCACCTCTTGCCCACAGGCATTAGGCCGTCGACGTGGCGGTAAAGCTCTCGCCAATCACGCACACCCTCCAGCTCAAATGACTCCATCTTAAAGGTCAAAAGACATTCGGATGGAACGCCGTTATCCTCCAGATGTTTGCGCATCATGGCCAGAAGCGTCGATTTGCCACAACGGCGCATACCCGTTACGACCTTGATGACATCCGCATCACGAAAGGCGATCAACTTTTCGAGATATCGATTTCTAGGAACCATCCGTTTATCCATCGCCCGCCCCAATCTGCAAGTTTTTCTCACAGCATGACAAGAACTTGCGAGTTTTGCAAGTTTTTCTCACGTAGCGACAAGAACTTGCATATCCATCTGTGGCCATTTGCGGTCGGATTCTGGCGAGGCCATAAAAGCAGCAGGCCACGTGGCATCGACCAATGCCAGCTCTTTACAGAGTCTCTGCCCCATTAGCATCCCCATGCCACCTCGCCCCTCTTGAACGAAACAAATCTAGGTAGATACACCCCGAGCCAACAAACGCAACCATACGTCCGATGTTAAGCCCGCAAGTTAATTACCTCCCACCTATCGTGCTGGCGCCTCGACCGCCATAGACGCCAAATGCCCCCGCCAGACACCTGTCTCAAAATACTGCAGCAAGAAATGACGACACGACGCAGTTCGATGTCCCCCATGTGTATCGTCTTGACAAATGGATTCTTTTATATGAGCTGGCCGCATTGAGACAAATCCAATAGAATGAACCTTTGCATTTTTGCCACGCACGTTCGAAGGGAGTCAAAGTGAAGGCAGCCTCTTTCTTCAGCGGAATCGGCGGTATTGACCTCGGCTTCGAGCGTGCCGGCGTTGAAATCGTCTTCCAAAGCGAAATCAATAATTTTTCGAGGGCAGTGCTACAAAAGCACTGGCCGGATGTCCAGCTAGCAGGAGATATCAATGAAGTCCAACCCGAAAGCATCCCCCAAGCAGAAGTCTATTTCGGAGGATTCCCCTGCCAAGACCTTTCGCTTGCCAACCAAGGAAAGCGCCTCGGTCTTGCCGGATCGCGAAGCGGACTCTTCTTTAAGTTCGCAGAACTCGTCGCTGCCGCAAAGCCTCGATGGATTTTTATCGAAAACGTTCCCGGACTCCTCAACTCAAACAACGGAGAAGATTTCAGAGCCCTGCTCACCAAATTGGATGAGCTCGGGTATTGCGTATCATGGCGAGTACTGGACGCAAAATACTTTGGAACACCCCAACGACGTCGCCGCGTCTATATTGTCGGAAGTCTTGGAAACTTCGGCTCCGCTGAGGTACTTTTTGGACAAGGAGCAGCTCGAATCTCTTCTAAATCGCGCAAAAGCACGGACCACTCCTATGCCCCAGGACTTGAAAAAGAGCATCGAGTCTCAGATTACTACTCTATCCAACACGCCGGGATTGGCAGAAAACCTTCAGCGGGCCCGCAAGCAAAAGGATATAGAAACGACGGAGAAACTTACACTTGCGATTCAAGAGGAAGCTCCGACGCTATTTGTCAGACGCATGCTTCCTTTAGAGTACGAGAGACTCCAGGGGTTTCCGGACGACTGGACTCTCGTAGATGGACAGCTCTAGGAAACGCTGTCTGCGTGCCCGTTATAGAATGGATTGCGCGCCGTATCGTCGAGGTCGATAAGGCTCAGAACAGCTAGAACGGAATGTCAATCCTTTCATTCTCAAGACTGCAGAATTGCCCCTGAAATGCCTCCAGGGTCGGTTGTCCTTGGTTGATTAGTGCCTGAACAAACGTCTGGTAGTTCGTATACAGCGTCCGGTCTTCATCGATTGTCAATGGAATGGGGCCGTCCTCAACAGGGCGGCTCTTGTCCTCTTTAAAGGCGAGAAGAGCCAACGTCCAGTTGTAATCCTTCAAATCGGGCAGATTCACCGACTCTAGCCGCTCCATAAGATAGTCATAGAGCAGTGTGCCCACACAAAACGCAATCCCAAGGCCTTTCCATGTCTTCATGGCGATATTGCCCTTGATTAGAAATTGCTCTTGTTGTCTTCTCCAAGCATTAGTGACCAAAGTATTTGCAGTGGTTTCGGCACGCAGCTGCTCATTCGTCCTCTCGTTTTCAGTCGTGTTTTTCCATTTGCGAACACGCTGAGTAATTTTGCCGGTATCAGATGTTTCTCCACCGCCTTGCATTTCAAGAACAAGTCGATTAGGACCAGATGTCGATGACTCCCCGCTGCGCGTGGTAATTATAAAATCAGCATGATATGCACTGCCCTTGTTTACTCGAAGGGACTCTTCTCGTTTGACGCAGACATCAGACGGATCAATGCCCCCATCAAATATATGCTGCGCAGCCATAGTAAGTATTTTCTTTTGATGTGAACAAAGCGGGACATCTTTTTTGGTGGAGCATAATCTCTCCGAACACGATATCCAAAGCACTCCGTCCTGATCCCTTACCGAACAGACCGGCTCGTTTTTTGCTTTAAGCTTCTTGCACGTATTACCGCCGGAGAAGGGGCAGTGCGGAACCGGCTCTTCCGGGCTCCATCCGGCATGCGGAATATCTATGGGGTGAATGGGCGTCAAAGCGTCTGTTCTTTGACCATAATACTCTGCAACTCTCGTACTCATTTCCCATCCAATCGTAATGCTAGATAGCTGGATAAAGGACGCTTTCAGCCAAGCGGTACACAGTCGCACCATTGATGGTATAGCTGCAATCCAATTCTAATTTACCCCTTAAATACCATATCGTTGTGGTATTCAATAAATTCCGGTCTTGGGCTCGATTGTTTGGGCAATGCAATTCGCTCGCCGTTATAACGCCACAAGAACTCGTCCTCGGGTGCTCCATGTCCAACCACGCTCGATATCACAATCTTCAAATCCTTCGTTATGGTAATGAGTCCCTGGTCAAATGCCTTATCGTGCAGCGCGTTTAAAAGCAAGCCGTTGTCTGGTGCCAGTCGCTCGGTTCTGGGATCGGACACACTCCACGGCTTGATATGACTTGCGACCAGCAACTTAGGGTTCGATAAACCTGTCAAGCAACAATGCGAGTTGTAATTAGTGAGCAGTGTGTTGCGAAAGAACTGCTGGTTAACTCGCGTTGAGATAATCGCCTCGCGTTCTCGCCCTTCGGGAAGGTCGTTTCCAATCGCCTCTTTTAACTCGCTGCTCATCGAGTTATCGGAGTCGAGCTGATCGAAGAACGCCTCCGCCGCCTCCTCAACCAACGCATCGCCGCTCGATGAGTACTCCGCCCAAACCAGCTTGTCCATTTTGCTTGCATTGACCATGCCCACCTTGCCGCGCGCTCGACGCCGCTCGTCAAACGAAGCGAGGTTCCATATCTTTAAGGACACCGCTGCCGGCGTCCTGCCGATGGCGCGGGCTAACGTCTGTATATCTTCCCCTTTGTCATCGATCAGCCTTGTAGGCAGAACAAGATATAAAAAGAGCGCCGCAAGAGTTTCTTCCCTCGACCAGTTTTTTCTTCGCTCCGCCACACCGATCATCTCACTCGCACGTTGTTCGCTCGATAAAACCAGGATAACCCAAGTCAATGGTTCCTACCGTAGTCGCGGCCCCCATTACCAAGCCGCCTTTGCTGTATCCCGTCATAGAGTGCGCCTCAATCATACGAACGGTAGCTATATCGCATTAACGCGACAATCGCAGCACAATATTTCACGTTTCAGCGTCACTCAGCGTTCATTTAAAACTGCCTTGCGGCATCCCTAACAGCCATCTCCAATGCGGCAGGCGTTTTGTACTTCACCATGTCCTCCGTTTCGCATTAGCCGTTTAGTACAACCAGCAATGGCCTCATCAGTTCGCGTCGTTTGGCGGTTTTAGAGTTCTCCTTTACGAGGGCTTTCAGCCGCTGTATATCGAGCCCACGCCCTAGCGCATCATTGTAGGCATCGATAATTAATGAGGGATCCTCGCAATCGAGGCAAAGATCGACAAGCGTGCGCTCGGGTTTGGTTACCGGCAAGCCGTCGAGCCAAACGATATCCTGCTCAGCAATCTCGCGCTTTGCAAAAGAAAGGGATTCGTTTCTTGTATTGATGCGCATGGGTGCGATCATCCTGTAGGGAGACAGATAGAAATCGCCCATTTGCTGTAGGTTCGCCGCAGTCGTACCGCTCACGGCAATGCCATCCCACTGGCGCTTTCTCTCCCACGCGCAAAGGGAAGGATTGGTGAGCTTCCAAAGAGCGTTGAGCTCGTCGGTGTCTCGGCGCTGTGTTCCAGCCATCCGGTAGGCGCCGTGGCATATCCGCTCAAGACGCCCCACGCGGCATGAGTGTGCCAGCGCATCTCGAGAGATGTCCATGCGAGCCGCCTGGGCTGTGGTGAACACGCCCTCGCTCTCGGAAAGCTCGCTTATCGCCGTTATGTTGCTAAAGTACTTCATGCTGCAATTGTAGGATATTTTCAGACTTTTGCAACGTGATTTTGATTCTATATGATCGGCATGCCTTGTTTGTCCCTTTTCTGCCGCTGCCCTGCTGCTTGGGAACAGCTCTTCTCCATCGAGGTCTAATACTTTTCCGTGAAGTGAGCGTCTGTTTTTGGACCCCTGGAGCATCCGCATTTTCCAGTGGCAAAATCACTGGATTCTAACGTCAAAACCGCAGGAAACGACGCCTTTAAAGTGTCGATGCTTCAGGGGTCCGATTCTGCTCATTCACTTCTCGGGAAAAGTATTAGACCTCGCCGCCGGCCACTAATAATGACCCCCTATCCCTCCCCCACGCGCACCCAAAAACTCATCCAACATTAATCTTGGCTCAAGAATCGCTTAATCTATAACTTGCACTATAGAGTTCGACCAAGGGCGGGGCGGCGCCGCGCAACGCAGGCCGCCGAACGCAACGCTCGCGCCCGGGCAGATCGCCCGACGTCGCGCCCATCGAACGAAAGGACAGGTCATGGACGACCTCGAAAAAGTTGAAACCATCCGCACCAAGTGCAACGTGAGCTACACCGATGCCAAGGCCGCGCTCGACGCCGCCGACGGCAACGTTCTGGACGCCATCATTTGGCTTGAGTCGCAGGGCAAGACCCAGACCACATCGGCGCATGCCGCCACCGAGTCCGCACCAGTCGATGAGCCCTCTGCCGAGATGGTCGCCGCACAGGCCGCCTACGAAAAGTCGAGCGAAAAGACCGACTTCTCCAAGAAGATGGACAGCGTGTGGGAGTACCTCAAAAAGCTCTTCCGCCTGAGTCTGGACACCAAGTTTATCGCCACGCGCCGCGATGCGATCATCCTCAACATTCCCATCCTGATCCCCATCGTCGCGCTGTTTGCCTGGGGCGCCACGATATGGCTGATGCTGCTTGGCCTGTTCTTTGGCATGCGCTACCGCATCGACAGCGACGGTGATGTACCCGGCAGCATCAATAACCTGATGGATCACGCCGCCGACGCCGCAGACGACATCAAGCAAAATCTCAACGACGACAAGTAATCGCAGACGGGGGCACGTATGGCACGAATCCTGATTGTAGAGGACGAGGAGAAAATCGCCCGCTTTGTGACGCTCGAGCTGGAGCACGAGGGTTACCAGGTAGAGCACGCCGCCGACGGCCGCACCGCCGTGGACCTGGCGCTGGAGCGCGACTACGATCTGATTCTGCTCGACGTACTGTTGCCGCAGCTCAACGGTATGGAAGTGCTGCGGCGCATCCGCAAGCACAAGGATGTGCCGGTGATTATGGTCACCGCGCGCGATGCCGTGATGGACAAGGTGGCTGGGCTCGATGCCGGCGCCGACGATTACCTGACCAAGCCGTTTGCGATTGAGGAGCTGTTCGCACGGATCCGCGTGGCGTTGAAGCGCTCGGAGGCCATGCGGGCGGCTTCGGGCGTAGCTGGCGTCGGCGCCGGAGCGGGCATGGCGGGCGTCGCGGGCGAGAAGGCCACCGCGATGCCCCCGGCCAGTGACATGGCCCAGACCCCTGCCTCGCCCTCCCCTGCCACACTCACCGTGGGATCGGTTGCGCTCGACCCCGACCGCCGCGAAGTCACGGTCGGCGGCTCGCCCATCGCGCTCACGGCCCGCGAGTTCGACGTCCTCGCCCTGCTTATGGCGCACGCCGGCACCGTGCTCACGCGCGAGCGCATCGCGCATGAGGCGCTAGGCTACGACTACGTGGGCGATACCAACAACGTCGATGTGCACATCGCACATTTGCGCGCCAAGATCGAAGACGCTGGCGGCGCCCGCATCATCCAGACCGTGCGCGGGGTGGGCTATGTCTGCCGCGCATAACGCCGAGGCCAAGCGCGTCACCTCCATCGCCCGCGCCATCAACTGGGGCTATATGTGGCGCCGCTTGATGAGCTACGTCTGGCTCGATCTGTTGCTGATGGTGATTGCGGCGGCGATCCTCGTCTATGGATACAACCAGACGCTGCCCGACAGCGCGTTTACCGCAGGCTGGATTCCCGGCGCCACCGTTCACGGCATGTCGCTGACGCCCGCACGCGGCTGGGACCTGACAACGCTCACCTATACCGTCGAGTTTGCGCGTACCACCAAGACCTTCCCCCTCGCGCAGGACCTCGTCGCGCTATGGCCTCTCTACCTTGTCGTTATGGGTTGGCAGGTCATCAGCGTGCTCAACATGCTCGGCGGCGCCCGCCGCGTGCGCCGCACCATGGCGCCGCTCAACGACCTTGCCTTGCGCGTGGACGAGCTCGGCCGTATGCAGCTCTCCGGCGGCAAGATGGAAACGCTGGAGCAGGCCATCGAGCGCGCAAGCGTCGACTCGCCGAGCGTCACCACCGGCGACGCCGACCTGGCAAGCATCGAGGTCGCACTCAACCGCCTGCTGCGCCAGATGCAAGAGGCCAAGCTGCAGCAGATGCGCTTTGTCAACGATGCGAGCCACGAGCTGCGCACGCCCATCGCGGTGATTCAGGGCTACGTGAACATGCTCGACCGCTGGGGTAAAAACGACCCGGACGTACTGGCAGAGTCCATCGCCTCGCTCAAGGCCGAAAGCGAGCACATGCAGGAGCTCGTGGAGCAGCTGCTGTTTTTGGCGCGCGGCGATGCCGGACGCACGGCCCTGCGGCATGCGAATACCAACCTGGCCGCACTGGTCGGCGAGGTATGCGAGGAGTCGCAGATGATCGATGCCGAGCACACGTATCGGCTGGCTTTTGACGCCTTGCTTGCCAGCGACCCGCGCTGCGACGCGTCCGTCGACGTGGCGCTCGTGAAGCAGGCTCTGCGCGTGATCGTGCAGAATGCCGCCAAGTACTCGGATGCGGGAACGCCCATCTCGTTTGGCGTAGCGCCGGATACGGGCATGGGCACGATCGACATAAGCGTTGAGGACGAGGGTATCGGCATGAACCAGGAATCCGCAGCTCACGCGTTCGAGCGGTTCTACCGCGCCGACAACGCGCGCGATGCCGGCGCGCAGGGCTCGGGTCTGGGGCTTGCCATTGCCAAGTGGATCGTCGATAGCCATGGCGGTGTCATCGGTGTGACCTCAGTCGAGGGCGTCGGCAGCCGCTTTACGATTCGGCTGCCACGGTAGGGGCGTCTCTCACGAATCGAAGGTGAATGCTTTTCCGCGAAGTGAACGACCTATTTTGGACCCCCGAAGCATCCGCACTTTTTGGCGCCAAAACCGCAGGAAATACCTGACAAAACCGCAGGAAAGAGCGACGTAAAAGTGTCGATGCTTCAGGGGCTCGATTTCACTCGTTCACTTCGCGGAAAAGCATTCACCTTCGATTTACGGCAGCCCGTCAGTCACCCTCTCGGCATTAAAAATGGGGCAAAGCCACGCGCCTTACCCCATTTTTCGTTAGCCATAGCAGCTCGTGCGCTACTCGCGGCACAGATGCACGGCAAAGCCGGCGAACTCGCGCTTAAAGTACACGAGCTTGGTAGAACCGTCGGGCAGCAACGCGCGCGATTCCTCGTCGACCTCGAGCCCGCGCTCGGCAAACCACTTTTCGGCCGCATCGATGTCGTTGACGGCAAAGCCGATGTGGCCCTTGGTGCCACGACCGTTCTGCTTCATGATCTCGACCAGCGAATCGTTAAAGTACGAAACCGGGGTCTCGATGACGGGCAGGCCCATCATCGTCGAGAACAGCTCCGCGATCTCCAGGGCGTCTGCCAGGTCGGTAGCGTTAATGCCCACATGGGCAACGCGCATGCCAAAGAGCTCGACCGGATTGGCGTTCTGCCCACTCATACAGTTAGCGCCTACTGAGCCATGACGTCGAGAACAGCCTTCTCGGCAGCGACGCGGTTCATGCCGGTCATGAAGGGCACGCCGCTCACGTACGGGCAGGTGAGGCCCTCGGGGGCAACGGTGGTGGCGATCAGCAGGTCGGCGCCCTCGTCGCAAGCGTCCTTGGCCTCGGAGATGGCGCACTGCACGATCTCGTACTTGTCGGCATAACCGTTGGCGTCGAGCATGGTGGCGACCTTCTGGGCAACGAGCGTGGAAGTAGCAGCGCCAGCACCGCAAGCCAAAACGATCTTCTTCATAGGTAATGTCTCCCTTCATGGTTTACTTTAGGTAAGTGTACCGCAGCGAGCGATGGCGCTCGGCCTCGATGAGCTTTTATGCCAGTTTGCTTGCGCGCTGCGTATAATACATCTAGTACGTGTTGCCATACCGCTCGCTTTACGAGCGACTAAGGACCCTAATATGCCCGATTCCCGCACCCTCTGGACCGCCGTCGTCATAATCTGTATCGCCGTGTCGGTGTTCTTTAGCGTCAAAAAACGCACCACGTTCAAACGCCTGCAGCAGCTTATGGCTGCCAAGCGGTGGGACGAGTTCGATCGCCTGCTCGACGCCAAACTCACCAGTATGCTGTACCCGCGCTACAACCGCGACTACCTGCGCCTGAACTCCTATCTGCTGCGCGAGGACCACAAGCGTGCCGACGAGATGTTCGATTTGCTGCTGGGACTCAACCTGCCCAAGATGCAGCGCGTCGACCTGGTGATCAAAGCCTTTAACTACTACGTTGGCCAGGAGGACCGCAAAAAGTCCAAGGAGCTTCTGCACGAGATCAAGGGCTTTGAGGGCGGTCAGGCCGAGGCAGTCGCGCACGAGTGCCAGCTGATGTACGACACGATGATCCTCAAGCGCCACAACGACATTCCCGAGCTGGAGCGCATGCTCGAGGATGTTGGCGACGACCCGGTCAAGCGCTGCCGACTGGAGTACCTGCTGGCCCTGCAGTACCAGAACAAGGGCGACGAAGCCAAGTTCCAGGAGTTCCTGGAGAAGTCGGGCCAACACTCGATGGCCGTCAACGCGTAACGGACGGCTTGTGCTAGACTTCTAGTCTCACGGGGGCGTGGCGGAATTGGCATACGCAGGAGACTTAAAATCTCTCGCCGCAAGGATTGTGGGTTCGAGTCCCACCGCCCCTACCATATGGCTTTTACGGGCCCGTATCTCCCAGGGATGCGGGCCCGTTTCTTTTGCACGCCGGTGGGGCTCGAACCCGCGAGGGGGCGAGCGTTAAGCAAACGCGGAGCGTTTGTAGCGAGCCGGCGAGGGCGCCGGCAGGCGACCGAGGCCGGTGCGTATTTGCTGCGCAAATTCGCAGACGTCCCACCGCCCCTACCATGTGGCTTTTACGGGCCCGTGTCCCCTGGGGATGCGGGCTTGTTTCTTTTGGATGCCGATACAGATGGTGAGTTGCGGTGGAATAGGGACTGTTTGGCGATTTTTAGTCCGTATTTCACCGCAACTTATGAGGGAATGGTTAAAGGGTGCTGAGGCTCGGGGTCCAGCCGATGGTGGGTAGCTCGCCGTCGAGAACCTCGTTAATGGTGGCGGCCATGCCGGCAAGCAGGCTGTTCTCGCTTACGGTGAGCGTGTCGTAGCCGCCGGCTCGCATAAGCTCGCGAATCACCACGGCACCAGCCAAGATCACGCCCGCGCGTTTGGGCTGTACACCCGGTAGCGCGGCGATGCCTTCCGCGTCCAACACAGACATGCGCTCGATAGCGGCCGAGACCTGCTCCAGCGACAGCTCGCGTAGGTGCACAAAGCTCGAATCGTACGGTTCCAGCTCGTGGACCAGAGCCACCAGCGTAGTCACCGTGCCGCCCACCGCGACTAAGCGTTCGGCGCGCTCAAAGTCGACAGGCAGGCCCTCAAAATAGGCGGCGAACTGATCGCCTGCCCACGCGGCAGCGGCAGCAAGTTCGCCATCCGCGGGCGGCAACGCGGAGAAAAAGCGCTCCGTCACGCGACGGCAACCGATGTCCAGCGAGCGCGTTCCCTCCAGCGCAAAGACGCTGCGCTCCGGAGCGTATACGCCCGTCGCGAGCTCCGTGGAGCCGCCGCCCGAATCCGCGACGATGATGCGCTCGCCGGCAAAGTCGTGCGCCACGCCAAAAAATGTCAGGCGCGCCTCGACCTCGCCCGGAATCACCTGTGGTTTGAGCCCCAACTCGCGCAGGCCGTCCAGCAGCAGCGCGGCATTGGACGCATCGCGCGCGGCACTCGTGCATGTGGTGCAGATGCACGCGGCCCCAAAGGCACGTGCCTCGTCCACAAACATGCGGCACGCGGCGAGCACGCGCTCAACGGCCGCCTCGCAAAAGCGGCCCGTCGCGTCCACGCCCTCGCCCAAGTCGGTGATCTCGGTATGCTTGGACGATTCCACGATCGCCCCGCCCTCGACCTGCGCTAGCACTAGTCGCGACGACACCGTTCCCAAGTCGATCGCGGCCACCTTATATCGTTTGCAATTTGTCATTGCGGGCTCCCCTCCGGGCGCTACTCGCCTACTCGCCGCTGGACGCGACCGTCTGACCCTCGACGCCGTTAAATCCAAACAGCATGTCGAGCGTCTGAATGTACCACGGCGCGTCCTTGCCGACTTCCTCAATCTCCTTGGCCACTTCGCTGGCCTTCTTGGCGTTTGAGGACTTTTTGCTCGACGACGAATCCGAATCCTCGTCCAGACCCTGTACTTCAATCCTCTTTTCGCCGGGCATCACCATGCCCAGTTCCCGTGCCCGATCCTTAATGCCCTCTTCCGAGAGCCACTTGTCAGTGTCTTTTTTCATCTCATCTCTGTATTGCTCGCGAATCTCGACCTGCTTGGCCAAGATGTCGTTCGAGCGTTTTGCAACGTACAGGTCGCGCACGGGGAAATACAGGCTCACGAGCGCCAGCGCCACCACGATACCGATAAACAGCGGACGCAGAGAGCCATGCGTAAAGTCATAGATTGCCTTGACCACCGCGTTGTCGTTGGCGTAATGCATAAAGTCCGAGCCCGAAAGACGGCTCGAGGGTCTGCTCGATTTGTCGTGTGCCTGAGTCGAGGGACGCGATGCATGCGACGAACGTGCCGGGCGCACTGGTCCATCTGCCAAAGTATTTGATTGGGCATTGGGGCGCGAGGTACTTGTCGGGCGCTGCGCGGGGCGGTCGACGCCGGCGTAGGCGGACCCACCGAGCTGCACCGTGCGCGCACGGCGAGGCGACGGCTCGCGCGAACCGGCGGAATAGTACCTGTTGTCGTAAATCTGATCCATGTGCGCCTTGTGCGGTTGAGGTTTGTTTGCGCTAAGTCCTTTAGTTATAGCACGAGCGCCCGCACCGCCTTCGCCAGCCTTTGCTCGACATAAAAAAGGCGCTGAGCCGTATGGCCCAGCGCCCATGGCGCTTTGCAGCATCCAGTCAAGGCGGGACGGAACCGAGTCAGCCTCCCCCTCGCCAAATTCGCCCGTTTAGCGAATGTTGTAGAACGCGGTCTTGCCGGCATAGCGCGCGCTGCCCTCGAGCTCGTCCTCGATGCGGATGAGCTGGTTGTACTTGGCGATACGGTCGCTGCGGCACGGGGCGCCCGACTTGATCTGGCCGGCGTTGACGCCCACGACCAGGTCGGCAATCGTGGAGTCCTCAGTCTCGCCGGAGCGGTGGCTCACGATGCAAGCATAGCCGGCCTCCTTGGCGGTCTCGATGGCCTCGAGCGACTCGGTGAGTGTGCCGATCTGGTTGACCTTGACCAGGATCGCGTTGGCGGCACCCAGCTCGATGCCCTTCTTAAGGCGCTCGGTGTTGGTGACGAACAGGTCGTCGCCCACCAGCTGCACCTTGTTGCCAATGCGACGGGTGAGCTCAACCCAGCCGTCCCAGTCCTCCTCGGCCATGCCGTCCTCGATGGAGATGATGGGATAGGTGTCGACGAGCTTTTCCCAGTAATCAACCATCTGGGCGCTCGTGTACTCCACGCCCTCGCCCTTGAGCTCGTACATGCCGGTCTCGGCGTTGTAGAACTCGGTCGAGGCCGGGTCCATGGCGTACATGAAGTCGACGCCGGGCTTAAAGCCGGCCTTCTCCACGGCCTTGGTGATGTACTCGAACGGCTCGGCATTGGTCTTGAGGTTGGGCGCAAAGCCGCCCTCGTCGCCCACGCCGCCGCCCAGGCCGGCCTCGTGCAGCACGCCCTTGAGGGTGTGGTAGACCTCGGCGCACCAACGCAGGCCCTCGGCAAAGCTCGGGGCGCCCACCGGCATGATCATGAACTCCTGGAAGTCAACGTTATTGTCGGCATGGACGCCACCGTTGAGGATATTCATCATAGGCGTGGGCAGCAGGTGGGCGTTGACGCCGCCCAGGTACTGGTACAGCGACAGGCCCGCCGACTCGGCAGCGGCGCGGGCGACGGCCAGCGACACGCCCAGGATGGCGTTGGCACCGAGCTTGGTCTTGTTGGGGGTACCGTCCGCGGCAATCAGCGCGGCATCGACGGCGCGCTGGTCGAAGGCGTCGAGGCCCACGACGGCGTTAGCGCACTCGTTATTGACGTGCTCGACGGCCTGCGAAACGCCCTTGCCCAGATAGCGGCCCTTGTCGCCGTCGCGCAGCTCACATGCCTCAAAGGCGCCGGTCGAAGCACCCGAAGGCACCATTGCGCGGCCAAAGCTGCCGTCCTCGAGCACGACCTCGACCTCGACGGTGGGATTGCCGCGGCTGTCGAGCACCTCGCGACCGTAGACGTCCAAAATATCGCTCATGTTGTCTCCCTCTCACTTGGAAACGGGTTGAATGCTTGGCGACACGGCTTGCACGCTACAGCGGCGCGCAGGTTCATAAGTTAGCCTTATCGCACTTTTTGCATTATGCCCTAAGTTAGACAAGGGATACAATCTTTTTAAAAATAATAGGGGCGATGGGACAAGTCCGTCCCGTCGCCCCCGCAGTCTTACTCCTCTGCCTTTGCGGCATCCCAGAGGTCATTGAGGCCGTGGGTCGAAAGCTCGGCCAGATCCACGTGGGCGTCGGCCGCCATCTGCTCCATCGCGGCCCAGCGGCGGCGGAACTTTGCCGTACTGGCACGCAGGGCGCTCTCGGCGTCAATTCCCTCCTTGCGCGCAACGTTGACCAGGGCAAAGAGCAGGTCGCCAAACTCCATCTCGCGCTCGGGAGAACCGGGAGCCTCGGCCTCAAACTCGGCACGCTCCTCGGCAACCTCGTCCCACACGTCCTGGACCGTCTCCCACTCAAAGCCCACGGCAGCCGCCTTGCGCGACACCTTCTGAGCCTGCATCAGCGCCGGCAGATGCGTGGGCACGCCGTCGAGCAGACCCTCGGGTGCGGCCCCGACTGCCGCCACGGCCTGGTCTTTGGCGGCCTTCTCGGCAAGCTTGACCTCGTCCCAAATCTTGAGCACCTCGTCGGAGTTGTCGGCATCCGCATCGCCAAACACGTGCGGGTGACGACGGATGAGCTTGGCGTCGATATCGCGCGCCACATCGGCCAGCGAAAACTCGCCGGCATCCGCCGCAATCTGCGCATGCAGTACGACCTGCATGAGCACGTCGCCCAACTCCTCGCGCAGGTGTGCCGCGTCGTCGGCCTCGATGCAGTCGAGCGCCTCGTAGGCTTCCTCGATCATGTTCTTGCCAATGCTGCGGTGCGTCTGCTCGCGGTCCCACGGGCAGCCGTCGGGCTGACGCAGGCGCCAGATGGTCTGCACCAGATGCTGCAGCTCGGCCGACGCGTCTACCAGCGTGGACAGGTCGCGCGAGCCCTCGGCATTTTGCTGAGCCAGCTGCTCTGCCATGGTTATTCCTCCTCCAGGATCACGTGACGGAACGCGCCGTCCTCGTAGATGCCATAGCTGTGCGTACCGTCCTTGGGAATGCTCACGCTGCCGGGGTTGAAGAGCCACAGGCCCGGGTGCGCCTCGCTTGCCTCGTTAACCTTGATGTGCGTGTGGCCGTAGACGAGCGCGGAGCCCTCGGGCAGCGCGGGCGCGTGATCAACGCTGTTATGCATGCCAGCGCCAAAGACGTGGCCATGCGTCAGGAACAGCTCGCGGCCGGTCTCGTCGAACAGCGTGGCGTAGTCGGCCATGACGGGGAAGTCGAGGACCATCTGGTCGACCTCGGCGTCGCAGTTGCCGCGCACCGCGATGATGCGGTCGGCCAGGGCGTTGAGCAGCGGAATCACGCGCTTGGGAGCGTAGTCGCGCGACAGGTCGTTGCGCGGGCCGTGGTAGAGCAGGTCGCCCAGCAGCACGATGCGGTCGGGCTGCTCGGATTCGATGGCGGCGACCAGGCGCTCGGTCCAGTATGCCGAGCCGTGAATGTCGGAAGCGATGAGGTATTTCATGGGGAGTCCTTTCGGTGTGGGGTTGATGGGGCTGGGCGCGGGATGTCGCCGGCCGCGCTATTCAAATCGCAGTGCTGGGGCTTGTGCCGCCTGCATCACGCGCTGGAGCGGCACATTATGCTCGCGGGCAAGACGGGCGCAGTCCTCGTACTCGGGCGCCGCACGCTCACTGCCGTCGGGCAGGGTGGCTACTTTGACGGCCACCTCGCCCCAAGGCGTCGCTACCTGCTCAAAACGACGCGGCAGGCAGACGCGTTCCATCACCTGGCGACGAACGGCGTTGGTCGTGGTCTCCAAAAAGATAATCGTCTGTAGGCGCTCGATATCCTCGTGCGAGCAGATCACCTGCAACTGCCATCCGGGGCGGCCCTTTTTGCAGTAGAGGGACAGCCAGTGCACCTCGCGGGCGCCGGCCTCGCGCAGGCGGTCAGCGGCGTAGGCGAGCACCTCGGGCGACGCGTCATCGATGTCGCACTCCAGCTTGACGATAGTTTCGGGCGCATCGGTCTCGCGAGACAGCGGGGATGTGCTATCGCATTGCATACGGTCCGGATCCTTTCCGCGCGGGCTCGTTTTATTCACCCAAACGCTAGCACATCGGACGTGGCGCAGGCGTGACTTTCGTCCGTCGCCGCCCTCGCCCCTATCTAAACGTGTACGTCAGCCTCCAAACATGTCATTTTTTGTCGGTTTTGGAGGCTGACGTACACGTTTTGGAGCGAGGCCGCACACGATCAGAATTGCGCCCGCACTCCGTCCACCACAAAGTTCGCCGCACTCAACAATTTTGGACTTTCTACGCAGTTCATCGACCAAAAATTACCCTCGGCATACTTACCCGCTGCACGATGTTGCTCTAGTTGCATTTGGCTAACTAAGCGGCTGCCGAGGACCCCACCCGGCACCGTTACGGCATAGGAGGTTTCATGTTCGAGAAGCGGCTCTTCTCCCTGGTTCCGCAGGCAACGCCCTACATTATGGCAAGCGTCCTGTTTAAGTGGATCGCGCTCATGGCAAACATCACGGTGATGTGGGTGCTTGCGCGCATCTTGGGCGGCATCGTCACGGACGGCCTTTCCGCCGCACTCGCCGTCGATGCCCTCGCACAGGCGGCCTTGCCGCTCGCCGCCGCCATCATCGTGCGCGCCGCCTCCATCTACCTGGCCCAACGCGCCGGCGACAAGGCCGCGTTCGAGGCCGTCCGCCGCGTGCGCTCACTCGTCTACGACAAGCTCACCGCACTCGGCCCCTCCTACACCGAGACCGTCCCCACCGCCGAGGCCGTCCAGACCAGCGTCGAGGGCGCCACGCAACTCCAGGTGTACTTTGGCGGCTACCTGCCGCAGCTCTTCTTTGCCGGCTTGGCGCCCATCACGCTGTTTGTGCTGCTCGTGGGCCAGGCGGGTTTTCCCGCCGCGCTGCTGCTCGCCTGCGTTCCGGTCATTCCCGTCTCCATTATGATGGTCATGCGCAACGCCAAAAAGATCGGTGCCGAGTACTGGGGCAGCTATGTCGATCTTGGCGGCATGTTCCTGGAAGCCGTGCAGGGTCTCACTACCCTTAAGGTCTACCAGGCCGATCGCAGTTGGCACGAGCGTATCAACGCCGAGTCCGAGCGTTTCCGCGCAGCGACCATGCGCCTGCTGGTGATGCAGCTGCGTTCCATTTGCGTTATGGACCTGGTCGTCTACATGGGCGCCGCGCTCGGCATTATCGTAGCCACGCTGCAGCTCGCCACGGGCAAGATTGGCTTTGAGGCGGCCTTTCTCATCGTCTTTCTGTCGCAGGAGTTCTTTTTGCCAATGCGCCGCCTGGGATCGCTGTTCCACACGGCCATGAACGGCATGGCCGCCTCGCGCCGCATGTTTGGCATTTTGGATACGCCCGAGCCCGAGCGCGGCGATGTCGAGCTTGACGGTCGCGGCGATGTCGAGCTCGCGGGCGTGAGTTATGCATACGGCGACCGCACGGTGCTGGACAGCGCCAGCGCGACCATTGCGCACGGCTCGCTCGTGGCACTCGTGGGCGAAAGTGGCGGCGGCAAGTCCACGCTCGCGGGGATCATCGCGGGCCGCAAGGGTGCCTACCGTGGCAGCGTTCGCATCGGCGGCGTCGAGCTGCGCGACGCCACGGCCGCCTCACTCATGCGCGCCGTCACCCTGGTGCCCATCAACGGTTACCTGTTTGCCGGCACCCTGCGCGACAACCTGCTGCTCGCCCAGCCCAGCGCCACCGATACCGAGCTTTTGCGCGCACTCGACCGCACGCGCGTGGCGGCCTTTGTGCAGGCCAACGGCGGGCTCGACATGGTGATTAACGAGGGCGGCACCAACCTTTCGGGCGGTCAGCGCCAGCGCGTGTGCATGGCCCGCGCCCTGCTGCACGACTCGCCGATCTATGTGTTTGACGAGGCTACGAGCAACGTCGATGCCGCAAGCGAGGCCGCGATCGGCGAGGTCATCGCGTCGCTTGCCGGCGGGCACACTGTAATTGTGGTGGCACACCGCCTGTCGACGATCGTGGACGCCGATCAGATCCTGGTGCTGGAACGCGGCCGCATTGCCGAGCACGGGACTCACGGCGAGCTCTTGGCCGCCGCGGGCGCCTATGCGCGCATGTGGAACAGCCAGAAGCAGCTCTCGGCATATGCGTATGCAGAGGGTGATGCTGAGGATGCCGGCGCGGTTGAGGCTGTTGACGGCAGCGCCGCCTGTGCCGATGGCCTCAACGGTACTAGTTCGTCTTCCGCTGCCGCGGCGCCTGACTCCGGCCGCGCCCGTCGCTCGGCGCCGTCCATCATGTGGCGCATGATGGGGCTCGTCCGACCGCTTGCCGGCTGGCTTGTGCTAGCCGTCGCGCTGGGCAGCATCGGCATGCTCACCGCCGCGTTCGTGCCGGCCTTTGGCGCCCTTGGCCTTATGGCCGCGCTGGGCCGCAACGCCTTGGGGCTTGGTCTTATCGCAGCATGCGCGGCCTGCGCCGCCTGCGGCATCGCGCGCGGGCCGCTCCACTACGGCGAGCAGCTCTGCAACCATTACATCGCATTCCGTCTGCTCGCACACATTCGCGACCTGGTGTTTGGCGCCCTGCGCCAGCTCGCCCCCGCCAAGCTCGAGGGCCGCGGCAAGGGCGAGCTCGTGAGCCTGGTCACCTCGGATATCGAGCTGCTCGAGGTCTTCTACGCGCACACCATCTCGCCCATTGCCATAGCTCTGGTCTGCACCGTTGTGTTTGAGGGCTTTTTGCTGGCTGTGAGCCCCGAGCTCGCGGGCATCGCGCTCGTGGCCTACGCGGTCCTGGGCGTGCTGCTGCCCCTGACCTCGGCCAAGGCATGCGGCACCACCGGCCGCCAGAGCCGCGAGGGCGCCGGTAAGCTGGGCGCCTTTGTACTCGACAGTCTGCGCGGCGCGGGCGAGACCATCCAGTTTGCCGGTGGCACCGATCGCAGCCGTGCCCTGGGCAAGCTGACCGAGCAAGTCGGCGCCGTGGACGCGCGCCTCAAGCGCCGCCAGGCGGTCAGCGAGGCCGTAGCCGATGCGCTTATTCTTGTGGCTAATCTGGTGATGCTCGGGCGTGCGCTGCAGCTGGTGGCTGCGGGAACGATTGACTTTGCCGCAGCGTTTGTCGCCGTCTTTACCTTTGTGTCGTCGTTTGGCTCGGTGATGGCCGTGAGCCGCCTGGGCGCCTCACTGCAGGAGACGCTCGCCTCGGGCGCACGCGTGCTCGATTTGCTCGACGAGCAGCCCCAGTGCGCCGAGGTCGCCGATGGACAGGACGTTGAGTTTGCCGGCGCCGCAGCCGAGCATGTGAGCTTTAGCTATGCGGGCGGCGTGGACGCGGGCGGTGCGGGCGCCACAGAGCAGGTCGCGAACGACACCGCTGCGAGTCTCATCCTCGACGACGTGACCTGCACCTTTGCGCCCGGTACCATGACCTGCATCATGGGGCGCTCGGGCTCGGGCAAGTCGACGCTGCTTAAGCTGCTCATGCGTTTTTGGGACCCCGCAGCTGGCACCATCACGGTGAGCGGCGTCGATGCCCGCCACATCAACACGGCGAGCCTGCGCAGCCACGAGGCCTATATGACCCAGGACACACATCTGTTCTGCGGCACCGTACGCGAGAATCTGCTGGTTGCGCACGCCAGCGCCACCGATGCCGAGCTGCTCGACGCTTGCCGCTCCGCTTCGCTTACCGCCCTCATCGACCGCCTGCCGCAGGGTCTCGACACGCCCGTTGCCGAGCTGGGCGACTCGCTTTCGGGCGGCGAGCGCCAGCGCATCGGCCTTGCGCGCATCTTCCTCAACGACGCGCCTTTCATCTTGCTCGACGAGCCCACCAGCGCACTTGACGCTCTCAACGAGGCAGCCGTAATGCAGGCCGTTGACGAGCTCAAGCGCCGCGGCAAGACCATTGTGCTCGTAAGCCACCGTGCCAGCACCTGCGCGTTTGCCGATTTCTCGCTTTCGGTCGAGCACGGGAGGCTGAGCTAATGGCGCGCACCGCCGACACGCCGGAGCTGGCGCGCAAACGTGCACGCGAGGCCCAGATGGTGTCGCAGATGATTGCACTGTGGTGCCGCGGGCATCATGGCGGCGGGCATGCGGTCGAACAGGCTGGCAACGATGAGTCCGTGCGCGTGAAGCTCGGCCTTCGGACCATTACGCTCTGCCCTGAATGCGCCGAGCTGCAGAAATACGCCATCGCGCGCATTGAGCACTGCCCGCACATGGGCACCAAGACATTTTGCTCGGCCTGTCCTTCGCATTGCTACCGGCCTGCCATGCGCGAGAAGATCCGCGAGGTCATGCGCTGGTCAGGACCGCGTATGATCCGCTATCGTCCCGTCACCGCCGTGCGGCACGCGATTATAACCGTGCAGTCCAAACGAGCGGCGGCACGAAGCAAGTAGTCGCCGGCGCCGGCACGCGCCGCCCCGCCTTTCCACTCGATTTCGGCACCCGGCGTGCGCGGCGTGTTGAGAGCTGCACCATTACAATGGAGCGGATTCACCAAATGCAAAGGAGTCGCCATGCCCGCCTGCCCGCTGGTCGATTGCCATACTCATACCTCGTTCTCGGACGGGCACGCCTCGTTCGAGGACAACGTCCGTGCCGCTGCTGCCGCCGGCTGCCGCGTCATGGTCTCGACCGACCACCTTACCCTGCCCGCCAGTGTGGATGCTAACTGCGAGGTGCAGGTCGTCGAGGGCGACTTGCCGGCACATCGTTTGGCCTTTGAGGACGCCCGCAAACTCGCCGCGCAGATTGCGCCGGAGCTCACCTTTATCTACGGTTTTGAATGCGATTGGTACGAGGGCTGCGAGCCCTTGGTAGAGCACTGGTCCCAGGGCGCCGTCGTACGTCTGGGCAGCGTGCACTGGATTGGCAACCCGGGCGATATTGCGGCAGGCGCCGCGGGCACGGCAGGGACAGAGGACGTCGCGCGCCCCGATACACCCGATTCCCTTTGCGGTTGGATCGACGACGATACCAACTTGCATGTTTGGGAAAACTTAGGCGTGCGCGGCGTGTGGGAGTGCTACGTCGACGACTGGTGCCGTGCTTGCGAAAGCTCACTCAACTTTGACGCGATGGCCCATCCCGACCTGGTCATGCGCTTTTCGAAGGACGGCTTTGCACCCGACTTTGACCCCGCGCCGTTTTGGGAGCAGATGGCCGAATGCGCCCACGATACGGGTCGCCGCGTTGAGGTCTCGACCGCCGCACCGCGCAAGGGGCTCGACGATTACTACCCCGCGACCGGGCTGTTGCGCCGCTTCGCCCATGCCGAGGTGCCCATCACCTTTGGCTCGGACGCGCACCGCGCCTGCGACATCTGCTGGAACATCCGCGAGGCCCAGGCCCACGCCTACGACTGCGGCTACCGGGCCTTCGATATCCCCCACCCCACCGGCGAATGGGAATCCACGCCCCTCGCCTAACTAGTCGTTTAAGAACGTCCCCAATGACTAGTGGCGGCGGGCGTTGAGTTCGCCGGCCAGTTCGTCGAGGGTGATGCCGTAGCGCTCGAGCGTCACGAGCAGGTGGTAGATCAGGTCGCCGGCCTCGTAGCGGATGTGATCGTGGTCGTTATCCTTGCAGGCCATGATCACCTCGCTCGCCTCCTCGGCAAGCTTCTTGAGAAGCTCGTCCTCGACGTCGGTCAGCAGACGCGCGGTATAGCTCTCCTGCGGCGATGCGTCGCGACGACTGTGAATCACCTCGGCCAGTCCCGTCAGCGTCTCACCGATGTTTCCCGGCTGCACGTTAGCTGTTCTGACTCCCATGGTTATTTCCTCTCGTTACTGCAGCGTAAAGTAGGTACCGGCCTCATCGAACCGAGGCTTTGCGCCCTTTTTCTCAAAGAACTCGACGATGACGGCATGGGCCTCATCGAGCCTTTCCTTCTCGGCCTCGAGCCAAAGCGACTGCGCCCCGCAGGCATCAGTCAGGTGCACGCGGCATGGCACGCCCGCGCGGAGGAGCTCGGTGTTGCATTCGGCGACCTCGAACGGCGTCACGACTTTCATCGCACTCCCCCTTCCACGCGCTTAAAGAAGCAGGTACGGTTGCCGGTATGGCAGGCCGGGCCCGGTGAGTCCACCTTGACCAGCAGCGTATCGCTATCGCAGTCGGCCCAGAGCTCCTTGACCTCCTGCATGTTGCCACTCGTCGCGCCCTTGTTCCAGAGCTCCTGACGGCTGCGACTCCAAAACCACGTGGTCCCGGTCTTGAGCGTCAGCCCCACCGATTCCTCGTTCATCCAAGCAACCATAAGCACCTCACCGGTGTCATGCTGCTGAACCACGCAAGGAATCAGCCCGCGGGCGTCGTATTTAAGCTCGGTAGCATTTATTACCTCAGTCATCATTTCTCCCAAGTAACAAACGAAATCCCACAGGTCGGCGAGGGTTGTCCAGGTGCCGCAGGTTGCCGCGAAAGAGGAGCGACGCGTACTTTGGTACGCGAGCGACGGTTTGAGCGGCAAGATGCGGTGCCTGGGCAAGCCGCAGCACTAGAAGTCCAGCCTCACAGGGATGCCTTGGCTGGCCATATACTCCTTCACCTGGCGAATGCTGAAAGTTCCAAAGTGAAAGACGCTGGCCGCCAGCACGGCATCGGCCTCGCCCTCGATCACGCCCTCGGCAAAATGCTCGAGCGTGCCCACGCCGCCGCTTGCGATCACCGGGATCGGCACCGCGCGCGCCACGGCGCGGGTGAGTGCCAGGTCGAAGCCAGCCTTGGTGCCGTCGCGATCCATGCTGGTGAGCAAGATCTCACCGGCGCCGCGACGAGCCGCTTCCTCGGCCCACGCCACCGCATCGATACCCGTGGCGTTGCGACCGCCCGCCGTGAAGACCTCCCACTTGTCGGCATCCGGCTGACCGGGCAGGCCCACGCGCTTGGCATCAATCGCCACGACCACGGCCTGGCTGCCAAACGCCGCGGCGGCCTGGCTGATCAACGACGGATCGCGCACGGCGGCAGAGTTAAGCGACACCTTGTCGGCACCGGCGGCAACCATGGTTCGCATGCCCGCCAAGTCGCGGAAACCGCCGCCCACGGTATAGGGAATAACGAGCTCCTCGGCCGCGTGCGCCGCCATCTCGATGGTCGTCGCGCGGTTGTCGCTCGTCGCGGTAATGTCCAGGAAGACGACCTCGTCTGCACCCTCGCGGTCGTAGGCGCGCGCCAGCTCCACCGGGTCGCCAGCATCGCGCAGGCTCACAAAGTTGACGCCCTTGACCACGCGGCCGTCCTTAACATCCAGACAGGGAATCACGCGTTTGGCAAGCATGGGCTACTCCTTCCCTCGGGCGGCGGCCAACGCCTGGGCCAGCGTAAAGTTGCCCTCGTAGAGCGCACGACCGGTAATGGCACCCTCGATGGCATCCTCGCCCACCGCGGCCAGTGCGCGGATATCGTCGAGCGTCGAGATGCCGCCCGAAGCCACGACGGGAAAGCCCGCGACCTCGGCCACATGGCGATACGCCGCCACGTCGATGCCCGTCTGCATGCCATCGCGCGCGATGTCGGTATACACCAGATGCTTAAAGCCCAGCTCGGTGAGCTGCGCCACGGCGTCGTCGAGCGCCACACCCGCGCCGTCGCGCCAACCATTCACCTTGACCTGGCCGTCACGGGCGGCAATGTCTGCCACCAGTAACTCGCCAAAGCCTTGCGCCGCCACCTCGGCAAATCCCGGCTCGGTCACGAGCACCGTGCCTAGCGCGATGCGACGCGCGCCGTAGCCGGCCAGCTCGTCGATGCGCGCGAGCGAACGAACGCCGCCGCCCACGTCCGCGGACAGACCGTCGACGCCGCAGATGGCCTTAATCGCTGCCAAGTTGGCAGCGCACGCGTCCTCGTCCTCGCCAAAGGCAGCGGACAGGTCGACGACGTGCACCCAGCTCGCGCCCTGCTCGGCAAAGGAGCGGGCAACGGCCACGGGGTCGTCAGAATACACCTTACAGCGGCTCCGGTCGCCGCGCTCCAGGCGCACGACCTTGCCGCCGATCAAATCGATTGCGGGAAACAGAATCATCGGCCGGCCCCCTCGACGATGCTCACGAAGTTCTTAAGGATGCGCTGACCCAGCGCAGAGGATTTCTCGGGATGGAACTGGCAGCCCCACACGTTGCCGTGGCGCACGATGCACGGGAAGCTCCGCGTATAGTGCGTGCGCGCCAACACATCGGCGGCATCGGCATCGTCGGTCACCGCGTAGCTGTGAGTGAAATACATATTGGCGCCCTCGGCAAAACCGGCGAGCAGCGGATCGGCCGCGCCGGCAGGCGTCATGTGCACCTGATCCCAGCCCACATGCGGGACCTTCAGACGGCTCGACTCTAGGCGCGTACACGAGCCGCGCATGATGCCCAGGCCATCGACCCAGGGGCCACCGACCTGCTCGGAGGCATCGTCGTCCACGTCCGCACCCTCGTCCGCCGGCACGCCCTCGTCGCCACGCTCAAAAAACAGCTGAAGGCCCAGGCAGATACCGAGCAGCGGAGTTCCGGCTGCAACGGCATCGAGCACGGCCACCTCCTCGCCGCTCTGGCGCATAAAGGCGATCGCGTCATAAAACGCGCCCACGCCCGGGATGACCAGGCCGTCGGCGTTGCGGATCTGCTCCGGATCGTCCGATGGGCAGGCGGCGGCACCGGCGCGCGCAAGCCCGCGCACGACGCTCGACAAGTTGCCCTTGTGGTAGTCAACCACCACGATCTTCGGTTCGCCCACGCGACCCTCCCTTATCTCATTCAAAACCTGCCAAAAAGGGACAGGTTTATTTTGGTCGGTTAAGCGTTCACCCACCACATGAGACAGCATTCCCGCAGATAAAACCTGCCAAAATAAACCTGTCCCTTTTTGGCAGGTTACAGTGAGCCCTTGGTGCTGGGGATGCCCTGCACGCGGGGATCGAGCTCGCAGGCGTGGCGCATCGTGCGGCCCACGGCCTTAAAGGCGGCCTCGATAATGTGATGCGAGTTGCCGCCCGCCAGCTCGCGCACATGCAGCGTGAGCTTGGCGTCGCGCGCAAAGGCGTAGAAGAACTCGACGGCTAGCTCGGTATCAAAGGTGCCCACGCGCTCGGTCGGCACGGGCAGCTCGCAATAGGCCTGCCCGCGACCCGAGATGTCAACGGCGGCCATCACGAGCGTCTCGTCCATGGCAATCGCCGCATCGGCAAAACGCGTAATGCCCGCCTTGTCACCCAGCGCCTGGCAGAACGCCTCGCCCAGCACAATACCTGTGTCCTCGACGGTATGGTGCGCGTCGACTTCCACGTCGCCTACCGCATGCACCGTCAAATCAAACAGGCCATGGCGGCCAAAGGCATTGAGCATGTGGTCGAAAAACGGCACGCCGGTCGAGATATCACACGTACCGGTTCCATCCAGGTCGAGCTTGACGACAATATCGGTCTCCCCCGTCTTACGGGTTACCTCGGCATAACGGCCCATCTACATCTCCCCCTTCACCAGCGCGGCAAACGCAGCCAGCACCTCGTCGTTTTCCTGCGGCGTACCCACAGTGATGCGCAGACAGTCCGCAAGCCCCGGCGCGTAGCTAAAGTCGCGCACCAAAATCGAATACTCGTCGCGCAGACGCTCGCGCACGCGCGTGGCATGCGGCGTGCGCACGAGCACAAAATTCGCCGCGCTCGGCCATGCCTCCACGGGCATGCCATCGGCAGCCATTGCGCGCAGGGCGCACAGCTCGCGCTCGCGCTCGGATGCGATCTGTGCCACCACGGGCGTGTAGGCATCACGGGCACGCACGCAGGCAAGTGCTGCCGCCTGGCTCAGCACGTTAACTGAATAGATCTGGCGAATCGCCGCGAACACGTCGATGACTTCCGGCGCCGCGATCACGTAACCCAGACGCGTACCGGCAGCGCCAAACGCCTTGGACAACGTATGCAGAATCACCAGGTTGGGATGCTCGGCGATAAGCCCCTGCGCCGTGGTGACCGCGCCAAACGAATCGTCGGCAAACTCCACGTAGGCCTCGTCAACCATTACCATGCCGGGGCACGCATCGCACAGCGCCGCGACAAAGTCGAGCGGTGCCACGTCACCCGTGGGGTTGTTGGGCGAGGTCACGATTGCCAGGTTGCACTCGGACGCCGCCGCAAGCACGGCTGCCTGGTCGAGCTCAAAGGTCGCGGGGTCGCGCCACACGTCGCGCACCTCGGTCTGACAGAGCGACGCAAAGAACGCATACTCGCTAAAGCACGGCGGGCAGTTGAGCAGGGTCCGTCCCGCGCCGCCAAACGCCAACAGGTAGTTATAGAGCAGCTCGTCGCCGCCGTTGCCCACGCAGACATTCTCGCGCGCCACACCATGCCAAGCGGCAAGCTCGTCGCGCAGATCGTTGGACATGGGATCGGGATAGCGGTTGAGCGGCGTGGCAGCCAGGGCGGCGTCGACCGCCTCGCGCACGCCAGCCGGCACGGGATAGGTGTTCTCGTTGGCCGAAAGGTTGATGCGCGTGGGCGTAAAGTTGGGATCGTAGGGCTCAATACCGGCCAGGTAAGGCTGGACGAGCTCCTTCATGCGAGGCGTGAGTTCGGCCATATTAGGCCTCCCCGCCGGTTACGCCAGCGCCATCTGCGCCTGCAGCCGCCAGGTCCACGCCCTCGGCAACCGTCGCCACGGCGTCGCCCGGCCAGGCGACCTTGGTCAGGTCGGCCGCGGCCAGCGACTCAACACTCACGGCATCCTCGCCCTGCTCCAGCACGCGGCGGCGCAGTGCGGCCGAAAGCGCGTGTGCCCACAGACCCTCGGCCTCGGCCAGACGCTGTGTAGCGGGAGCGTCGGAGAGCAGACCCTCGGGCGTATAGCAAATGACGCTCGAGCGCTTGACGAACTCCTCCACCGAAAGCGGGTTGGAGAACATGGCGGTGCCGCCGGTCGGCAGCGTGTGGTTGGGGCCGGCGACGTAATCGCCGAGCGGCTCGGAGCTCCAGGCGCCCACAAAGATGGCGCCGGCGTTGCGAATGCCGCCGAGCAGGCCCATCGCGTCCTTGCAGTGCAGCTCAAGGTGCTCGGGCGCCACGGTGTTCACGGCCTCGACGGCGGCGGCCATGTCGGCGGCGACCACGATGGTGCCCTCGTTATCGAGCGAGGCACGCGTGATCTCGGCGCGCGGCGACTGCGCCACTAGAATATCGATGCCCGCCTCGACCTCGCGCGCAAACTGCTCGTCGCAGGTCACCAGGTAGCAGGCAGCCAGCGGATCGTGCTCGGCCTGCGCCATCAGGTCGGCAGCAACCACCATGGGCTTGGCCGTGGCATCGGCCAGCACGCAGACCTCGGAGGGGCCGGCGACCATGTCGATACCCACGTCGCCCGAGACAATCTGCTTGGCCGCGGCGACAAAGGCGTTGCCCGGGCCGGTGATCTTGTCGACGCGCGGAATGGTCTCGGTGCCGTACGCCAACGCGGCCACGGCCTGGGCGCCGCCCACCATATAGATCTCGTCCACGCCGCCGAGCTTGGCCGCCGCGAGCGTATACGGGCTAATCAGTCCATCCTTTTGCGGCGGGGTCACCATGACCACGCGCTCAACGCCGGCAACCTTGGCGGGAATGGCGTTCATAAGCACGGTGGAAGGGTACTGCGCGCGACCGCCCGGCACGTAGATGCCGGCCGCAGCAAGCGGGGTCACCTTAACGCCGAGCATCGTGCCGTCCGGGCGCGTGGTAAACCAGCTCTGCTCGACCTCGCGCTGGTGGAACTCGCGAATCTGGCGCGCAGCCTTTTCGAGCGCGGCGACAAAGGCCGGATCGAGGCCTTCGAGCGCGGCATCGATCTGCTCCTGCGGAAGACGGAAGCTCTGCAGCTCAACACCGTCAAAACGCTGGCAGTAATCGCGCACCGCGGCATCGCCGTTGGCACGCACGTTGGCCACGATATCGCGAGCGGCGTCGACGATGTTTTGCGGCAGCACGCCCTTACGGTTGAGCTGGTTGGTAACGAGGCGCTCACCGGGAGCAAGCTTGATGGTCTTCATTTCGGTATCCCCTATCGGTCGAGGTTGTGTTCGAAAAATGAGAGACCGGGCGGCGGCGCCAGTCGGCCCGCCGCCCGGACGTTGGGGCGCCCGTGCGTGCTCGCGCTATTGTGCCGAGCCCGCAACGGGCTCAAAATGCTTGTCCTTCACGGCTGCCGCCAAGCGATCTGCCAGATTGCGTACGCGCGGATCCAGACGTGCGGCACCCGGATTGACAAAGAAGCGGGCCGTGCAGTCCATAATGCGACCAGTAATAACGAGGTCGTTATCGCGCAGCGTGGCGCCCGTGGCGGTAATATCCACGATGCGATCGGTCATGCCGACGATGGGACCCAGCTCAATGTTACCGTGCAGCGAGACGATATCGGCGTTCACACCGCGCTCGGCATACCAGGCGCTCGCGATGCGCGGATACTTGGTGGCCACGCGAAGCGACCCGCGGCGGGCATAGTTGCGCTCGGCCTGGCCGGCGCGCCACGCGGGCTCCGCCTCAATGAAAGTGCACAGGCCGTAGCCCAGATCGACCAGCTGCAGCAAGTTGAGGTCGGCCTCGATAAGCGAGTCCCAACCGCAGATGCCGCAATCGGCACCGCCGCAGCCCACAAAGGCGGGCGCATCGCTGGGGCGCACGATGACAAACTCGATATCTCCGACCGCGCCCTCACCGGCACGCGTGTCGCGGCCGCGCACGATTAGGTGACGGCCCGGATCGCGCAACTCAGAGACGTCCAGGCCCGCGGCTTCGAGCACGTCGAGCGTATCGGCCTTGAGCGAGCCCTTGGGCACGGCGATGCGCAGCGGGCCCTCGGCGCCACGGCCCGCGGCGTGATCGCCATCGGAAGCAGCGTCCTCGGCCGAGGTGTGCGCAGCCTCCAGACGCTCGAGCGAAAAGGCGAAACCCGCCGCCGGCACCTCGATGCCGTCGCCAAATGCGCCGGTAAAGATGGAGTCGTAGCGTCCACCCGAACCGACCGGATCGGGCAAGCCACCGGCATAGGCCTTAAAGACCAGACCCGTGTAGTAATCGAACGAGTTCATGATGGAGAAGTCGAACGACAGCACCTGGGCGTCCTCGGGAGCCAGGCCCTCGACCAGGGCGCGCAGCTCGCGCGTGAGCGGCGCGACAATGCCCGCCGCCGCCAGAAGCACATCGACGCGGTCGAGTACCTCGGCGCCGCCGTGCAAGCGCGGCAGCTCGCTAATGGCAACCTTGACGGCATCGGACTCGGCGCTTGCCGCCACGCGGGCATCGAGGCCCACAAAGTCGTTGGCGTGCACGCAGCGCAGGGCCTCGGCAGCCAGCTCGCGATCCTCGCACGCCGCGAGCAGCTCCTTAAACGGACGCACGCTACCTGCGATAATGCGCGCATCGGGCAGCGCCAGCTTGCGCACCGCCTCGGCCACGAGCGAGACAATCTCGACATCGCCCGCGGTGTCGCCCGCACCGATAAGCTCAAAGCCCAGCTGTGTAAACTGGCGCGAGCCGCCGGCATTGCGCTGGTACTCACGAACCACCGGCGCCTCATAGCGCAGGCGCAGGGGCAGGTCGGCCGCGCGCATGCGGGTCGAGACCAGACGCACGATCGGTAATGTGTTGTCGGGACGGACCACCAGCAGACGGCCATCATCGTCAAAAAGCTTAAACGGCGTGTCCGCGATGCGGCCGCCTTCCTCGAGTGAACCCTTGTCCTCGAGCAGCGGCGTTTCGACCGGAAGGTAATGATGCTCCCTGAAGCAGCCCTTCACCGTCAGCGCAATCTCCTCGCGCGCCTGAGCCTCCTCGGGCAATATGTCCCGGAATCCCCACGGTGTGGCCGTCATCTGGTGAGCCTCCTCATGCTGTGTTTCACCTAGAGCAGAAGACCGGCATAGCTCCGCCGGTCTTCTGGGTACTTTAGCATACTAGAGTGCTTGCGGGGAGAATCGTCTCTCACGGCTCACAGCGTATTCATTTGGAAACATTGGAACGGATTGCCCGCGGCCCGCCTCTACAGCGAAGGGCATCGACAGTCCATCCGAAAAAACGTCCGAGCTCCCGCTCGCTCAGCGGAAGAGTTTACAGACGAGGGCCGGGGAGGCGTGCTTTGTTTTGAGAAGTGGGCTCCGCGAACTTCTCAAAACAAAGCACGCCTCCCCGGCCCCGGCAATGTAATTTTGGCTGACCAAAGGAAGATGCGCAGCCCCAAGGCCGCAACGGCAAAGTCCCCATTACATTAAAAAATATCAGCCCCCGCATATCGAAACGGTCGAGAGGGCCTTGCCCGGCTGGGCGGCCTTGCTCCGGGAAGTTCGCGAAGCCCACTTCCCGGAGCAAGGCCGCCCAGCCGGGCAAGGCCCCAGCGCGAGACCGTCCCGAATGCCTACCCGCACAGTGTGGCTACGAGTGGGATGGTCAAAATGGAGCAGATGATCGACAAAAACGTGCACTGCATCATGGGGCGTGCATCCTTGCCGTATTGTAGGCAGTACAGCGTACCGTTGCTGCCCACCGGCATTGCCATCTCGAGCACAAGCGTCGCGATAAACATGGGCGTCATGCCGGGCCACAAGCGCGCGACGGCAAGACATGCCACCGGCACGACAACCAGGCGAAACGCCACGGCGACATAGGCGCGCCAGTTGGTAAGCATCTCGAGCGGACGGTACTTGGCGATAGACGATCCCATGAGCAACAATGCCGCTGGAGTGGTCATGGTGCCAACAATGGAAATCGAGTCGCCCAACACGCCCCAATCGGTCCATCCGGTTAGCACGATCCCAAGCACAACAGCACTTGCAATGAGACCAGGGCTCTTGCAGCAGGCGGCAATATTGCGCATCTGCTTTTTAAGGCCGCCATCCATTCCGCTAAATAACATGGCACCGACGGTAAACATAAGAAGGTTTAGGGGGATAAGCGCAATCGATGCATACAACAGCGCTTGTTTTCCCAACACCGCCGAAATAACCGGAAAACCGATAAACCCGGCATTACCGAAAAGCACGGCGAAGCGATACGAGCATTCTGTCCCTTTGGGAACGCGAAGAGCAGCGGTGACAGCAAACGCGATAACGGTCGCCACCACATACATCACAAAGGACAGACCCATGAGCGAAAACGTCTCGGCAATGCTCGGAAGCTTCACATCATCGCCCAGCGCTGACGAAAGCACCAAGCACGGTAGCGCCACCTGCAACAGCAGATGCGACAGCTCGCGCTCGAACTCCGCTTTCATAAACCCCAGCTTGGCGATACACCACCCCAACAAAATAGGCAGCGAAACCGTCAACATCTGAAGCGCCACACTCGTAAAGCTCATGCTTCCCCCTTATCTATTCCACGAGGGCCGGGGCGCCTGCTTTGTTTTGAGAAGTGGGCTTCGCGAACTTCTCAAAACAAAGCAGGCGCCC
>CAJMLP010000008.1:0-89519 GCA_905214215.1 uncultured bacterium | reverse complement strand
GCCGCGCGGCAAGGAGATATATTGCCAGACCGGAGGGGCGCCGGGGGCGGGAATCGCGCACTCCATATTTTGTTCACAAATGAATAGGTCCCTCAGTCACGTCACTGAGGTTATAACTGAAGCATCAGCTTCTGATATTGGCGGTGACCAGCTGGTTTATAGATGTTGAGGCATCGGTCATCTCTGGAGCGCCACTTTACTCCAAAAGCATCGGTTATTTGTTTCCCGTCGGTAAAAGGCAGGTTTTGTTCGCCAAGCGTTCCTATATATAGAAGTTCGGGTTCGAACCGTGCATCGGTAACAAAAAAGCGACCAGCCGGAGCCGATCGCTTTCTATTCTATGCTGGAGCATCCAGAGGGGTTCTTCCGAACTCATTTTCTCGCTGCCATTCATGCTTTCGAAGCATCTTTCTACAGCCCTCGTTGTCTATCCTCGTATCTCACAGGTCTTCCGGAAATTCACAAGCAGTCTTAGAGTCAATTTGTTTCCGTTTTCAGAGACTTGTTTGAGAGTTTTTAAAGACAGTTCAAAACAATAAGTGAGACACCATAAAGCAGAGCAAGATGTGCCGGATAGAAAATGTAGAAGAAATATTTGAGCTTCAGCCCTCGCTTACCATTATAAAGATTGATAAGCAGCAACGAAACGACCGCGGCAGCAACATCAGGATTAAATACATTAGCTGTAGCAAACTCAAATCCGCCGCCAACTATATGGCATGACGAAAGGAGCACTGCACATACTGCAGCAAAGAACATCTTGGCCTTGCTGTCGTGGAATAAATAGAATGCAGCCACAAGCAGAATGCCATACACACCGCCATCTAGTTTAGTGTATTCAGCTGCCAGTGCTGTCAAAACAATCAGAGCAGTTTCTGCGATGTATCTTTTCCGTTTTGAAAGACTTTGTATCTTTTCCAGAACAATCAAAAAGACCAAGGAAAGCAGGAGCTCACACATAACATTTTGTTGCCGAAGGTCAAATAGTTGCCCGGTTTGGACGAAATCGTATATGGGCTCCGCAATGATTGCGAAGACAAGCATATTTCGCAGGTACTTCTTTAAGTCATGAGTATGCAAAAATCCCTCAACTATCAAAAAGCAAAATAAGGGAAATGCAATTCTGCCAAGAACATGAAGCACATCCGAAGCCTCGCTTAGAATCGCCCACTGTTCGTCTGATATCTGGCTGTACGATGCGTGAGTCATGATTCCATTGGTCAGGACGATCCTGCTTACATGATCGAGAACCATCGAAATGGCTGCTATTATCTTTAATGTGCTGCCGCTAATTCCATATCTATTTGTTTTCATTTCGTATTCCTTACTTTGGGTGGGCCGTCAGGGGTTCAGCCTGCGCCGCAGGCGGCCGCTGCGGCGCTTCGCGCCATGCGCGCTGCGCTGGCAAACGCTCACGCGTTTACTCAGCTCCGCGCCCTTTCGGGTTCGAACCCGCGTCGCGGCAACAAAAAAGCGGCCGGCATCCGCCAGTCGCTTTTCCATTCTATGGTGGGCCGTCAGGGGTTCGAACCCTGGACCTTGGGATTAAAAGTCCCCTGCTCTGCCAGCTGAGCTAACGGCCCGCGGGTGGCATTGTACCACGGTCTGGGACTATTCCCAACTCCATTGGCCGTTCTGGAAAATCACAACTTCACGTCCATCAGGCGTAATGCCCGTAATATCGATGTCGTCCGTGCCAATCATAAAATCGACGTGCGTGCTCGAGACGTTAACGCCATGCTCCAGGAGCTCTTCCTTGGACATGTCATACCCACCCTCGATACATTCGGGGAAACCGACACCTAGCGCGAGATGGCAGCTGGCGTTCTCATCATAGAGCGTGTCATAGAACAAAACGCCACTTTCACGGATCGGCGTGTTCTTGGAGATAAGCGCGACCTCACCCAGATGAGCGGCACCTTCATCGGTGTCAATGATGCTCGCAAGCGTCGCCTTGCCCACGCGGGCATCGTAGTCCGCTACGCGGCCGGCCTCGAACTTAATCCAAAAATCGTCGACCTTGTTACCGTGGTGAATGAGCGGCATGGCCGAGTACACGATACCGTCGGCGCGCATACGATCAGGCGAGGTGAAGACTTCCTCGGTGGGAATGTTGGGGAAGAAGGGGTGTCCATCGGGCGTCTTGCCCTTGCCGCCGGCCCACTCGTGACCCTTCGTCATGCCAATCGTCAGATTGGTTCCGTTCGAAGCGGTGTAGCGCAGGCAATCAAATTGATTATCGTTTAGGAAACGCAAGTTCTTTTCGAACGCCGCGTCATGAAGCTCCCAGTCGCTCTCCGGGTCCTGGCCATCGGCGCGAGCGGTGTGCAGAATCGCATTCCACAGCTTATAGATTGCAACCTCATCGGCGTCTCCCGGGAACACCTCGCGCGCCCAAGCCACGACCGGAGCGCCGGCGATGCACCACGGATTGATGTTGTAATCCAGTCCACGGCGGAAAACTTTGCACTGCGTATTCCTCGCCTTGGATGCCGCGGCCGGCTTGGCTGGATCGATGCCCTTGAGGGCTGCAGGATCCGCACCCTCAATAAAGATAAAGCAGGCACCGTCCTGGGCCAGGGAATCCAGCTGCAGGCGCTTCCACTCGGGCGTCTGCTCAAAATAGCTTTTATCGACATGCTCGTACGTGAGCCTCGTCACGGCGTCATCGGCCCAAATAACCGTCACGTGACCGGCACCGGAGGCATAGGCCTCCGCGACCACCACGCGCGCAAACGGCGCGCACTCGACCGGAGACTGAACGACAACCTCCTGACCGGGCTTGACGTTTACGCCCTTGCGGACAACCAGGCGCGCATAGTTTTTAATCTTGGGCTCTAGGGCCTTCATGCCCTCCAGAGCCTCTTCGACCGTCAGGGCAGCTCGAATCATGTGCCACTCCATCTATCTATAGAACAGTAAAAAGGCGCGCCGCAAAAACGACGCGCCTTATATCTTAGCGATAAGTATGCATGCAAACGCTACTTCTTCTTGGAGTCCTTCTTGTCCTCCTCGGCAGCCGAGCGCTCGATAAGGGCGTTGAGCTTGTTCTCGGACATGCCCTCGGCCTGCGTGCGGTACATGTTGCGCAGGGGACGAATACGAACGAAGTCGTAGATGAAGTCACCCAAAATGACGACGTAGGACAAAACAATGCCGACCATCTGGACAGGGCTGGACACCATGCCAGCGGGAGCGAAGTACAGCGAAGCCCAAATGGCCACGACGAGCACCATGCCGATAGTGAGCACGGCCCACCAGATGCGGCGGCGCTTGGTGTAGTCCTCATCCTGCTTGAGAAGGATATTCGACACCGTGTAGATGCGATCCTCCTTGGCGCGCTGCTTAGCCTTGCGGGCGCGCTTCTCCTCTTTAGAGAGGCCCTCGAGGTTCTCGCCCTTCTCGAGCTCTTTGCGGCGTGCCTTAGACGAAGCCGGCACGACGCGGACAGAGCTCGCTGCCTGACGGGCGGGCTTGGCGGATGCAGCGGACTTGCGCGCAACCCCGGTAACCTCGTGGGATTGCGTGCGCTTGTTCGTGGCGCTACGGGTACTCACTTATGCGTTCTCCTTCATGCTTGTGAACTGGGAGCCCGTGATGATCTGGAAGGCCTCGCGATAGCGCTCGGACGTGCCATCGATGACCTCGGCGGGCAGATGCGGGGTCTCCCCCGTCATATCCCAGTTGGCTTTGAGCCAATTGCGGACGAATTGCTTGTCGTAGCTGGGCTGAATCTTGCCCTCCTCGTAGCTGGCGGCAGGCCAGAAACGGCTGGAGTCGGGCGTGAGGCACTCGTCGATCAGCGTAACCTTGCCATCGATGACACCGAACTCGAACTTGGTGTCGGCAATGATGATGCCACGGGTCGCTGCATACTCGGCGGCAGCCTTGTAGATCTTGAGGGAAAGGTCGCGAATCTGCGTGGCGATGTCCTCGCCCACGATCTCGCAGCAACGCTCGAACGAGATGTTCTCGTCGTGGTCACCGATCTCGGCCTTCGTGGACGGCGTGAACAGCGGCTCGGGAAGCTTGGAAGCCTCGGTCAGGCCCTCAGGCAGCTGGATGCCGCAGACGGTGCCGTTCTCGTCGTAGGTCTTCTTGCCCGAACCGGTCAGATAGCCGCGGACGATGCACTCGATAGGAATCGTCTGGGCCTTCTTAACCAGCATGGCGCGGCCGGCGAGGTAGTCACGATACTCAGCAAACTCCTCGGGGAAATCCGCCGGGTCGATGGAAACGAGGTGGTTGGGAACGATGCCGGCAAACTTATCGAACCAGAATGCCGAGATGCGGTTGAGCACCTCTCCCTTAAACGGAATCTCGTCGGGAAGAATGAAGTCGAACGCAGAAATGCGGTCGGTGGCGACCATCAGCAGGTTTTCACCGGCATCGTAGATATCACGAACCTTGCCACGGGAATCCGGACGACGCTCCATCGTTGTCACGTGAGTCACTCCTTACCAAAATACGACAGTAATGCGGGTTCTTTCCCGCACGTTTTCGCAAACTCGGAGCGGCAGGGACGAAACCCCTCCTTCACCGAATAGCGAAAAGCTAGTGCTCCATTGTAGTAGATGCCGCGTCCGCCGTGTGCTCGCGAGGCAGATGAATCGTAAAAGTCGTACCCTTTCCAAGCTCCGACTCCACGGATATGTAGCCGTGATGGCGCTCGACGATCTGTTTAGTCACGGCGAGGCCCACGCCCAGACCGCCCGCCTCACGGGCACGGCTGGCATCGGCGCGCCAAAAACGGCCGAAGATGCGCGACAAGTCATCCTTGGCAATACCGATGCCGGTATCAGAAACGGCAATGCTGACGTGTTTGCGGTCACTGAGCACCGACACCACGACCCAACCGCCCTCGGGGGTGTAGCGCATGGCGTTGCTCATGAGATTGATGACGCATTGTGTGATCATGTCGGGATCGGCTTCGACGACATCGTCGTGACCTTGGGTCTCGTCAGCAAAGCGCAAGCGCAGATCGCGGTCGACAAAAAGGCGCTCCTGGGCATTGACGATGGAACGCACGAAAGGAACCATGTCCACCGGCTCAAGGTTGAGCGGAGCCGTGCTGTTTTCCATGCGCGACAGGTCGAGCATCTGCTGCACCAGACGAGCCAGGCGACGCGTCTCGGAAGCAACAGTCTCCAAGTGCTCATCGTCGGTAGGATATACGCCATCCTGCATGGCCTCGACCGTTGCGAGCATGGCCATAAGCGGCGTGCGAAGTTCGTGAGCCACGTCCGAGGTCAAACGTTTCTCGTGTTTCATATCCTTCTCGAGCGAAGTGGCCATCTCATCGAATGTCTCGCCCAGTTGATCGATCTCGTCATCGCCGCGCAAGCCCGTACGAGCAGACAGATCGCCATCGCGAATTTGCTTGGCCGTGCTGGTAATACGGTGAATCGGCTTGGTGAGCATGCGCGACACGAGTGATCCGATAACGACCGAAATGCAAACTGCAACAACCGCAGCAAGGGCCATGGCGTTAAAGGTCTTCTCCCTAAACGCAGAATCTGCCTTGGTGAGCAAGGCATCGGAGCCGATGGCCCACAGCTTTACTTGTCCGACATGCTCGCCGGAAGACGTTATGATTTCGACGTTTGCAACGCTATCGGAGCCGGTGGGAGCCGACGAGACCGGACTATGCGATGCTTTTTTCCCGCTCGAGCTGCTCGACGGCGATTCGTTCTCGCGCACATCGGCGGTCGCGCTTGCCGAAGGCCATGAGTCGTCATAAACGACAACGCCTTTCTTGTTGACGACCTGCATACCCAAATCGTCGGACACCAAACTCGATGTCGCGACCGTACGTAGCTCGCCCGCAGTCCAATTGCCGTTTTCCTCATACGACGTCGCAAGCTTTTCGGCAGCAGAATTGGCGATCTCGACGATATTGGAGCGCGTGTAATCCGAAAAGACCGTGCCCCACACAACAGAGACCACGCCCACCAGCACCAATACCGTCATGAGCGATGTCAGAGCAAAAGCAAGTGCCATGCGCGAGGGATAGCTCATCGTTGGCCGTGAATCGGAACGAGGCGTGTTCCAACTAGCCTTGGAACCCGCCTCGCTCTCCTGCTTGTGCTTTTGTCCGATTTCAAAGCGCGCAGGTGTCATATGTGATTTCCCTATTTCTCGTCCGACTTATCGGTCTTGGCCGGAGCCTCGAAGCGATAGCCGACACCGTGGACGGTGTAGAGCCACTTGGGCTTCTTGGGATCATCGCCCAGCTTGGCGCGAAGGTTCTTCACGTGGCTATCGATGGTGCGCTCATAGCCCTCAAAGTCGTAGCCGAGCACCTTCTCGACCAGCTCCATGCGGTTGTAGACGCGACCGGGGTGACGGGCAAGCGTGGTGAGCAGCTTAAACTCGGAAGCCGTCAGGTCGACTTCCTTGCCCTCGACCAAAATCTTGTGGCCCGAGATATCGATGACCAGATCGCCGAAGTCGAGTACCTCGACGGCTGGCTCGTCGGCCTGATGGGCACGGCGGAACAAGGCGCGTACGCGCGCGACAAGCTCGCGCGGCGAGAACGGCTTAATCAGATAGTCGTCGGCGCCGAGCTCAAGACCGATAATACGGTCCTCGATCTCGCCCTTGGCAGTCAGCATGATGATGGGGACATCCGAGGTATCGCGAATGGTGCGGCAAACGCGCTCGCCGGGGATCTTGGGGAGCATAAGGTCGAGCACGACCAGGTCAAACTGATGCTTCTCGAACTCCTCGATCGCGGACTGGCCGTCGCCGACACCCACAACCCAGTAGCCTTCGCGCTCGAGATAGGCAGCGACGGCGTCACGGATTGCCTTCTCATCCTCGACCAGCAGAATCTTTTTTGCATCTGAAGCCATAACACGGCCCCCCTGTCTCAATCAGCTAAGAACAAGCCCATTTTAACGCACCTGAGCCCGCCGGATGCCACTATGACGCGGCAGCTCGGCGGGCGGTACTCACAATTACAACGCGTTTATTCCCCTGTTGGCGCCTTTTTAACCCCTCTAAGCTTAAAGAGAGAATAGGCGTGCGGTGACCGTCTCGGGTATACCCTGGCTGTTGCGCACCGTGGCGTACGTAAGGAATGAGTCCGATTTTCCCGCCGTAGCTGGATAATCGCCATACTCCAGGGCTCGGTCGGGCGACAGAAGCGAGCCGTAGGTCTTAGCCGAAGTGTCAATCAAAAAATGCGACGCCTGGACTTTAACCAGGTATTTATTTTTCCTTCCCGCAACGCACGCGAGCGGCTCACGCGAAAGGAAGAGGTACGGCCCGCCCTCGTTACCGATATAGGTGCCCATATTGCCCAGGCTACCCACACCGTTATACGTCGCCTCAATGGAGAACACGAAGGTGTCGCCCATATACACGGCCTCGAAAGGCGAAACCGACGAAGGAAGCACCAGCTGAGCTCGCTTCGTATTGTTGCCGTCAGTCAGGTCGATCGCCGTCATACCGTAATAGACGCCCTCATCATTGTGCACGCGGGGCGAGATGGTCAGGATGCCGTCGCTCACACGCGGGGCGGATGCGAAGCGGCCCGTCGACTTCCAAATAGTCTCAGGCTTGGACTCGCTGGGCGACTGACGGTAGCAGTACGAATCGTTACTCGTCTTGCTGCCGCCGGACGAGGGCATCTTATACCAGATGACCGACGACCCATACGCTGTGAAGAGCGGCGGATCGTAATTTTCGCCACCGCGATCGAGCTCGACAGCGTTGCCGGTAAGGGAGGAGCCTGCAAGGTTTTGCGCATAGAGTTTCCAAGACGCATTGGCAAAGTTCATCTCGACCCACGCGAACACGCCATCACCCGCGCGAACGTCGTAAAACGCATAACCGGTTCCCTCAACGGGATCCTCGATAAGTGTGGTAAGCGAGCCATCGCCCAGGTTGAGCACACCAAGCGTATTGGCATGCAGGGCAGAAGCAGGCGCCATCATCGCGGCGGCGTAGTCGCCATCGCAGTAGTACAGCAGCGTGCCCAGCGGCAGCGTCCACGACGCCGCCGGCTCAAGATCGATATCAACAGCTTCGTACTCATCAGTAATCGAGACAATCTTCGAATCGTCCTTGATAACCTGCGGCTCGCCGGCGGCATCGTCGCTGGTGCCCGTTTTTTTCGAGCAACCGGCAAGCACCGTGGCAGCGCCCGCGGCAGCACCGCCGAGCACAAAGCCACGGCGCGATATTCCATTCTTGATGTGGTCGGCGATACCCATTAGGCGATCTCGGCGCGAGCGGCCTCGATAGCGCGCGTAAGCTGATCGGCGCAAGAGGTCTTTTTCATACCGCAGGTATTACCGGCGAGAACCTCGATTACGCGATCGGCAGGAGCACCCTCGACTAACTTGGAGATTGCCTTGAGATTGCCGTCACAGCCGCCGGTAAACTCAACGCCCAGCACCTTGCTGCCATCGTCAGAGAGATTGAGGTGAATATTGCGAGTGCATACGCCCTGAGGCTTGTAATCAAAACTAATCATTGCGTTCCCCTCTCGTAAAGCAATTTCAGACGTCTATTATCCCCGCCTGGGCCGACTTATTATCGCAAGCACCGATTCAACATCCTACGATGCATGGACTCGCGGGGGCAAGATTAGCAGTCCGCACCCTGTGCGTGGACCGTGCGCTTCTCCCGATACATATTGTGGTCGGCGACACGATATACATCGGCCAGCGTATTTCCAGCCGTCTCGACGGTCGCCACGCCAATCGATGCGCTGACCGTCAGGGCCTCATCGCTTACCGCGGCAAGACCGAGACGAAGATCCTGTTCCAGCCCGAGCGCAGACTCGTTGTCAGTATGGGGGCAAACCAGCAAAAACTCGTCGCCGCCAAGGCGCATCGGCAGATAATCCGCACCAGCCACCCGCCGCAGCACGGACGCCGTCCGTCGCAGCAGTTCATCCCCCATCTCGTGACCATAGATGTCGTTGGTCCGCTTGAGATAATTGCAGTCCAACATAATCACGCTCACGGGCAAGTCCTCGTTTACCAGGCTATCTCCGCGCGATTCAAGATAGTTGCGGTTGCGAAGCCCCGTCAGTTTGTCTTGATATGACAGCTCCTCGGCATGCTTGACCATCGATATGTTGTGCGTCGCCACGACGACCGACTCCAGCCGGCCTTGCTCATCGCGATGCTGGGGGACAACCTGTAGCGAGTACCAAGCGCCTCGACAATCTCGCACCTCGGCAGCCAAGTACGGTACGCCCTCCATACGTTCACGAAGCGAACTTACATCTACGAGGCCCACAACCGCTTCGCGGCTTTCGGGGCTCACGATATCCCGGCAGACCGTGTCCATAAAGTCATATGCCTCGCTGTGCTCGGCAAATATTTTCGCTATCGCCGGCGACATATTGATCCCCTCGATCTCGAGGGTGTCGAGATGCAAAAGGAAGGTCGAATCGTAGATGGCGCTTATGGCATTGATAATGCCGAGCTGTTTATCCTTTTCGACCAAATTGCGGTGGTCAACGATATTTCGAGCCAACAGCACCACGACCCAAAACGCAAGACACACCAAGACGCCGACGGCGACAAATGAAATCCTGTCAGACATGACCTCAGATTTGGGATATAGCGCAAACAGGCGGTAGTCCTTATATGCCGCACGCACGGCATACCATTCGTCTCCTCGATATTCGATGCGCGTCAGGCCGTCGTCTTTCCACTCAACTCCTACGCTGGTGAGGAGTCGGGCGAGCGACACGTCAGCATCGGCACTGTTGGATGAGACAATCTCCGCATCCTCCATAACAAGCACCGTGGGACCCTGGTGGAAGGTACTGTTCGAAAGCACGTCGGCTATGGCATATGAATAGTCGTCCGCCGTATCGGAAACAAGTGAGCGGTATGCCAGGGCAACGCCGTCGCCATACGGAACAGCACAGACGGCAAAAACGACACCACGGCGCTCATCGACAGTTGAGTAGGTCACTTTGGAACCTTGATACATCGATGCGACCGGCGAACAGGCCAACTCATCTCGCCACAACATGAGCGGATCGCGACCATCGATGTCGTAGTGGGCAGCCATATGGCCATCGGAGTCCATGACCATCAGCCCCGAAAGGTTCTCGGCATGGACAAATTGCTCGATAAGATCGTCGTTAACCTCAACGCGATCAGAGGACAGGAACGTCGCAAACGATTCGACCGCGGCGAGCAAATCGTGCGTCGCCTCGGTTTTTCTCCCCTGTTCGTAGCGGTCATATTTTTCGCAAGCGTTCTCCAAAAACACCATGGTTTCTTGGCCAAACCCAAGCGTTTTTTCGAGGCAGCGATGGGTTCCAACCGTATACAACAGGCCTAACAAGACGGCGCTGACAATAACGCTGGCAGCTATGACGTTCAGAGTCTTTCGACTCAAGCGGTGCTCATCAGTTGTCATGAATTTCCTCCTTGCCCGCCCGTCGTCGCTCCTGTCTTGTAATTGCCCACAATACGGTCAATCGTGCCATCTCGATCCATGTCGAACAGCGCGGTATTGAGATCCTTTACGACCGATCCTTCATAGCTGTCATCAAACGCGACGCCCAGGTCAACCGTCATAACATTGTCGGCAAACACACGGTAAACGCCGGGATACTGAGCAACGAGTCGGTCAAGCGACTGGACATCCGCCATCCAGCAGTCAACGTACCCTTTGACTAGAGCGGCTTTGCAGAGTTCGGCAGAGCCATATGATTTGATTTGAACGTCCGACGAGACCCCCAGATCCCCCGCAAGCAATCGGCGTTCACTCACCGAACCCGCAATCACCGCAATGGTCTTACTTCCATCGAGATGTGCCAAGGACTTGATGCCACTCGTTTTCTTGGCGGCAACCGAGACCGTCACGGTTAGATACGGCTCGGTCCAGTAATACTTATCCTCGCGATAACAGGGAGAATAGTCACACCACAGGCAATCGATATCACCGTTTTTGAGCAGCCGGTCGCGATCGTTCCAGTCAATATCGACAAACTGTGGCTTGAGCCCCGCACGCTTGCAGGCCTCGCGGGCGATGTCGATATCGATACCGGCGTAATCGCCCGTGGTATCGACATACACATAGGGGTCGTTATCCGTAACGCCGATTTTGAGCACCGGGAGATCTCTATCGGCTTCATTCGAGGAGGAAGAACTGCTTCGAACGGTATACGTCAGGGTGCCCGCACAGACGGCAACAAGGAGTATGAGCGTAAACGAGACGATGGTGGCCCGCTTGATGCGTCTGGGCACGTGCCCCCTTTCATCGAAACAGCAGTCGGAGTTCATTTTATTACCCGGGCGCATATGCGACAGTAAAAAAGCGCCTCGCCCAAGACGGGCAAGGCGCCAAAGGTTGAAATGCATCCGCAAGCGGTCGAATTAGGTTAACCCTACTCGAAGCTCAGCTGCTCCAGGCGATCGAAGACCGTATCGATGCGGGTGAGGAAGTCCCACGGATCAAAAATCTCGTCGAGCTTCTCCTGGCTGACGGTGCAGCGCGGATCGGCCTCGAGACGCTCCTTAAAGGTGGGGCCAGAGACACAATCCTGCACCTCGTGCCAGGTGGCCATGGCGTTCTCCTGCACAATGGCGTACGCATCCTCGCGGGTGATACCCGTATCGACGAGGGCAAGCAGGACCTTGGAGGAGAAGATGAGGCCGCGGGTCTTGTTGAGATTGGCCATCATGCGGGCCGGATACAGCTGCAGGCCGTCGATAACGCGAATGAGGCACTGGAACATATGGTCAAGCGCGATGAAGCTATCGGCCTGGGCGACACGCTCGGCGGAAGAGTGCGAAATGTCGCGCTCGTGCCACAGGGCGACGTTGTCGAAGGCGACCTGGGCGTTGGACTTCACGACGCGCGACAGACCGCAGACCTTCTCCATGGTGATGGGGTTGCGCTTGTGCGGCATGGCGGAGCTGCCCTTTTGGCCCTTGCGGAAGGGCTCCTCGGCCTCGAGTGTATCGGTCTTCTGCAGGTTGCGGACCTCGGTCGCGATGCGCTCGCAGGTGGCCGCTGTAGTGGCAAGCACGCCGGCAAGATAGGCGTGGTGATCGCGGCTGATGACCTGCGTGGACAGCGGGTCGTGAACCAGACCCAGGTGCTCACAGACGTACTCCTCGACGAACGGCTCGATGGAGCTGTAGGTGCCGACGGCACCGGAGATGGCACCGAAGGCAACGTTCTTGCGAGCATCCTCAAGACGATCAAGGTCGCGCTTGAGTTCCCATGCCCAAGAGCCAAACTTCATGCCGAAGGTCATCGGCTCAGCATGGATGCCATGGGTGCGTCCGGCGCAGAGCGTATTGCGCTCCTCGAAGGCGCGGCGCTTGCAGATCACGCCGAGCTTCTTGACGTCCTCGATAATCAGGTCACACGCCTGAGTAAGCTGATAGCACAGAGCAGTATCACCCAGGTCGGAGCTGGTCATACCGTAGTGAACCCAGCGACTAGGCTTGGGCTCGCCCTCGGGAACATCGGCGTCGATATATTCCTTCATGTTGGTCAGGAAGGCGATGACATCGTGGCGCGTGACCTCCTCGATCTCATCGACCTTCGCCTTCTCAAAGTTGGCATGGTCGCGGATCCACTGGGCTTCGTCTTTAGAAATGCCGATCTTGCCGAGCTCCGCCTGGGCCTCGCAGGCCAGAACCTCGATCTCCTGCCAAATGGCATACTTGTTCTCGAGGGAGAAGATATGTCCCATCTCCGGGCGGGTATAGCGATCGATCATAGCGGCTCCTTTTTGGTTATTGGCACGTTGGTCGTAACTCAACCATTGTACCGTGCGCGGGTGCGAGTATGGGCAGCAGGCATGAACCTAACATTTTGGAATTGGAGCGGGCAGCGGGACGTCCGCGTATTTGCTTCGCAAATCCGCACCGGCTGCGGTCGATCTCCTCGGGTTCACGGAGACGATGGGGAAGACTTTGTTGAATTGGCCGTCCCAAGGTCTCCCGCGCTCGATGGAGCGGGCAACGGGACGTCCGCGTATTTGCTTCGCAAATCCGCACCGGCTGCGGTCGCCTATCGGCGACCTTGCCTGCTCGCTATAAACGCTTCGCGTTTATTTAACGCTCGCACCCTGTCGGGTTCGAGTCCCGGCACTTTATTGAAAAAGGCACAGTAACGAAACGTTACCGTGCCTGAAATTCGAATGGAGCGGGCAACGGGACTCGAACCCGCGAGTGTCAGCTTGGGAAGCTGATGCCTTACCACTTGGCGATGCCCGCTTGTGTGTTGGCTAGTATAACGCGGTTGTCTTGTTCGATACAAGGGTGGCGATGCTTGTTTTAGCCGTGGAGATTCGTTTGAAAATCGCATCAATTGTGGAGATGAGGACCTTTGGCCTCCTGTTCTCCTTATCTTCTACCTGCGCTTTTGCCTGATTGTTGTATTTGAGCTCAATTTGTCAGGAATTGGGCAAGCTTTTGGTCAGGCTCCGGTACTTACCCGCATGAACCTCGGGGGTAGCCTCATCCTACGCGTCGCAACCTCCCCATGCGGCGCACGAGGGATAAGGAGCAGCCATGTCCAACGCACCCACGCACTCTGTCCACAGCGCAATCGCAACAGGTCCGCTGCTCCTGCTCCTCTTCCTGCTGTTCGGCTGCCTGGCACCGGGAGCCGCATTTGCCGTCGATGGCTACGACCAGCTCGGCTTCCGTACTATTAGCGATGATTGTGGGCCCTTCTTCATCGGCAAGTATGAAGCTCAAGACGCCTCGATTGCCTACTGCATGAACCAGGAACGCCCCGGGCCCACCAAGCCGGGCGGTCCATGGCTCAACTTTGATCAAGGCTGGGTGTGGCTCGACGACGAGTTCGCGGCAATCGTTTGTCACGGATATCCTACCGCCACGTCGTTTGGCGGTTACCATCTTTCACCCGATCGCGCCCGCGCCGCCACCCAGCTTGCCGTATGGATGCTCAACGGCACTACCCATGTCGACGGCACCTACTCCTACACGACCGCTCAGGGCAAAACCAAGAGTGGGCACTTTACCGCCGACAATGAAGTCGTGGCGGCTGCGCGGTGGCTCCACGACAGCGCAAAATCAGGAAGCCTCAAAGCCGCTCCGCACCGCGCGCGGCGCTATCTAGGAACCGTATCGGGCGGCAGCAGACGTCAAGACATGCTCTATGTACTGCCGGCGGTCTCTGTTTCCTTCCAAAAGCAGTCTGCAAACGCTGCCATTACCAGCGGAAACAATACTTATCAGTTTGACGGGGCAACATTCGATGTTTTTGAGAGCGCCAGCGGCGCGCGTGTCGGCACCGTCCAGATAGACAGCAACGGTCGAGCGCAGGCAACACTCCTACCCAACACGGCATACTACCTAGTTGAAACGAAGGCGCCGGCCGGCTATGTCCCCCGCCCCGATCGCGTTGCCTTTACCACGGGGAATGATGGCGGGCAGGTCGCCATCGATGAACAACCCGGCGCCATCACCCTGCATGTCGTAAAACTCGACGCCGCAACGAATGCAGGCCCCCAAGTTGGGGCTTCGCTCGCAGGAGCAGAATTCGTGTGCGTATCGCAATCAACCCCTGGATGGACACAAACTCTCAGGACCGATGAAAGCGGTCGAGCTACCCTCACCGATGTCCCCCTGGGAACCTTTACCATCTATGAATCGAAGGCGCCCGAGGGCTATTTGCCCTCCGGTGACAGTTGGTCTTACACCGTTGGAGCCGACCAACTCGGCGATTCAGGCGTGGTCGAGATCGAATCTCGCGTTTCCGATATCCCCATTGCGTTTGACCTTGAGATTTCAAAATTCAAGGACTACGGCAATAGCGGTCAATCCGGCCTGGAGCAGCCGGCAGGAGATGTTGTCTTTGAGGTTGTCAGTAACAGCTCTCAGCAGGTTGTTGGCACACTGACCACAAACATCTATGGCTTTGCCTCCACCAAAGATCAGCCCGAAGCATGGTTTGGCGCAGGCAAGCGACCCGCCGGTGTCCACGGAGCCATCCCATACGACCGCGCCGGCTACACCGTTCGTGAGGTTCCGGAAACCGTCCCAGAGGGTTTTAAACGTGCAGGGGAATGGACCGTCGAGGCCAATCAGATTTCCGACGGCGCCGAGCTTCAATATATCGTGGACAACCACGCTCTGTCGACGCATCTCCAGATTGTAAAACGCGATGCCCAAACAGGCGCTTCTGTTCCCCTAGCCGGATTCACCTTCCAACTCCTCGACAGCAATCACAAACCTGTCTCACAAACTTGCTGGCATCCAGCACATAACGTAATGGACACCTTTACGACTGACGCGACCGGGACCGTCACACTGCCCGAATCGCTCGTGCCGGGCACCTATTATGTACGCGAAACCTCGGCCAAAGAGCCCTATCTTGTCGGCGGAGAGATCGAGGTAAACATACCCGCCGATATAAACCTAACGCCCGTTGCAATCGTCTCGTATTATAACCACGCCGCGACCGGAAACATCAGGATCGTTAAAACCGATGCCGTAGACGGCAGCAGCCTCGCGGGCGCCATCTTTGAGATCCGTGCCTCAGGTGATTTCGTGCGCCCCGACGGTAGCATTGCCGCGCTCGACGGCGAGGCTGTCGCTACCGTCACGACGGATGAAACTGGAGAAGCACGCGCGGACGACCTCCCGCTGGGATCTGGCACCGCACGCTACGAGGTTGTCGAGACTCAAGCGCCGACCGGCTTCTTGCTCGACCGGACGCATCATATCGTCGACCTTACCTATGCCGACCAGAAAACACCCGTTGTGGAAGCACGGCTTAACGTATCCGACGATTACACCAAGGTTGATATCTCCAAGGTCGATGCAAGCGGAGAGCAGGAAGTGAAAGGCGCACAGCTCACCTTATATGGTCCCGATAAAACCGAAATAGACTCCTGGACCTCATCCGACAAGCCGCACCGCATCGAACATCTTGCACCCGGCACCTACTCGTTGCGCGAAACGATGTCTCCGCGGACCTATGACCTTGCCGAGGAGATAACGTTTGAAATAAAGGATACGGGAGAAGTCCAATCCGTCGCGATGAAGGATGCGCCCATCGAGATCAAAGGACAGGTCGACAAGCGTCAGGAACTTGTCCAACCTATCGGGAAGGGTCTGTTGGCTAACGGCGATGGAAAAAACCGCGCCGCGATGCAAACCAATACGGATGGGCTTTTCTCCTATACCATCGATGCTCGAAACGATTCCGCTACTTGGGTTGATGAGTTTACGATTACCGATGATCTTGAGTGCGCCAAAGACGGCACGGCGAGATTCGTCTCAATCGAAACCCCCGTCGCCATCGGCGACCTCAACGGTCTGTGCAACGTGTGGTATCGCACGACGCCGTTGGACTCGACAGACGTCGATGAGCCGGCAAACGCGACGCTTGACGATGGGCACGAAAATCCTTGGCTTGAGTCCGACGAAGTAAAAGAGAGTCTGGGTGAAGATTGCCGCCTCGTCGATTACGACGGCTGGCACCTCTGGAAGGCGGATGTCTCGACCACGGAATCCGCCACACTCGAGGCGAAAGAACTCGACCTTGCATCCAATACCGTCGTGACGGGCATTCGCATTGAATACGGTGCGGTAGCCGCCGACTTTACGACTCGAAGCGATACGGATTCTTGGACCCGTGATGATCTCAAAGATGAGCACGACGACCTTGACGATGCCAAAGCAATCCTTGGCACAGATGCTCGGGGCGCAGTCGTGCACATGCAGGCAACGTCGGCTTACACACCCCAAACTGCACTCACCAACAGCGCACGCGTCGATCTTTGCCGCAACGGCGGCGGCGATAAACTTGAGTCACATGACGAGGACCGTGTCATTCAACGCTGTACCCTACCGCAGGACCTACCGGCAACAGGATCAGCTCCCATCGCCGCTTGCATCACCGCGCTCCTGACCTCGGGTGCCGCAGCCCTATGGTTCGCTCGCCTTAGGTCAATCCAAAAGAAGCGCTAGCACGATGAAAAAGCGGACGAGCCAGTCCCCCGGCTCGCCCGCTTTCAATCATTTAAATCGCCGCATCTACTCTGCAGACGAAGATCCACCATCAACGATTGCTTGCTCGGACTCAGGAATCCCATCGGCACCCGTGCTCTGTTCTTGCTCCACCTCTTCGCTGATTGCGGAGGCGGGGGTCGAGCCCTTCGCGCCCACGATGTAGGCAGCTCCAAGCCCTAACGCAATGGCAATCAAGGTCAAAATCACGTAGACAGGCCAATGGCGCTTAATATACGAAAACACGTTGACTCCTTAGAGCTCCGTCTACGAACGGCGGATAACCTCGGTCACGACCTCGGATACCGTGGCAATGTTCGTCGGGTTGACATTGTGGGGCAGGTCGTCCTCGGTACGAGCGCAAGCCAGACGCGTGCCGTCCACGCCGGCGATGGTGAGGGCTCGGCGGCTCGCCTCGAGCGCGGCGTAGGCATCGGTCTTGGCATAGGGCATCTCGAGCGCGCCACAATCGACATGGAACGACTTGCACACCTTGCTGACCAGGTTCATGATGCGGCGATCGCCCTTGAGCAGCTGCTGTTCGCCCTCAACCGTCACCACCGAAAGCCTACCGGCGCCGACGGATTCAAGATTGATGAAGAAGACGCCGCGGAGCTTATCGCGATGCGAAGCCAAGAAGGCCTTCATACCGGAGCCATCACAATCCGAGGCGCCCGTTGCCACAAACCAGATATCGTGACCGAGCAGCTCATCGTCGCCCATAGAGGCGACAGCCGAGAGCATATCTTCGGAAGAAGCGCCGTCGGAAGACGTAGCGCCGCCCTTCCAGCCATCGTTATCGTCCTCGAAATTATCCCACGAACCGATGCCGCGACCGGACTTCTTGGCATCGTAATCGTCTTCGACGCCCAGCCAGTCACTCATGCTGTCCTGTTCGTTTTTCTTTTTACGACCGAACAGGCCGCCCAGGCCGCGCTTGCGAGACTTAGGTGCCGCAGGGGCGGGAGCCGAAATGGTCTCGATCGGCTGTGCGCCCGACGCAACGGGCATAGGAGGCGCAACGGGTGCCGATGTGGGTTCGGGACCCTGAGCGGTAGCAAAGGGGTCGTTGACCTGTGCGGAGGGATCGGGAAGGTCGAACAGCGACGTGCGAGACGCAACGTTTGTCTGCTTCATCGACGGCAGCGACGGATCGGGAACCGAAGCCAGCGGAGACGAGGAGGGTGCAGGCGACGGTGCCGACGCCGGATCGGGAACATTCATCTGCGGACGCGGCGATGCTTGGGAGGAAATCTGGGCCATAAGGGAATCGACCGTTTCGTCCTGAGTGGGAGCGACATCGGCAACCGTGGCACCGGAACCACTCGGGATCGGCATGGTGAAAATCTGCGTGGAGTAAGGCCTCGACCCATCTGTCTCGGGAGCCTCGGAAACCGCAGGCACTTCCTCCTGCTCGACCTCGGTCGAATCACCTTGATCGGCTGCCGCGTATTGCTCTTCGTCACAGTTGACCTCGACGGGCTCGTGCCCGGCGACATCTTGGATTTCGGCAGCATCAATAGGCTCGTCATCGTCTGCCGCGTCGCCCTGCTCATCGGAAGGAGGAAGGGGCTCGGCAATCGCGGTGCCTTGCTTTTCAAACGTTATCGTGGAATCGAACTGCGCGGCATCAAACGACATGGTGCTATCGACGTGCTGCTGAGCCTCGAAAGACGTCGTCGCCTCAGCAACATCCGCGGACGCCGGTTGCTGGGACTCAAAGGACGTCGTAGCTTCGGCAGCGTCGACGGGCACGGACTGCATAGCCTCGTTCTGCTCGAGCTCTTGCGCCGCGCGCTCACGTGCCGCCTCGGCTGCCTGCTGCTGAGCGATAGCCTCCTGCTCGGCAGCCTCGCGTGCGGCAGCGCGCTTCTCCTCGAAATCGTCGACAAATTTCTTGCCCTTTGCAAGCGCACCCTTAAAGAAGTTGGAAGCACTGGCGCCAATCGAAGAGAACGCGGATGCAATATCGGCATGGGGCGTTGCCGCGGGAATCTCGGCCGAGAAATCAGTATCGCTCTCGTAAGACACGCGCCTCGGCTGTTCAACGTAATCGTCGTCAGACTCGTCCGTAACGTCTTGCGCCGGCGCGGCGGGAGCCAAAATGTCCAGTCCTGCCGCGGGATCGATCGCGGACACCGCCTCGGGCTCGGCAACGGCAGCGGTAACCGCGGCAGACTCATCATCCACGGCGACAACGGGCGCAGGTGCAGTCACGACGGGGGCAGGCTCGGGCTCAAACGTCGGCTCCTCGCCTTCCTCGTAATCGAGCGTGCAGGACTCGGGAAGCATTCCGAGCGCACGGATGGCATCCGAACCAAAGCGGATGTTGCCGGCGGCATTGCGATAGAGCTTGGGCTCGGGCTCGGCCGCGACAGGCTCCTCCGCCGGCTCGGCAGCGGGAACCTCGTCATTGAACTCTTCGGCCTGGACAGCCTGATTCTGATCCTCGGGCACGATGGCGCCAATCAGCGTCTCGTCGGCAGACGCACCCTCAAAGCCCTCGATCTGCTCGTCGAAAGCCTCGCCCTGTTCGGGCTCGGCCTGAGCGTCGGAAGCAATCGGCTGGCCGAACTCGTCCTCGGCGTAGGTAGGCTCTTCATACTCGATGGTGTTGCCGTAGTCGTTTTGCTGTTGGGCCGCGGCATACTCCGCCGCTGCGCGCGCCATTTCCTCGGCACGACGCTTCTGCTCCCCAAAATAGGTATCGAACGGAACATCGTCGGGAAACTCGTTTTCGCCCTGGAAGGGAGCAACGTTGTCCATAACGCCGAGCATAGCGGCGACAGAAGACTTGTTGCACACTGCGCCGGACGTATAGGGAAGCACAAAACGGTTAGAAATGATGTTTGCCGCGTTGGCGAGCGCAACGAGGGAAGCGAGGATCGCGACAATCCACAGCAGAACCTTGAGCGCGCCGGGGAGCGGCAGGATACGCAAGATGGCAACGGCAGCAGGGGCAACCGTGGCAACGGGCAACAGCTTGGCGATGAGCGCACGATAAGAAGCATAGGGCTCGCGGGCGAGCAGCTCAGCACGGGGAGAGTCGTAGTGTGCGACAACGACCACCGGGCGGTTGCGCGGAGACGCGAGCGGGCCCGAGGCCTTGTGGTAGGCGATGACATTTTGGCTCACGCCCGTCTTGCCCAGGCGCGAAACCACGGGGTGGCCCGTGCGTTCGAGCACGTAAAGAACGGCGCCGGCAATGGCCAGCAAGGTGCCGACCAAGCCGATGCCGCCGCCGATGCCCATCAGTAGGGCGCCGGCAAACGCAAGAATACCGGTAACGGCAAATGCCAACCTACTGGGCGCCGGGGCATTGAACTCCTGAACCTCTGGATCAAAGCCGTGGTTGCGGAAGATCTGAGCGATATCCTCGGCAGCCAAGCGCTCTTCTTCGCTGCATGCCGGCGTAATGCCGGTGTTCTGCAGCAGGTGGTTAATATAGTTCTGGGTGTTCGCCATGTGCGCTCCACATCCATAATCCGACAAATAGGCCCAATGCATGCACATTAGAACCGTATATAGTCGAAAGTATACCCCGAGCGAGCGCAAACGACCGAATTCGGGCCATCTTAACGCCCCGAGCGGACAAGGATATAGCCTAATCTCCATATCGGACTAAAATCATGGCAGCAAACCACCTTCTCATGCGAGGACTCTATGACGGCAAGCGACGCGACCGCGACAATTAAAAAGGAAAATTCGGAGCCCAGTTTCGATAAAACGGCTCAGCGCATCCTCAATCTTTTCTTTGTGCTCAACAGCTCCCCCGAACCGCTGACGACCGAGCAGATCGTCTTGGATTCTGACCTGGGATATGGCTCGGGCAACATCGACTCTGATAAGCGCAAGTTTCGGCGCGATCGTGACAAACTGCTCGAACGCGGCATCCTAATCAAGGAGGTTCGCCCTGCCGGCGCGCAGGAGACCGAGGAAAGCTCGTGGACAATCGACCGCGAGCACACGTTTGCAGCAGGTGGCCTCATCACCGCAGACGACGCCGACATCCTACTCAACGCCATCGACCAAACGCTTGCAAGCGGCTCTTCCACCTTTGCCGCACCACTTGCCGATATTCGCTCCAAGATTGCCTACCTCACCGGCAGGACGACGGCGGACGAGGCGACGATCAGCCGCTCTCCCACCGTCGATGCGGTTTGGAGCGCCTTTGCCGAGCGATGCGCGCTGCGATTTTTATATCAGAACGGACGCGGTGAGCAAAAAGAGCGTACCGCCTGCGTCTACGGCATGTTCGAGCGCGAGGGCGTGGCGTACTTCTGCGGCCTCGACAATGCCACCGACGACATCAGGACATTCCGCTGCGACCGTATCGTTCGCGCTTGGCGTCCTTCGAAGGCCTACACCATCCCTGCGGACTTCAACCTCAACGACTACCTGTTCTTTGAATTCGATTTTGCCGACCGACCGCCCGTTGCAGCTACGTTCTCATTCGCCCCTCAGACGCAGATCGATATGATCAACGGTCTCACGCGCGGGCGAGGTAAGCTCGCACACACCGATGCGGGATGGATCTGGACCGTTGACGTGCGCGACCTTGAAGCCGCCGCCTCATTTTGCATGGCCCACGCCATGGACGGCATGAGGCCCATGGCCCCCAAATCGCTCAAACAGGCGTGGAACCACCTCATCGAAAGGACGGTGCACGAGCATGCCCGTGCGTAAACTCACCAGCGAGCAGAGGCTCTCGCGCGCCATCGACATCATGGAGGCCCTCTACGCCGCCGGCGAGAACGGCATGACTCGAAACGAGATTTGCAGTCGCTTTGACATCACGGGGGCGTCGCTCGACGAGATTCTCGAGATCGTCTCGACGCTCGCGGACCGAGAATCGGGCGCGCGCATCATCTGCGAATGCCACGGCGAGCGTGTGGTCCTCACCGGTGACGCCGGTCGTGTGCTACCGCTGCGCCTGAGTGCCGCCGAGGGCGCCGTGCTCAACCACGAGCTTGAATCGTTGGGGATCGAGCCGCAGACGGCGGCTCGGATTCGATTTGCTCTTCTACCCGAAGAGCTCGGCTATAACCAGCGCGTCTTTGACACCGTCAACCACGGGTCGCACTGGCAGCAGCTGAGCTGCGCCATTCAGGACGGCGTTCGGTGCCGTATCTCGTATCGCTCGATGGACGATGCACGGCCACGCGAGCGTCTGGTCGACCCCTTGCGCATTACGGCAAACGGCGACCAAACATACCTGATTGCCTGGGACATCGCAGTCGATGAGCAGCGCACCTATCGCATGGATAAAATCGAGGGACTCGCCTTAACGGAAGACTCCGTCGTGCCTCACGCACCGGACGTCGCATCCCTCCACGATTCCCTTGCCCGGACGCAGCGCAGCGCAAAGCTCTTGATGCCATTCGATATGGCGGAGCATCTGGACTGGGCCGGCATCACCCTAATCAAGCGCAGCGGGACAGACATGGCAACGGTAACCGTACATTACGGCTCCGAGCGTTGGCTGCTGAGCCAGATAATCGCAGCGGGCGGAGCCATCCGCATCTTGGATGACCCCGCCCTGTCAAAGCGTCTGTGCGATATGGCAAAAACCCTCGTCTGTCCGCTTTAGCGCCGCCGCTCGTGGCGTGCACGCCACAGCTGTAGATAGTGCCCAATCTGCGCCGATTCGATGCGCTGGTAGGAGCTCGTGGGCAGCGACGTTAAGAACTTCTTGCCATAGCCCTTCGTCACCAGGCGAGGATCCGCCAAGATCAGCACACCGCTATCGGTCGACGAGCGAATCAAACGCCCCGCGGCCTGCTTAACCTCGAGCACCGCCTCGGGCAGCGAATAGCGCGCCCATGCGCGGTCTTCGCGCAGGTTGCGCTCGCACGAGAGCGGGTCCGTGGGGCTTGAGAACGGCAACTTGGGAATGATGACGCAGCGCAGCGTCTCGCCGCTGGCATCAAACCCCTCCCAGAAGGCCTTGAGCGCAAAAAGCGACGAGGTCGGTTCGTTGATAAACCGGTCGCGCAGGCGACGAGGAGATGAGTTGCGCTGCTGGCAGTTGAGCTCCAGACCCGCACGGGCCATCTTGGGCTCAACGCGGGCGTATAGGTCCTCCATGTCGCGCCGATTGGTGAACAACGTGAGCACCGATCCGCCCATGGCAAGATGGGCGTCGACCAGTACGCGCTCGAGCGCCGTAAGATAGCTCTCACGATCGCGCGGATCGGGGATATCGCCCGCAACGACTACAGCCATGTTCGAATCGAAGTCGTAGCTCGAATCCAAGTGCAGCGATGACGACGTTGAAGCACCGATGCGATCAAGGCCGACCGCATGGTTAAAGTGCTCAAAGCTTTTGGACACCGTCATGGTCGCCGAGGCAAAGATAGCCGTGTGAACCTCGGGTAGCCACTCGGTTGCCAAAGCCTCGCCAATGTCGATGCGCTCTGCGGTCATCGACTCTCCGCCGGCACGCAGCCTGCGATTGACTTGCAATGAGTACACGTAGTGTTCGTCGGTACCGTCAATGATGAGCTTGAGGTTCTCGGCCAGCTCGTGCAGGCGGCGCGAGATATCACCCAGGTCGACAACGACCTCGGGCTTGTCGGCGGCAACGGACTGCACGAGCGCGTCGACACTCTTGTCAGCTTGTTCCAATGCGTCGATGGCAGCGTAGGCCGACTGTAAGAAATCATGCCAGTCGTCAGATTCGCGCAGCTCGGGGCCAATCCATAGGTTCGCATTGTCATAGCCCCCGCGAGCACGGCGGCCAAGCTCGCGAACGCCGTCAAACACATCGGCAATCGCCATGCTCGCACGCGCAACCGTCGACGTCGCCTTGGCGGTAAGACCCAGGTAGAGCGTAGAGCCCTCCGAGGTTGCCAAATCGCGGGAAACCTGGCTCAGCGCACCGGCGCTCGAGCCACCCAGGCGCTCAAACAGAACGCGCGATTCATCCGCCGACACCACGCGCGCCCATTGACGGCGTGCCTCGCGCTCGATGGAGTGGGCCTCATCGATCACCCAGTGACGAATCGGAGGCAAGATTCTGCCCTCGGCCGCAACATTGCGGAACAGCAGGGAATGGTTGGTGACCACCACATCGGCATGCGCTGCACGACGGCGAGCGCCGTGGACCAGGCATTTATCGGGGAAGAACGGGCATAGGCGACGGGCGCACTCGCGCGACGCCGTCGTAAAGTCGGGACGGTTGACACTGCGCCAGCGAATGCCGAGCGAGTCGAGGTCGCCATCGGCCGACTGACACACGTACGCCATGATGACCGCGACTGCCGTAAGCGTGTCGGCGGGATCACGCTTAGTCGTAATTTCGACTTGGCCGCGGCTCATGCGCTCAAGCTTGCGCAAGCATGGATAGTGGTCATAGCCCTTAAGGGCGCAAAACGATAGGCCGCCGTCCAGCTGCTCGGCAAGTTTGGGCAGCTCGTGATACATGAGCTGGTCGGCAAGATTATTCGATTTGGTCGCAATACCAACCGTGATGTTGTTGCGGCGCGCGGCCTCGGCAAAAGGCACTAGGTAAGCCATCGATTTGCCGACGCCCGTCCCCGCCTCAATCACGCGATGCGTTCCCGTAACGAGTGCGTCACGGACCTCGAGCGCCATCGCGATTTGCTCATCGCGCGGCTCGTACGTGGGATACATGCGATTAACCAGGCCGCCCGGCGCATAGTCCGCCTCGATTTCCTCGCGGCTCGGCATCTTAAGGACCGGCAGCTCGTCCGCATCAACGCGATCATCGGCCCGATCGGCCTTGAGTACGTCGGCGCGGGCGGCGCTGAGAGAGAAGATGGAACCGGGGTTCTGTCCCGCCAAGAAGGAGAAGATGGGACGATAGGACCAGGGTACGTCGGGGTGCATGTCGGCCAGGCGCGTCATTAAGCCCTGAGGCAAGTCGGTGAGCGCCACGAGTAACACGCGCCACACACCACACAGGGCGTCGACATCGGCGTTGGCGCGGTGCGACACCGAGTCGCAGCCAAACAGGTCGGCCATGAAAGACAGCTTATGCGAGGCCAGGCGCGGAAGCGCGATGCGCGACAGTGCCAGCGAATCGATCCAGATGTCGCTGACGTTGACACCGCCCTTGACCGACTCGATAAACGAACGGTCGAAGGTGGCGTTATGCGCAATCACCGGGCAGCCGCCGACAAAATCGGCGAGAGCGGCCACGGCCTCGACGGCCGATGGGGCATCCACCACATCGGCGTTTGTAATGCTCGTGAGTTCGGTAATCTCGGCGGGAATCAGCTGCTTGGGATGCACGAAGGTATCGAACCGATCGACAACCTCGCGGCCCGAAAGGCGGGCCGCTGATATCTCGATAAGCTCGTTGTCCTGCACCGAAAGACCCGTGGTCTCGGTATCGAGGACGATAACATCTTCCTCGATGAGACCAAACGATTGGGTTTTGGCGCGGTCGGCAAGCGTGGCATAGGAGTCGATGACAAACTGCGGCGTTCCTGACGAAACCGCGTCCTCGATTAGCATGCAATGCCCGCTCGACGAAGGCCCATACGGATCAGGCTGTCACAGACCTGCGGGAACGTCATGTCGTCGGTGTGGCGGATCTCATCCGGATACAGCGACGTATCGGTCATGCCGGGAATGGTATTGGTCTCGAGGATAACGGGGCCGTCCTCGCTCACAATAAAGTCGCTGCGCGAGATACCCAGGCAACCGAGGGCCTTGTGAGCGGCACAGGCAAGTTCCTGAGCGCGAGCGTAATTCTCGGGTGAAATCTGCGCCGGAATGCGATGGATATCCGTAGGGTCGACATACTTCACGTCCAGATCATAGAACTCGCAGTCCTCGGGCTTACGAATCTCGACAATCGGCAGGGCGCGCACGTCATCTTCGCCGTATACGCCGACGGTGATCTCGGTACCCTCGATGCACTTCTCAACCAGCACTTTGTCGCCGTACTCAAACGCCTTGGCGATTGCCGCGGGCAGCTCGGAGGGCTCATGGACCAGGGAAATGCCATAGCTGGAACCGTTGACGGCCGGCTTCACAAAGCAGCGCTCGCCACAAACCTCGACGATATGATCGATATCGACTTCATCGCCCACCTCGAGCGCGAGGCCGAGGGCAATGGGAATGCCTGCCTTGGCGTACAGGAGCTTAGAGACCTCCTTGTCGGCACCGCAGGCGCTGGCAAGCACGCCCGAGGCTGTGTAGGGGATACCCAGGGTCTCCATGGCACCCTGCATGGCACCATCCTCACCGCCGGCGCCGTGCATGGCGATAAATGCCACGTCGAAACCACCGGTCGCCATGGTTACCATAAAATCATCGGCAGCCGTGTCGAGCAGCTCCACCGAAGTGTAGCCGGCCTCCTTCAAGGCCGCCACGACGTTCTTTCCCGAATTGAGCGAAATCTCGCGCTCAGCGGAATGACCGCCCGCCAAGACCGCTACGTGCATGTTCTCTAGGCTTTTACCCGGCATGGGCAGACTCCTCCTCTATAATTTCTGCAGCTGATACCATATTGTAGCGATACCCTCTACGTTTCCCCAAAATCGAAAGGCTTCCATGAATCCCAGGACTAAATCTCAGGACATTCGCGACTTGAGCCAAAACGATATTCGCGAGCTCGTGGCCGAACTTGGCCAGCCCGCCTTCCGCGCGAAGCAGCTCATCGAATGGGTCTTTGAGAAGAACGTTTGTTCGTTTGACGATATGACCAACCTCCCCAAGGCTTTCCGTGAGCAGCTTAAAGAGGCTTTTGCCTTTGATACGCCGACTGAACTCACCAAGCAGGTTTCCAAAGATGGCTCGCGCAAGTATCTGCTCGAGTACCACGATGGCATTTCCGTCGAGACTGTCGGCATGCCCCGTCGTAACAAGCTTTCCGTCTGCGTTTCCACCCAGGCAGGCTGCGGCATGGGCTGTGCCTTTTGCGCTACCGGTCTCAACGGCCTCAAGCGCTCTCTGACCGCTCAAGAGATCGTCGACCAGGTGCTTCATGTATCCAACGACTTTGGCGAGCGTGCCACAAGCGTTGTCTTCATGGGCCAGGGCGAGCCGTTTGCCAACTACGACGAGGTTCTCAAGGCGCTGCGTATCCTCAACGACCCCGATGGCATCGGTATCGGCGCTCGTCACCTCACCGTCTCTACCAGCGGCGTTATTCCCGGTATTCGCAAATTTGCCGATATCCCCGAGCAGTTCACCCTTGCCGTTTCCCTGCATTCCGCCATCCAGTCGACGCGCAATAAGCTCATGCCCGGTGTTAAGAAGTACACGCTGCTTCGCCTTCACGAGGCGCTTCAGCTCTACACCGAGAAAACTGGTCGCCGCCCGACCTATGAGTATGCCATGATCGAAGGCGTCAACGATACGAATCCCGAGATGCAGGCACTCTGCGACTTCTGCGAGGGAACGCTGTGCCACGTTAACCTGATTCAACTTAACGACATCGAGGGCAGCCCGCTCAAGCCGTCGCCGATCCATAAGGTTGAGGATCTTCAGCGTCGTCTTGAGTCCCGTGGCATCGAGACCACGATTCGTAACTCCCGTGGTAACGATATTGACGCCGCTTGCGGACAGCTGAAACAGCGCTTTAAAGTTCAGAAGAACGCATAGGGGAGTCGCACTCCAAAACGTTTCATGTGAAACATCGAACGGCCCCGGTTGCAGGATATGCAACCGGGGCCGTTTCATTTATTGACCTCAATTTTGGAGCAGCTGCCACCTTTCCCATTTTTTACGGACAAAATAGGGGGCCCTTGTCTCATGAATCAGACAAGGGCCCCTTAAAATATGCAGGGTAATTGTTAGGTACCTAATAGCCTACATTTTCCCATTGGTTGCTAACCCAACCTTGATTAATCTTAGGATTTTTCGTTACCTGAGCAGTGCGCATGGCAACATCTTCTGTCATAACATCCATTTTCTTCTTGGACGTATCAACGATATCTTGCGCGCCACGAAGCAAACGACCTCGAAGTTCATCGTCTGTCGCGATCTTATAGCCAGCAAAGGCACCAGCTGCGACAGTCGTCGCCAATGCAATCGCAGTAAAAATCTTATTCCTCATCTTGGCCTCCTTGGTCAAACTGAATCATTTCACCAAGAATACGAGAGAGCTCTTCCTCGTCTTTAAACTCAATTTCAATCTTATTCTTTCCACGCGAGCTCTTCACACGCACGTTGGTATTAAATACCTGGCGAAGCACACGGGCAGCCTTTTTAAAAGACTGAGGCGTTGCAGGCCTCGGCGTCTTAGGCGTCTCTCCGGCAGAAAACAACGGAGCAAGATTTTCTGTCGCTCTTACGGAAAGGCCCTCTGCAACAACCTTTTCTGCAAGTCTAATTCGAGCATCCTCATAGGGAACTGCAAGAATCGCACGTGCATGACCAGCAGTAAGTGTACCCTCAAAAATCATCTGCTGAACTACTTCGGGGAGATCAAGAAGGCGCAACGAATTTGTAATTGCAGAGCGTGATTTGCTTACTGCCTTCGACAATGCCTCCTGGGTCATGCCGCTGGCATCGATAAGCTGTCGATAGCCCTTAGCCTCTTCGACGGGATTCAGATCAGAACGCTGAAGGTTTTCGATAAGAGCAAGAGCCAGCATCTCTTCATCATTAACATCTTTAATGATGACAGGCAGTTCCTCAAGACCAGCAAGCTTTGACGCCTGGTAACGACGCTCACCAGCGATGATCTCATAGCCGTTTCCATGCTTGCGAACCAAGAGCGGCTGCAAAACACCATGTTCTTGGATTGACTCGCTCAACTCGCGAAGTTCAGTTTCATTAAAGTGAATTCGCGGTTGATTAGGGTTGGGAACGATATCCTCAATAGGTAGTTTTGTTTCAGATGCGGAATTTGAAGCAGATGCAGCAGAACTACCGGTCTCATACTCAGCCTCTGAGACCAAAGCATTGAGTCCGCGTCCCAATCCACCACGTTTCTTTGCACTAGGCACGCTTGATCACCTCTTTTGCAAGGTTCATATACGCTTTTGCACCCTTGTTTTGAGGTGCATAGGTAATTACCGGTTCTCCAAAAGACGGAGCTTCAGAGATTTTAACCGTACGGGGAATCAGCGTCTTAAACGCCTTATCACCAAAGTACGATTGAACTTCCTCAACAACCTGATTCGATAAAGAAGTACGTGAGTCATACATGGTCATAAGCACGCCATAGGTGTCTAAGCCCTTGTTCAGACGCGATTTGACCATCTTCATTGACTCAAGCAGCTTCGTAACGCCCTCGAGTGCGTAGTACTCACACTGGATTGGAATCAAAACGCTGTCTGCTGCGGTCAAGGCATTGATAGTAAGCAGGCCGAGCGAAGGAGGACAGTCAATGAAAATAAAATCGAACTCGTCCTGAATCGGCTCAAGCAAATCTTTGAGGCGTGTTTCACGAGCAATTGCGCTTACGAGCTCAATTTCGGCACCTGCTAGCTGAATCGTAGCTGGAATTACGAATACCTTTTTGCAATTTGTATCAAGAACAAGCGATTCTGCCGGCACATCATTCAACAATGCATCATAGATGCAGTGATCAAGGTCTTCTTTTTCAATTCCAAATCCACTGGTGCTGTTTCCCTGCGGATCAAAATCGACAATCAGTGTCTTACGACCCTGCTCACCCAGTGCTGCTGCAAGGTTCACAGCCGTCGTTGACTTACCGACGCCGCCTTTTTGATTGATGATTGCAATGATACGCGTGTCTTTTGCGCTCTTAGAACGCTTAACGTCGCGAAATCCCACGGTCCCTCCTGGTGTGTATTAAAGCTGTCAAACGGAGGATGTTTCACGTGAAACATTCCGATTCGATATCAACCGCCATGTTTCACGTGAAACACTGCAAGTTGTTAGTATCCATTATGTTTCACGTGAAACATCTAGGCAAGCGGATTCTTCTTTGCCATGCCATTTGCACGAGGCAATGAAACGGATGCCGGATGACTCTTTTTAAGAACAATGAACTCCCTGTGGCCCAAGCCCTCAGGCAAATCGATTGCGTCATTCAGAAGCAAAGTGAAGCCGCAAATCTTAGCTGCTGACATGCCGGAAGCAAGCTCCTCATCCGAAGGATTACCCTTGGTGATAACAAATAGCCCTCCGTCTTTGAGGAACGGAGCAGCATACTCAACAAGAATCAGTAGAGGGGCAAGTGCGCGGGCGGTTACGACAGAAAACTGCTTCTTATGGCTTCGAGCATATTCTTCAAGGCGATCATGAACCGCATGAGCATGTTTCAATCCAAGAACATCAACAAAAGAATTGACAGCATCAACCTTCTTACCAACAGAGTCAATATAAGTAGCTTTACGATGCGTGGTTATGGTTAACGGAATACCAGGGAAGCCCGCACCTGTTCCCATATCGAGCAAAGCTCCCTCAGGAGCCTTATTGATATAGGGGAGCAAAACAAGTGAGTCGAGGATATGAAGTACCACAGCATCTTCTATGTTAAGAATACGGGTGAGATTGGTTGTCTTATTTGTTTCCAGAACCAAATCCAAATGTTGAATACATTTCCTCAGCTCAGTATCAGTTAAGCTCAAGGAATACTCTTTGCAATAGGAAGTTAGACGACTCAACATCTCGTCAGCCTGCTGATCAGTAAGTACTAACAACGAAAGCTCCTTTCTGACAAAAATCAGTGTATCGAGAACTTTTGACAAAAAAAGGGGACGTGGAAACCACGTCCCCTTAGCATAAGCTCGAGTAGATTATCGAGCAACAATCACCACATGGCGATCGGGGTCAGAACCCTCAGAATGAGTATCGACGGCGTCATTGCCACGAAGTGCAATGTGAACCAGTCGGCGCTCGTAGGCATTCATGGGCGGAAGCGAAACACTCTTATGAGTGCGGATGGCACGCTCGGCAGCAGACTGAGCCATGGAGGCAACCTTGTCCTGACGGCGGCTCTTGTATCCCTCGACGTCCACTACAACCGGATACCTAAAGCCGAGCTTGCGGCTCACCAGCAATGAGAACATAACCTGAAGGGCATCAAGGGTGCGACCATGACGGCCAATGAGAACAGCAAGGTCGGGAGCCGCTACATCCAGAATCAGCTCACCCTCGTCGCCCTCATACTCATCGATAGGAGAGTTGGCGGCATCGAAGTGCGAAAGGATGGAACGCAGGATGGAAATCGCGACATCGGCAATGGTGTCGAGCTCCTCGTCGGTCAGCTCTTCACCAGCCTTGTAGCGCTGTGCAATCTCGGGATAATCGCCCGCGACCTGCGGGGCAACCTCCTCAAGCATATCCTCGATGATCTCTTCAGACATAACGTACTCCAAAAGTTAGGTACCTAAATAAGATTGATATCCCACTACTTCTTCTTGTGCGGGCGCGGCTTCTTCTCGCGACGAGTGACCTCAACCTGCAGCGGCGCGTTCTTAAGGCGCTCCTCCTCATCGGCCTTCGCCTTGTCGATGACCTTCTGCGTCACAAAAATCTGCTGGATAACCTGCCAAGCAGACGAGACGTCGTAGTACAGCAGAACACCAACGGGAAGGCTCCAGCCCATCCAAAGCATCATGACCGTCATGACAACGGCCATCATACGCATGCTCTGAGCCTGCTGGCCGGTCTGGTTGCGCGACATATAGAGCTGCGGAATCAGGGTCAGGACAGCGAACAGGATCAGGCAGACCAGCGCAGGCAGCGCGACCATAAAGCCATCGGCAAAGGAGGCACTCGGCGTGGTGGTCAGGTCGGGTAGAATATTAAAGAACGAGAACGTGCCGTCGTTAAAGTAGTCCGGCAGGTTACGCAGCAGCGTAAATAGGGCGAACAGGACAGGCATCTGAATCAACAGCGGCAGACAACCAGCCATCGGGTTGAACTTGTTCTCGCTGTAGAACTTCTGCATCTCCTCGGCCTGACGCTGGGGATCGTCGGCATAGCGCTCCTGGATCTCGAGCATCTTGGGCTGCAGCACCTGCATGCGAGCCGTCGACTTGGTCGACTTGAGCATAAGCGGCGTCAGCAGCAGACGGATGATGACCACCAGGATGATGATGGACAGGCCCCAGTCGACCGCAAAGGTCTGGATGAGCTTGAGCAGCTCGAAAAGGATGTTAACGATCCAATCCCACATGTAAGTTTTCCTCCGATAGCGAGTGCCCGCTAGGGCACAGGGTCATAACCGCCGACGTGCAGGGGATTGCAGCGAGCGATGCGCCTCACGGCAAGCCAGCAGCCTCTCAAAACACCGTACTTCTCAATCGCCTGGATGGCGTATTGCGAGCACGTTGGGTAATAAATGCAGGCGTCAGGCAATAAGGGCGAAATAACCTGTTGATATATGCGAATAGGAGCGATGGCAACACGTCGCAAAACGTGATTGCTCATCGCTCCTCCCCGGCAACGCCGGCGCGTTTCATAAGCGAACGCAATGCCTTGTCCATCTCCTGCGGCGAGGAATCCCTCGTCTTGGGAGTTGCGAACAAGATGATGTCATAACCCGCAACGGGAAATCCGCAGCTGCGGGCGGCCTCGCGCATCACACGCTTAGAACGGTTGCGCACGACAGCACAACCGAGCCGTTTAGCACCAACGAAGGCGACCCTTCCGGAGTCGCCTTCGCCAACCGATTCACATATGGTCATTCGAATCAGAGGGTGATTGAAACGACGCCCCTGACTGAACACATGCTCGAAATCTTGCCGAGACTTAATAGTCTTCATGCGAGATGTGTGTATCGCTGCTAGACAGTGAGACGCTTGCGGCCCTTGGCGCGGCGACGGGCGAGCACGGCACGACCACCCTTGGTGGCCATACGGGCACGGAAGCCATGGGTCTTGGCACGCTTACGCTTATTAGGCTGATACGTACGCTTCATCTTAAGTTCCTCCTGCTGCATTTCGAGTGTCCGCGGGAGCGCGGACGCAGATATAGACACGTGAGCTTGAAGATTGTAGGGAAATCAATGTTCAAATGTCAAGAAATCAAAGGTAAAAGGTTGCGTAGTTCACACGGTTCCCCCATAAGCTCAACCGAATTTTGCGGTGCATAACAACTTTTCACGATATTTCATCGAGTTTTCAACAGGTCATGTTGGCAATGTTGAGAACTTTTCGCCCGTTTTCCAAGGTTTTCAACAGGTTTTGAAAAGTTGTCGAAAGATGAGAAACATTGCACGGTGAGCTACTATTTATTCGAAACCTTTTGAACGATTGCGAGCGGCATGTCTGACGACTTTTACACCATGGTCGATTCCGGAGACCCGGCACCCGACAACGAGCACATCACCGGCGTGCGCGAAGAGCGTGACGAAGGCGAGCAGACGACCACGCAGGCGCCAAAAGCCATGTACGCCGCGCGCATCGCCGTCTATGACGACATGTTGTCGACACCGCGTGTGATCGTCATTGATCCGCAAGATGTCCGCACGTATTTGGAAGAGACGACCAACACCGTCTACCAGTGCATGAAAGAACAAGGTGGCCATATCTCGCTCATGGTCATCCGCGAGATTGTCGAAAACTTTATCCACGCGCACTTTGCCGAGCCCATCATCTCGATTCTGGACGGCGGGGACACCATCCGCTTTGCTGATCAAGGACCCGGTATCGACGACAAGGAACGCGCTTTCGACTTTGGCGTTACCAGCGCAAACAGCAAGATGAAGCGCTATATCCGTGGAACCGGAGCAGGGTTTCCCATGGTGCAGGAGTATTTGGAAAACGCCGGCGGCGCCGTGTCCATCGAGGACAACATGGGCAGCGGCACCGTGGTTACGGTAAGTCTGGACCCCAAGCGCGTGCAGGAAATCGAGCGTGCCGGCGGACGCGGTGCTGCCGTGCGGCCCGAGACGGAGCAGTCCACATATCCCCTGCCGGGAGCTTTTGCGCAGCAGCCCATGGCAACGCAGCAGATGCAGCCCCCCGTGGGGCAGATGCAGCAGCCCGGAATGCTTCCTACACAAGAGCCCCAGGCGGCATCGATGTCGATGCCGCCAAACATGCCAGAGGCCATGCCGCTGGCGGATCAGGATGCAGCAGCAATGCAGCAGGCGACGGGGGCACCGGGTGGCCAACAAATGGGCTATCAGCCGTACCATCAGGGATATCCATATCAGCAGATGCCGCCACTGGGGTATGGCCAGCAGTTCCCGCAGCAGTACCAGCAGGGATATCAGCAGCCGTACCAGCAGATGCCGCAGCAGCAGTACAACCCCTGGGCCCAGCAGATGCCTCCGCAGCCTTACCAACAGTGGCCCCAAAGTTTTCAACAGCAAATGCCGCCCATGCAGAGTTCTCAACAACCAGCAGCTCAAATGATGTATCCTAATGCAGCAAATCAGTATGCGCAGCCACAACCGGACGTGTTCGTAAGCGATCGCGGCAACGCCGCGCTGGGCTATCTGGCGCAAAATCAAGCGTGCGGTGCTACCGATCTGGCGAGGGCGTTTGGAAACTCGGCCCCCACTTGGTCACGCACGCTCAATGACTTGGCGCAGGCCGGCTTGGTCATCAAGCATGGCCAGAAATACCATCTGACCGAACTCGGCGCCGCTCGCGTGCGAGCTCAGAGCTAAAGAACGGGAGAGACAGTGGACGAGGAAGCAAGCATCATCCTGGGGGATGCCATCGCCTTTTGCCAGCGCGACGGCCAAGATGCACGCCTCATCAACATGCTGGGGCAATCGCGAGCCATAAGCCTGACCGAAGACACGCTCACGATCGAGGCACCCTCGCGCTTTGCCATCGCGCAGCTCAAAAAGCATCAGCCGACTATTGAGGCCTATCTGGAAGAAATCGCCTTTGCGCCGATTGCGCTCGATATCGTGGCACCGCAAGGCGCAACGGCCGAATCCGCTGCCGCGACGGCGCCCGCCACGGCTCCCGCTACTTCCCCGGCGGCGCCGGCCGGCGCGGGCGCCGTGCCGACAATCGAGCACCAGCACGGCGATGTTTCCCGTGAAACCATGACACCGTTGCCGACCGCGGCGGCGACGTCAACGAACGCGCCCGTCACGCACATGCCCATCGCTCACGACGCAGCGGCGGGCGCGGATTCGGGCATTGCAATCAAGAACACGCTCTCGGCCGATGATTTTCGTCGCATGATGAACCAGATGAAGGGCGGAACGCCGACTACATCCACGCAAGCTGCGACCCCTGCTTCACCCATGCCAGCACCGACCGTGCCGGCCGAGCAGAATACGGATGGAGCCCCACTCGCCGCGAACTCAAAATTTACCTTTGAGAACTTTGTCTACGGCCCCGAGAACAGCCATGCCTATCGCTCGGCACTCAAGTTTGCCGCCCTCGCGGACGAACGCGGCACGTGCACATCGCTGTTCATCTACGGCAAATCGGGCCTGGGCAAGACGCACCTGCTGCTTGCCATCAAAAACGAGCTCGCCGAGAAGTCGCCCGAGATCAAGGTGAAGTACGCCAACTCCCAGGCATATCTGGACGACCTGATGACCGAGTTCGACCGCCAAAAGAAGAGCAACGCCCCCATCATGCAGGCGTACCACGGCGTAGACGTGCTCATCATCGATGACATCCAAAACATCATCGGCAAGCGCGCGAGCGTGGACTATTTTTTCCAGCTCATGGACGAGTTCATCCGCAACAACAAGAAGGTCGTCATCGCGGCAGACCGCGCCCCCAAGGACCTGAGCATGGACGAGCGTCTGACCAGCCGCTTCAACGCCGGCATGCTCTGCCTGGTCGCAGAGCCCAGCTACGAGATGAAATACAAGATCTTGCAGCGCTATTACGAGAACACCATCGTCGCCGCTCCCGAGGCAGGCGACGACTCGCTGCTGGCGGCCTATGGGGGCGACAGCGGGCACCTGACCGACGACCACTTTAAACATATGGCCGAGGTCTCGGGCACCAACATCCGCGAACTCGAGAGCTTTTGCGAGCGCTGCGCCGGCGAGGCGGGCGACCGCGAGCGCGAGGGCGGGGAGCTCACCTTTGACGATATCGACGCCATCGCCAGCCAGTACTTTGACACATCGGCCAAAAAGATCAACGTCCAGACGGTTCAGTCCGTCATCGAAGAGCAGTACGGCGTGACGCACGAGGAGCTCATCGGCCCGCGACGCAACGCCAATATCGCCAAGGCACGCCACATTGCCATCTATCTGGCCATCGAGATGTGCGAGATGACGACCACGGCGGTGGGCGCCGAATTTGGCAACCGCAACCACTCGACCGTCAGCACGAGTTACAAAAAGGTCCAGAAGATGATCCAGGAAGACCGCACCGTCACCGAAGACCTCAAGTCGCTGCGCGATAAAATTACACTGCGCTCGTAGGGAAATAGAGACACCTGTTGAAAACTTGTCGAAACCACGGGCATAAGGTGTCTAAAACCCAACCCGCGGTGATGAAAAGTTTTGCGCAGGTTTTGAACGTGGAAAACCACCCCTGTTGCACACAGGTTGCTGTCGATTCTCTTTCTTGGTCTGACCTGCGTCTTTGGGAGTAATCAACAGTTTCGTCAGTGCTATTACTATTATTAAGATATTTATATCTATAGAAAGGTATTAAAAGATGAAGTTCACCGTCAGCCAGAGCTCGCTTACACAAGCCATCGGCGTCGTTATGAAGGGTGTCGCTTCGGCATCCACCCTTCCCATCCTGTCGGGCGTGCTCGTTAAGGCCCAAGACGGCATCTTGGAATTCCAGACCTCTAACTACACTATCTCGATCCGTCATCGCATCGCGGCGCATGTCGAAGAAGAGGGCGAGATGGTTATCCCCTGTAAGATGCTCTCCAATATCACCAAGACCCTCCCCGATGCCCCGGTCACCTTTGAGCTGTCCGAGCGCCAGGTGCTGATTGGTTGCGAGAAGAGCTCTTTTAGGCTGAACACGCTCGATGCCAATGACTTCCCCGAGTTTCCGGCCTATGCCATCGAGAGTGCCGTGGAGCTGCCGACCGATGTCTTGTCCGAAATGGTCGGCCGCGTGTGGCGCGTCACCTCGACCGACAAGGCTCGCCCCATCCTGGGCGGCGTGCACATGAAGGTCGAGAACAACACCGTACGCCTGGTGGCGACCGATTCCTTCCGCTTGGCCGTGTGCGATACGCAGGTCGAGACCTCGACCCTCGAGGGCTCCTTTGAGCTCAACGTTCCGGCTGACGCCTTTAACGACGCGCTGAACATCATGGCCAGCCAGGCGACCATCATGATCGGGGCTACCGACACCCAGGTCGTCTTCGAGGCCGGCAACACCACCTACGTGTCGCGTCGCATCGAGGGCGTGTACCCCAACTACAAGCAGCTCATCCCCGATTCGTGCGTGACGAGCGTCAAGATCGATGTCGCCGCCTTTAACGCCGCCCTCAAGCGCGTGGCCGTTATCGCGAGCGCCAACCCCGCCGTCAAGTTCGAGATCGATGTCGAGAACGGGCAGATGGGCCTGTCCTCCATTTCCAATGACCAGGACCTTGCGCAGGAGACGATCGATGTCGAGGCTGAGGGCGAGTCGGGTACCATCGCCTTCAACTACCACTACATCTTCGGCTGCCTCAATGCCCTGTCCAAGGAGAAGGAGATCACGCTGGAGCTCAAGAGCTACTCGCAGGCGGGCATCTTCAAGTCCTACGACAAGATCAACTACCTGTACCTGGTCATGCCGGTCCGCATCTAGCGCTGCGCCATGACCATGTTCGCCCGCGATCTTTCCGTCGCGCACTACCGCAGCTTCGATAGCTATCGCCTTGCCCTGGACGAGGGCGTGACGATACTTGCGGGACCCAACGCGGCGGGAAAGACCAATCTCATAGAGGCGCTGCAGCTGCTGACGAGCGGCGCCTCGTTTAGGCATCCGACCGCAGCCGAGCTCGTCCATGACGGCGTGGGCTCGTGCAAGATCGAGCTGAGGCTCGAGGGCGACGGCCGCGTGCTTGATATGGGATTGAGCGCGGAGGACGGTAAGCGCTCGTTTAGTCGCAACGGCAAGAGATGCTCTGCCGCCGGTGTGCGCGGGATTCTGCCGAGCGTGCTGTTTTGCCCCGACCATCTGGACATGGTTAAGCGAGGCGCCAGTGTGCGCCGCGCCGCCCTCGATGACTTTGGCATGCAGCTGAGCGCGCGTTATGCCGATCTTGCGAGCACCTATGGGCGCTGCGTGACCCAGCGTAACGCCCTGCTCAAGGAGACCTGGTGCTGTCGCGAGATGCTCGGCGCGTGGAACGATTCGATTGCTCGCGCGGGCTCGGCCCTGCTCGTGCACCGGTTGGCCCTACTCGACCGGCTGGCGGGCCATGTGCACACTGCCTACGGGCAAGTGGCGTCCGGCGAGGCTGCCAACGTGACCTATGCGTCCACGCTGGGGGATTTGCCCCAGGTCGAGGATCGCGAAGAGCTGAAGGGTTGGGCGTACGAGCGCATGCTGGCCGCCCTTGACGAGCATGCCGACGAGGAAATTCGCCGCGGCGTGACGTTGGTGGGACCGCATCGCGACGAGATCGAGTTCACCGTGGCGGGTCGCTCCGCCCGTTCATTTGCCAGCCAAGGACAGCAGCGCACGCTGGTACTGTCCTGGAAGGTGGCCGAGGTGGCCGTGGCTCGCGATGTCCTGGGCACCGCCCCGCTGCTGCTTTTGGACGACGTGATGAGCGAGCTCGACGGCGAGCGTCGCGGCGCTTTCCTGCGGCTGATCGGCGATGATATCCAGACGGTCATAACTACGACCAACCTGGGGTACTTTACCGATGACCTGCTTGATCGAGCCAAGGTGGTGAGCATGGGTGAGACGTGCTAATTACGAGCGCGAGAGCGAGACAGTCGCCTTCAGTGGATTTTTGAACGCAGAGCGCCAGCGCATCCTGGCGGCTGCAACGCCTAAGCGCCGTGCGCAGATGGAGGCCGCCGAGGAGTCGCGCGCGGTCTATCGCGCATGGAACGCGGTGTGCTCGGGCACGCGCGAGGGACGGCATGTGACGGGGCTGCGCTACCTGCCCGAGTCCAATGAGCTGCTGGTGTATCTCGACTCGCCCTCGTGGACGCAGGAAATGACGCTGTTGCGCGAGATCATCCGTGCGCGCATGGAGCGCGCCGGTGCGCATGTGGACGGCCTGGTGTTCAAAACCACCGCGCCCGGTCACACGCCGCCCGCCGCCAAGGAGCGCCTGCGCCCGGCGACGACCGAGCGACCGCCGGCCCCGCACGCCGACCTAAGTGAGGCCGAGCGTACCGAGATCGAGCGCCAAGTGGCGCCCATCGAAGACCAAAAACTGCGCGAGGCCCTCGAGAATGCCATGAGAGCCAGTGCCGACCGGGCCAAGGGCGTGCAAAGCAAAAAAGAGCCTTAAATCGCATCTGGTGGCCTTGTAGAGCCAAATACCCTCGTTCCCGAGGGTATTTTTTTACGATAAACTAGTAAGGCTGTACACATTTTCTTGACTGAAGGAGGACGTGTGGCAAACGAAAACGATTACGATGGCGGCGAGATTAAGATTCTCGAAGGTCTCGAGGCCGTTCGTAAGCGCCCGGGCATGTATATCGGCTCGACGAGCGCCAGCGGTCTGCATCACCTGGTGTGGGAGATCGTTGACAACTCCGTCGACGAGGCCATGGCCGGTTTCTGCACCGAGATCCAGGTGACGGTCCACGCCGACAACTCCATCACGGTCGTCGACAACGGGCGCGGCATCCCCGTCGACGAGCACCCTGTTAAAAAGATCCCGACGCTCGAGGTCGTTATGACGATCTTGCACGCCGGCGGTAAGTTCGATAACTCGGCCTATAAGGTCTCGGGCGGCCTGCACGGCGTGGGCATCTCCGTCGTCAACGCACTGTCCAAGCGCGTGGTCGTTCAGGTTCGTCGCGATGGCAACACCTACGAGATGGAGTTCTCGCGCGGCAAGACCGTCAAGAAGATGGAGGTCGTGGGCACCTCGGATTCAACGGGCACCACCGTCACCTTCTGGCCCGACGACGAGATCTTCGAGACCTGCATCTACGATTTCGATACGCTGCACAACCGTCTGCAGGAGACGGCGTTCCTCAATAAGAACCTTAAGATTGTGCTGACCGACGAGCGCGAGGCGACTCCCCACGTGGAGGAGTTTTGCTACGAGGGCGGCATCATCGACTTCGTCAAGTTCCTCAACGAGGGCAAGGACGTCCCCGAGGCCTTTAAGGAGCCCATCTACATCGAGGGCAAATCGGATCCGGACGCGCCTGTGACCAAGATGGGCGAGGTCGAGGTTTCCCTGCAGTGGAATAGCGGCTACGGCGAGAACGTCATGTCGTTCGCCAACGACATCTACACTCCCGAGGGCGGCATGCACCTTGAGGGCTTCCGCACCGCGCTCACTCGCGTGATCAACGACTACGCGCGCAAGCAGAACCTGCTCAAGGAAAAAGACGCCAATCTGACCGGCGACGATGTACGCGAGGGCCTTTCGGCCGTTATCTCGGTCAAGCTGCCCGATCCGCAGTTTGAGGGCCAGACCAAGGCCAAGCTCGGCAGCTCCTATATGCGCGCGCTGACGCTCAAGATCGTGACCGACGGCCTTGCCGATTACTTGGAGGAGCATCCCAAGCCCGCTCGTGAGATCGTCAAGAAGGCCCAGCAGGCCTGCAAGGCACGCAATGCCGCCCGTAAGGCGCGCGAGGCGACCCGCCGCAAGAGCCTGCTCGAGACGGCGTCGCTGCCCGGCAAGCTCGCCGACTGCTCGGTGCGCGACGCCGAGTTGACCGAGCTCTTCATCGTAGAGGGCGACTCGGCAGGCGGCTCGGCCAAGGATGGCCGTCGCCGAGACATCCAGGCGATTCTGCCCCTGCGCGGCAAGATTCTGAACGTCGAGCGCGTTGGTGACCATCGTGCGTTCTCGAGCGACACCATCCAGTCGCTGATTACCGCGATCGGCTGCGGCGTCACGACGAGTGCCGGCGACGGCGGCGACTTCGACATTAGCAAGGCGCGTTACCACAAGATCATCATCATGACCGATGCAGACGTCGACGGTGCGCATATCCGCATCCTGCTGCTGACGTTCTTCTACAAGTACATGCGTCCGCTGATTGACGCCGGCTACGTGTACGTCGCGTGCCCGCCTATCTTTGGCATCAAGGTGCGCAACAAGATCCACTACGTGTATCCCAACGGCCGCCAGCCCGAAGACGAGATCCTGCGCGACACCATCCAGGGTCTGGGCCTGAACCCCGACGACAACGACGAGGACGGCAAGGCCAAGGACGGCAAGATCACCAAGAAGCGCAAGGGCTATACCGTCCAGCGCTACAAGGGCCTGGGCGAGATGGACCCCAAGCAGCTTGCCTCGACGACGATGGACCCCAAGACCCGCATCCTGCAGCGCGTGTCGATCGAGGACGCCGTGGTGGCAGACCGCGCCGTGCGTGAGCTGATGGGTTCCGAGGTCGGCTATCGCCGCGAGTACATCGAGAAGCACGCGCATGACGCACGCTTCCTTGACGCTTAAGAGGAGGTAACGTGGCAGACGATATCAACAATAACGAGGGCATGGGCGAGGCCGGCGACGCCGGCATGCCCGACGATCTGAGGCGCCTGCTTGCCCGTGCTGAGCAGGGCGAGGACGGCGATCCGGACGCCTATAACCCCGATGCCGATGATGACGAGGAAGAGGACGACGGTGAGCTCGAGGAGAGCTTTGGCGAAGTCGACCGTGGCGCCTCGGCCGGCGAGGATATCAATGGCGGCCAGCTCCAGATTTCGGAGTTCGGTCGCGAGATGAAGCAGTCGTTTATCGAGTATTCGATGTCGGTCATCACGGCGCGCGCCCTGCCGGACGTGCGCGACGGCTTAAAGCCGGTGCACCGCCGCATCCTGTACGCGATGAACGAGAGCGGCATCTACCCCAACCGCCCACATAAGAAGTCGGCCTGGACGGTCGGCGAAGTTATCGGTAAGTACCACCCGCATGGCGACTTAGCGGTCTATGAGGCCATGGTCCGCCTGGCGCAGTGGTTCTCCATGCGCACGCCGCTCATTGACGGTCACGGCAACTTCGGTAACATCGACGGCGACGGCGCGGCGGCCATGCGTTACACCGAGAGCCGCCTGGCCAAGCCCGCCATGGAATTGCTGCGTGACTTGCAGAAGGATACCGTCGACTGGCAGCCCAACTACGACGAATCGCTCGCCGAGCCCGTGGCACTGCCTGCGCGCTTCCCCAACCTGCTGGTCAACGGTAGCCAGGGCATCGCCGTCGGCATGGCCACCAACATCGCCCCGCACAACCTCACCGAGGCGATCGAGGCCACCTGCTACCTGATCGACAACCCCGACGCCACCGTCGACGAGCTCATGCAGATCATGCCCGGTCCGGACTTCCCCACCGGCGCCATCATCATGGGCAGCGCCGGCATTAAGCAGAGCTACGAGACCGGCCGCGGCTCCATTACCGTGCGCGCCAAGGCTCACGTGGAGTCCACCAAGACCGGCCGCAGCCGCCTGGTCTTTACCGAGATTCCCTACATGGTCAACAAGGGCACCCTGCAGGAGAAGATCGCCCAGCTCGTCAACGACAAGCGCATCGAGGGCATCTCGGACATGCGCGATGAGTCCAACCAGAAGGGCATCCGTCTGGTCATCGAGCTCAAGAAGGGCGTCATTCCGCAGGTCGTGCTCAACAACCTGTATAAGTACACCTCGCTGCAGACGACCTTCGGCGCCAACAACCTGGCGCTCGTCAACGGCGTTCCCAAATGCCTGAGCCTGCGCGAGATGCTGCAACACTACATCGACCACCAGGTCGACGTCGTCACTCGCCGCACCCGCTTCGACCTTAAGAAGGCTCAGGCCCGCGCGCATATCCTCGAGGGTTACCTGATGGCCCTTGACCATATCGACGAGGTCATCAGCATCATCCGTTCCTCGCAGACCGATTCCGAGGCCAGCAGCCGCCTGATCGAGCGCTTTGGCTTTACACCCGAGCAGACCACGGCCATCCTCGAGATGAAGCTGCGCCGCCTGACCGGCCTGGAGCGCGACAAGATCCAGGAAGAGCTGGACGGCCTGCGCCGCGCCATCGCCTACTACGAGGACCTGCTGGCGCACGAGGAGAAGATCCTGGGCGTCATTAAGGAAGAGATGCGCGAGATCTCCAAGAAGTTTGGCGATAAGCGCCGCACTGAGATCAGCCAGGTCGAGAAGGACTTGGACGTCGAGGACCTCATTGCCGACGAGGACATGGTCGTGACCATCACCCACACCGGCTATGTCAAGCGCATCCCGGTGGCCGCCTACCGCGCCCAGAAACGCGGCGGCAAGGGCGTGTCGGGCGTCAACCTCAAAGAGGACGATGTCATCGACGAGATGTTCATCGCGTCCACGCACGAGTACGTGCTGTTCTTCTCGAGCAAGGGCAAGGTCTATCGCCTGAAGGTGCACGAGCTGCCGGTGGGTACGCGCCAGGCGCGCGGTACCGCGATCGTCAACCTGCTGCCCTTCGAGGAGGGCGAGAAGATCGCGAGCGTCATCAGCTGCCGCGAGTTCCCTGCCGACGAGTATCTGATGTTTGCCACCAAGAGCGGCATGGTCAAGAAGACCGTGATGAGCGCGTATGACCGCAGCCGTCGCGACGGCCTGATCGCTATCAACCTGCGTGACGACGACGCGCTGCTGAACGTGCGCCGCGTGCGCGAGGGCGACAAGATTATCCTGGCCACCACCGCGGGCAAGGCGATCATGTTCTCCGAGGAGCAGGTGCGCGCCACCGGCCGCGATACCAGCGGCGTTCGCGGTATCGGTATGAAGGACGGCGTGAGCGTTCTGGGCATGGAAGTCACTAACGGCAACGGCGATCTGTTCGTCATCACCGAGCGCGGCTACGGCAAGCGCACGCCGGTCGCGGACTACCCGGAGCAGAATCGCGGCGGCCAGGGCGTCTACACCATCCAAATGACCGAGCGTAAGGGCAACCTCGCGGCCATGAAGACGGTGGGCCCGCAGCACGAGCTGTTCATCGTGACGGAGGGCGCGACGGTCATTCGCGTCAAGACCGACGAGATCAGCCAGACCGGCCGCGCTACCCAGGGCGTCAAGATGATGACCGTCGACGACAACGACCGCATCTGCGCCGTAGCCCGCATGACGGCCGCCAAGGAGAAGCCCGAAGGCGAAGCCACAGAAGACGGCTCTGCCCCCGAAGAAACCCCTGTCGATCTAGGCGACGGCAACGACATGCCAGAGGATCTCCTAGACGAGTAAGAGGCCCTAGCTGGTAAAAATCATCAGACCTCTTATATCGGCGGTCGGCGCACCTGCGCGCCGACCGCTTTTTTGACAAGCTTGGAGCCCCGTGTCAGACGGCTGGGCGAGATGGGTTAGGTTTGTCGCGAGTTCCGCACGCAAAGAAGGCCACTTAATGTGGCCTTCGTCTTGCGCAGGACTGCCCGAGCAGCAAACCTAACCCATCTCGCCCAGCCGTCTGACACACCCCTCAAAGATTTTCAAAAAAGTTGTTGACGCGCGCGTAACGACTCGTCTAATATATCCCTTGCGCGATGGACCTGTAGCTCAGTTGGTTAGAGCGTCCGGCTGATAACCGGGAGGTCACAAGTTCGAATCTTGTCAGGTCCACCACTTTCTTTCGCAATAAACACCCCAGCGAGAGCCGAGTCGCCGCTGGGGTGTTTATTACTGTCTCCGTGGGGGTTTAGCTCAGCTGGGAGAGCGCGGGCTTTGCAAGCCTGAGGTCAGGGGTTCGATCCCCCTAACCTCCACCATGATGGACCTGTAGCTCAGTTGGTTAGAGCGTCCGGCTGATAACCGGGAGGTCACAAGTTCGAATCTTGTCAGGTCCACCATCAAAACTGTGAAGAGCCCTGGGGCGTTGCCTCGGGGCTTTTTTCTTGTCTGTGATAAATCTCATTTTGGTTTTGTGTTCTGTGCGAAAGATTGGGTAGTATAGCTATTCGATGCGGCGCGCTGCCGCGTGTTAACCGCTACGTACCGGAGGTGTCCCATGGTTCGTGTCGACATAGAGACCATCGTCATGGCCGCCGGTCCCGTGCCATCGCTTATCGTGCTTCGTGAGCGCAGCAGCAAATCGGACTCGCCCGCGCCGCTGCGTTCCCTTTCCATTCAGACTGGTTCGTTTGAGGCTGCGGCAATCAGCCGTGGCATCGATAGCGGCCGAGCCGAGCGCCCGATTACCCATGACCTGCTGCTCGATGCCGTTGACGCCCTGGGCGCCAAGCTCGAGCGTATAGAGATCGTTCGCGCCGAGCCGCCGGTGTTCTACGCGACGATCGTCGTGCTGGCCGATGGCGAGGAGCGCAAGATCGATGCCCGCCCCAGCGATGCCATCGCCCTTGCCGTACGCAGCAATGCTCCCATGTTTGTGGAGGATGACATCATGAATCGCCTGGGCACTGTTTCTACCCACGCCGAGGAAGTCGACGACGAGCAGGAGTTCGAGAAGTTCGACGAGTTCGTCCATACGCTCTCCCCCGATGATTTCTAAATGTCTGGCACGCGAGCGGAGAGGTCGCTGATGGGCACCCGCGTATCGGCTGAAGCGGTCGCCATCGCGCGTGAAGCCCAGATGCGCTCCGAGGCGTCCGAGGCGGCTCGCATTGCCTATGTGACGCAGGCCCGCACGCTTCGCGAACGCCGCGGCTCGTTTATCAAGATGGTTGTCATCTCCGCCCTTGTCGCGGCAATCTGCTCGCGCCTTCGTGGTACAGTTGGTGCGCTTGGGTTTTCGATCTCTACGGGCCTCGTGATCTGGGGCGTGGTCGATGCGGTAATGCTGACCAGTCAGATCAAGGTGCTCGACAAGCGCGCGATGGATATGATGCGCGCCCGCGACGCTGCCGCCAAGATCGCTGCCGAGGCACAAGAACTGTAACGACGCCGGACTCGATGGGAAGGTCTAAAGATGGCACAGGATATGCAGGACGCCGGTAACGTCTCCGCCGAGCTCGACGCCATGGTGTGTGACCTGATTGGTGCGTTCTTGGACGACCTTGCCGCCGGCGAGAATCCGGGTGTAGTTGTGGCGATCGAGGACGCTGCTTCCAACCGTTATCTGGCGGCGCTCGATGAGGATGGCGAGGAGGCGTGCCTCGAGGCGGCCACCAACTTTATCTCCGAGCACAAGATGGGTCTTAAGGACGAGGGCCTGGGCCGCATCGCCCGCTATGCCATCGGCTACACCGGTTGTGTCGAAATTGACGGCGGCTATCACGATGCTCTGCTCGTGAGCTTCTTTGAGACTACGCTCGAGAGCGGTTTTTCGGCATATGTGCTGTATGAGGGCATGGGCGCCGGCGATGGTTTTATGTGGAGCGACCCTGAACCTGCAGGTGAGGAAACCCCTCTCATCTAAAATCGCTAAAATAGACGAGTTTTCGGTAAAAGGCTCAATATTCCCGCTGAGCGTTGTATCGCTGGGCGGGTCGCATACGCGTGCCGTTTGTATATGGATAGAAGATAGGGGAACTACATGCGCGTAGACAATCTGAGGAACATCGCCATCATCGCCCACGTCGACCACGGCAAGACGACGATGGTCGACAAGCTCCTGCGTGCCACGGACGCCTTCCGTGCCAACCAGCAGGTCGAGGACCGCGTCCTGGACTCTAACGACCAGGAGCGCGAGCGCGGCATCACGATTCTCGCCAAGAACATCTCTATCGAGTACAAGGACGTCAAGATCAACGTCATCGACACCCCGGGCCACGCCGACTTTGGCGGCGAGGTCGAGCGCGTGCTGCGTATGGCCGACGGCGCCCTGCTGCTGGTCGACGCCTTTGAGGGTCCCATGCCCCAGACCCGCTTCGTGCTGCGTCACGCTATCGACACCGGCCTCAAGATCATGATCGTCATCAACAAGATCGACCGTCCGGGTGCTAACCCCGAGAAGGCCTACAACGACTGCCTCGACCTTATGGCCGACCTGGGCGCTACCGACGACCAGCTTGAGTTTGCCATGGAGCATGTCATCTACGCCAGCGGCGTCAACGGCTTTGCCCGTCATGATCCCGAGGACGGCAACATGGACATGTACCCGCTGCTCGACATGATCATCGACGACATGCCCGCACCCGAGGTTGACGAGACCGCTCCGCTGGCCATGCAGTGCGTGACCATCGATCACTCCAACTTCGTCGGCCGTATCGGCATCGGCCGCGTGTACTCCGGCACCATCCACCAGGGCGACCAGATCTTGGTCGTCAAGAACGACGGCTCCAGCGCCACCGCTACCGTCAAGCAACTCTTTACCTTCGACTACCTGGGCCGTACCGAGTGCCAGGAAGTCGGCGCCGGCGACATTGCCGCCGTTGTGGGCATCGACCGCACCGATATCGGCGATGTCTACACCGACCCCGAGAATCCCGTCGAGCTCGAGCCCATCGAGATCGACCCGCCGACCCTGTCCATCGTCTTTGAGGCTTCGACCTCCCCGCTCGTCGGCCGCGACGGCGATATCGTTGGCGCCCGTCAGCTCAAGGAGCGCCTGTTCAACGAGGCCGAGAACAACGTGACCATGAAGATCGAGGAGCTCGAGGACAAGAGCGGCGTCGAGGTCTCGGGCCGCGGCATTCTGCACCTGTCCGTTCTGATGGAGTCCATGCGTCGCGAGGGCTTTGAGTTCCAGGTTGGCCGTCCCCGCGTTCTGTTTAAGAAGGACGAGAACGGCAACAAGATGGAGCCCGTCGAGCAGGCCGTCGTCGAGTGCCCGGACGAGTACTCGGGCAAGGTCGTTGAGGTCTTCGGTACCTCCGGCGGCATCATGACGAGCATGGATACCTCGGGCATCGTGACGCACCTTGAGTTTAAGATCCCGACGCGTGGCATCATGGGCCTTAAGAACCGCATCATGAACGTCACCCACGGCGAGGGCGTGTTCTACCACACCTTCCTGGAGTATGGCCCCTACGCCGGCGAGATCGGCAACCGCCAGAACGGCGCCATGATCTCCATGACCACCGAGAAGGCCGTTGCCTACGCCCTGGGTACGCTGCAGGAGCGCGGTCAGCTGTTTGTTGAGCCGGGTACCGAGTGCTACGAGGGCATGATCGTGGGCGAGCGCAGCAAGGCCGGCGACATGGTCGTCAACATCGCCCGCACCAAGAACCTGGGTAACCAGCGTTCCTCGACCTCCGACATCTCCGTGCAGCTGGTGCCGCCTCGCACCTTCTCTCTGGAGGAGGCGCTGGAGTACATCGCCGACGACGAGCTGGTGGAGATTACTCCCAAGAACATCCGCCTGCGCAAGCGTCTGCTCAACGCCACCGACCGCAAGAAGGCTGCTGTCCGCGCCGGTCAGGTCAACAAATAAGCGCTGGGCTTTATAGCGTCTAACAAGAAAGGGCGTCGACCGCAATGGTCGGCGCCCTTTTTGGTGCACGGGGATTGAGAAGGCCTTCACAACCACAAAGGTGCCTGTCCCCTTTGCGGTGATTGGTGGTTAGGCGGTGGGGAGTCCTGGCGTGTTAGCCGGCTGCTGCGGCTTGAGGTGGGCGTTGCGCCAGATGATCTGGATGACGTAGCCGAGCGTGAAGACAAAGGCCACGCCGCTGATGAAATCGCCTACGAGGGGGATTGCCGTAAGCGCGCCCGCGGCCACGCCGCCCGCGGCTGCCATGGCGTAGCGGTTCTGGTTGTGTCCGACCATGCGGGCGATCGCGGTACCCGTAAATGCCGCCGAGACCAAAGCGATGCCGATGATGCTGCACATGAGGGCTCCGGCGAGCGACAGGCCTGCAATCGAGATGATAAGCAGCAGGACGGCGGGAGCGATGGCGACCGTGCCCAGAAGGCCACTTACCCACAGTGGCATGGGATGCTGATGGAGCATGCCAGCGGCGCTGGCGGTTGCGCGCGGAAAGACAAGCTCAAGCAGGATAGCGACAAAGCAGGTGGAAAGCGCTGCGGCAACGATGCCGCCGATCATGTCGTTGACCGTAGAGGTGTTCTCGTTCTCGGTCCGGTCGATCTTGAGGGCTCCAACCTGAGCGCCCTCGGCCCGCTCGGGGTCCTGTGAGACGTGGGCGTTCACCGTGCCGGTGATGCGGGCGTTTTTACCCAGGATGAGCTTGTCGGCCCAGACTTCAACATTGCCATCGACGGTGCCGTCGATGGTAACGGTGTCGCCGGCAAGCGCCGCCGATTTGGCGGAGCCGCGCAGGGCGACCGTTTCGCCCGCCGCGTAAAAACAGTTGGCGGTGCTGCCGGTGTTGAGCACGACGTGCTGGCCGGCCACCGTGACGCTGCCATCGATTGCGGTTTTGGCGATATCGATGGTGCGTGCTGCCAGACGAACGGCGCCGCCTACGGTGCAATCGCGAATCGACAGGTTCTCACCCGCCGCGATAATATCGCGGCCGATGGAGGCGTCGTCTAGGTTGAGACTTTGGCCGGCCCAGTACAGGTCGCCTTCGATACCGGACGGAGTTGAGTCAACTTCGGTTGCGAGCACGTTTCCCGCGGTGTCGGTGCCGGCGAACGACACCGTGGGAAGTGCGGTGAGCGCGAGTGCAATCAGCGCGAATAGGATGGTGATGCGGGCCTGCGCTTTGTGGCGCCGGATCGACGGTACTTGGTTGCAAGGCATAGTGAATCCTTCGTTAGATACTCGACAGGTATCTAACAGGGTACCCAACGCGTGGGCGCTCTAAAAGAACCTCTCGGTTGCATTTCGAAGGGTCGTGCCGTGCTGTTTACTTTTTACGGTGCAAGAAGCGCGCGATATCTTCTTCGGTGGGGCTTTTGATGTCAAAGCGCAGCGAGAGCCAGCGCAGACCCATGGTCACGACAACGCATACGACCAGCGCGGCGACATTGCTCATAATGCCGCTCATAACGAGACACACATAGCTTGTCGATCCGGCGATGGCGGCGATGGCATAAAAGTTAGTACGTTGGAAAATGCCCGGAACCACGCCCATAAAGCCATCGCGCAACATGCCGCCGCCCACCGCGGTGAAAAAGCCCATCATGATGCACACCGCCGGTGCAAAGCCGTAGACCAGCGCCTTGTCTGCTCCAGTGGCGGCGTAGATGCCGACTGAGATGATGTCGAGCAGGGGAATGAGTTTTTCGGGCTTGTCGACGATTGCCGGGAAAATATAGATGATGGCTGCCGTGGCAATGGAAAGCGGCAGCGCCATTGGCTGGTTGAGGATGTAGACGTTGCCGACCTGGAGCGTCATATCGCGCAAAAGACCGCCGCCCAGACCGCAGACCACCGCGAGCACGACCGCGCCCACCAGGTCGAGCTTGTGCTCGCGAGCGACCAGCACGCCCGAGATCGATGCCGCGACAACGGCGAACATCTCGAGCCAAAATGGGATAGCGACCATGGCATCCGAGGCGTGTGAAGTAACAGTCATAGCGGCGACGACGGGCAAGATGAGGTCCTTTGATTCTCGGGTTTGAACAATGCCCGTACATAGTACATGGTTGGCGGCGATTGAGACCCTATTGCTCGGCAAACGGTAGGGACTGGGCGCGGGCGTGGCGTTACTGGAATGCCAGGGGTCCAAAACATGTACATCAGCCTCCAAAAACGACATTTTTCGACATCTTTGGAGGCTGACGTACATGTTTGGATTGGGTTCACAGCATGAGTGAGTTGATTTACTCACATCCGGTATATTTCCCCACTTCAACGGACATAAGAGTTGGATACCGGCTCAGAGCGAGAGGCCCTCAATGGATACCCCTGTTCTCATTTCGCATAAAACCGCATGGCTTGTCCATCATGCACCCCAGAATTTGGTTCAGTCTCTTGCGCGGCACGACTACCAGATAGGCGCACAAGGCATCTCCACCCAACAACGCGTTGCGCGCATACGACAGGCACTTATCGACTGCGGCATTCCGTCCGATATGCTCAAGACTATCGATATCTCGGTTGTATTCGAATTCGAGCGAATTCGCACCAAAGGCGTCATTTGCCACATTCTTGGACAAAATCTTCCCTACGAGCATATTAACGAGTTGACGCCCGGAATCTTCATCACCGACGAAGCCTTCACCTTCGTGCTCGCTGCCGAGTGGATGGATAGGATCGAATATCTCGAATATGGCTATGAAGTTTGCGGCGATTATCGCATGAGGCTCAATCCCGCCGACCCTTATACCGAGCAACCAGCCACCACCTCCAAGGATGAAATAATCGAACTGCTCGATCGGCATCCCGGCAAACCCGGTGCCACACGTGCACGGCTCGCGCTCAGGCATATCTACGATCGCTCGGCCTCGCCTATGGAGACCGCTTCGGCAATCGCCCTCTCACTCCCAACAAGCGAAGGCGGCGTTGGCATCCGAGGTATCGAACTCAACAAACCACTCGAGATCCCTCAACGTCTCTGGCATTGCGCCAAAGCTCGAACACTTAAAATCGATGCGCTCGTTACCTACAAGCGTAGGGAGCTCGGTATCGAATATAAGGGCGGTTTTCACGATGAGTTCGAGCGCAAAGGAGCAGATGCGGAGCGAGAGGCCGTTCTCTCCCAAATGGGATATCGAATCGTTACGCTCACTTCGGCTCAGTTCGGCAGCCAACTCGCCTTTCACCGCGCCATGAACAACATTCGCGAAGCACTCGGCATGCCTCGCTGTACCGACACCGGGCACCAGCGAGAGCAAAACGAACTACGCAAGGCTCTTATCCGCAACTGGAAAGGTATGCGAGACGAAGAGGCGCCTTCCGAATAGTGCCACTCCCGTGAGCTCAATCCAAACGTGTACGTCAGCCTTCAAAGATGTCGAAAAATGTCGGTTTTGGAGGCTGACGTACATGTTTTTGAGGGAAGGGCGGGTTCGAATCCCTCCTCCTCCGCCGTATTTGCTTGTAAGGGACTCTAAACAAAAAAGCCCCCGTTTTCGGGAGCTTTCTCAACCAAAATGGCGGAGGAGGAGGGATTCGAACCCTCGTGACCTTATACAGGCCAAACGGTTTTCGAGACCGCCGCATTCAACCACTCTGCCACCCCTCCGCGTGGGGTAAAAACAAAGCAGGCTCGAAGGCCTGCTTTGGAATTAACTGGCGGAGAGTCAGGGATTTGAACCCTGGAGACGCTTTTGACGCCTACACGATTTCCAATCGTGCTCCTTCGGCCACTCGGACAACTCTCCGTTAAATGCGAAAGTCAGTATACACGAGGAATCGCAAAGTGCAAACAGAAAAGTTGGCATTTTTTAAAACGCTTGGCCGTGCTTGGCGCTGCGGTGGGGCTTGAGGTGCCAAAAAACGGCTTCCGACCAGCGTGGTTGATCAACTCAATTGTTCAAAAAAGGGTATTCATAAGCGACTCGGCAATGAATTTAAAAATCTTTAGGTGGTGCTGTGGGCCACTGGTATGCATTTTGCGACCACAGCCTTGTGCCCGTTGACCTGCGGCTTGGCTCTGCTTGTCCCCACGGCACCGTATCTTGTCAACAGATCCGTCAAGCTTTTGGTCAGCATTTGGTTGGAATGCGCATGAAACGTCGTGTGAGTATGGGCATATGTGGAGGTCATGAGGTTGTAGCTGCATATTCTTGCAGCCTAGGAGGTTGAAAGATATTATTACCAAGTCTTTTCCTGCTTCAGGCGCACCTTCACGACCTGAAGCCACATTTGCCCAGAGGAGGTGACAATATGAAGGCTTATGAACTGCTGTTCTTTGTTGACCCGTCGCTCGACCCCGAGACTCGTCTCGCTGTTATGAAGCGTATCGATACCACGATCGCTGAGGGCGCTGGCAAGGTCGACTCCGTTGACGAGTGGGGCAAGCGCAAGCTCGCCTACGAGATCAACGACCTCACCGATGGTGACTACACCCTCATCAACTTCCACGCAGATCCTACCCAGATCGCCGAGCTTGATCGCGTCCTGCGCATCACCGACGCTGTGGTCCGCCACATGATCGTCCGTCGCGACGACCAGGAGTAAGACTGTCGTTTTGGACTGGGCTTGTGCCCCAAGAGGAAGTAGTGAGTTATGAGCATCAATCGAGTGAACATCACCGGTAACCTCACCCGCGATCCCGAGCTGCGCGCCACCGCCGGCGGAACCCAGGTTCTGTCCTTTGGCGTCGCCGTGAACGATCGTCGCCGCAACGCGCAGACTGGCGAGTGGGAGGACTATCCCAACTTTGTCGACTGCACCATGTTCGGTACCCGCGCCGAGGCCGTGAGCCGTTTCCTGGCAAAGGGAAACAAGGTCGCGATCGAGGGCAAGCTGCGCTACAGCTCTTGGGAGCGCGACGGCCAGCGCCGGAGCAAGCTTGAGGTCATCGTCGATGAGATCGAGTTTATGAGCTCCCGTGGTGGCCAGGGTGGCTACGATCAGGGTGGTTACGCCCCCGCAGCTCCCGCGCCCGCAGCACGTCCTGCCGCACCGGTGGCTACGCCGCCCGCGGTCGACGTCTACGATGAGGACATCCCGTTCTAAGGGTTGTTCACCTATTTTTGAGTGAGAGGCTGCTTCGGTTCGCCGAAGTTGCCAAATGAAAGGTATTTTGACATGGCTAATGATTTTTCTGCACGTCAGCCGCGTCGTAAGTACTGCCAGTTCTGCAAGGAGAACACTGAGTTCATCGACTATAAGGACACTCAGCTTCTCCGTAAGTACATGACCGATCGTGGCAAGATCAAGCCCCGTCGCGTCACTGGCGCTTGCACGCAGCATCAGCATGACATCGCCAACGCCATCAAGCGCGCCCGCGAGATGGCTCTCCTGCCGTACACCGTCCCCGTGGTTTCCTCTCGTGGCAACCGCGACCGCGGCTAAGAAGGGAGACGCATCATGAAGGTTATTCTTCTCGATGAGATCAAGGGCAAGGGCGGCGAGGGTGACGTCGTAGAGGTCGCTCAGGGTTACGCTGAGAACTTCCTGTTCCCCAAGAAGCTCGCTGTTGCCGCCACCAAGGGCAACCTCAAGCAGCTTGACGAGCGTCGCAACAACATCGCCAAGCGCGAGGCCGTCCGTCTGGCTACCGCCAACGAGACCAAGGCTGCCTTCGAGGGCAAGACGGTCACCGTTGACGTCAAGGTCGGCGACGAGGGCATCCTCTTTGGCTCCGTTACCGCCGCTATGATCGCTGACGCCATCAAGGCTCAGCTCGGTATGGACATCGACCGCAAGCGCGTCGAGCTCGGTAAGCCCATCAAGGTTGCCGGTGCCCACACCGTTGCCATCTCGCTGTACCGCGAGATCAAGGCCGAGGTTGTCGTTCTCGTCGGCGTTACCGCCGAGGAGCTCGCTGCCGAGGCTGAGGTCGAGGAGGCCGCTGAGGTCGCCGAGGCCGAGACCGCCGAGGTCGAGACTGAGGCTGCTGCCGAGTAGCATTTGCTGCAACGCAACAATCTTGTTCTAAGAAGGGCGCTCTGGGAAACCAGGGCGCCCTTTTGTTTTTTGCGCTGAGTGAGTTTCATGGTGAACGTTGCGTCGAAGTCCTATATACAGGACCGTTCATCCGTTTGGTTCGGTGATGATTGGCGGCGCGCGGCGCGTTTTGGGACCGTGGCTGATACTATGGATGCTCGCAAGCGATATGAATGAGGATGCTCATGGCATATGACGATAGGGAGACCGGGCTGACGGTTGAGGACCGCGGCTCCAAGTTGGGTCTTCCCCAAAACCAAGATGCAGAGGCCAATGTACTGGCCGCTATGCTGCTATCGCCCGAGGTGGTCGAAGAGGCCCAGGTCGAGCTGCAGCCCGATGACTTCTACCGGCCCATTCATAAGACCATCTATACCGCGATGGTCGATATGTACAACAGCCGCATTCCCATCGACTCCATCTCGCTGATCGATTACCTGCGAAGCATCAACAAGCTTGATGCCGTGGGCGGCGAGGCCTACATTTTGGAGTTGATGGGTCAGACCCTGTCGCTCGTCAACTGGCAGCACCATGCCGCTATCGTTCGCCGCGATTCGATGCTGCGTGAGCTGATCGGCGCCACCAACGAGATCAACGCGCTGGCCTATAACGCTCCCACCGATACCAAAGAGGTCGTGGAGCTGGCCGAGAGCAAGTTGCTCAAGGTCACGGCGCGCGAGGTCAAGTCGAGCTACAAGACGCTGACCGAGTTTATGGTCGAGGCCTATAACGAGGCCGAGGAAGTGTGCCAGGCAGGCGGCCAGGCTGCGGGCGTGCCCACGGGCTTCCCGTCGCTCGACCGCATGCTCATGGGTTTTCGCGAGGGCCAGCTCATCATCATCGGCGCCCGCCCTGCTGTGGGTAAGACGTCGTTCGCCCTGAATCTGGCGCTCAACGCTGCCGCTGCCGGTTATACCGTCGGCTTCTTCTCGCTGGAGATGTCGGGCAAGGAAATTGCCCAGCGTCTGATTTGCGCCTACGCCATGATCTCGATCAGTGACTTCCGCATGGGCCGCATTAGCCCCGAGCAGTGGGCAAATATCAACGAGGCCACGCAGACCTTGTCCAAGCTCGATATTCTGATTGACGATACGCCCGGCACCACAGTGACCGAGATTCGCGCCAAGAGCCGCCGCATGCTCCACAACAAGGAGAAAGCTATCATCATCCTGGACTACCTGCAGCTGGTGAGTCCTCCGCCGGGACGCCGCTCCGAGAGCCGTACCGTCGAGGTCTCCGAGATGTCGCGTGGTCTGAAGATCATGGCCAAGGAGCTCAAGATCCCGCTCATCGCGCTGTCGCAGCTCTCGCGTCAGGTCGAATCCCGTACCGGCAAGCGCCCGCAGCTTTCCGACCTTCGTGAATCGGGCTCCATCGAGCAGGACGCCGATATCGTTATGTTCTTGGACCGCTCCGCCGACGAGGCCGAAGCCTCGCGCGACGATCGACCCGACGAGGGCGTTACGCGTATTGTCGTGGCCAAGAACCGTTCGGGCCCGATCGGCGACGTCGACCTGATGTTCCTGCCGGCATCCACGAAGTTCTATGAGCTTGATGGGGCACATGCCGAGGAGTAGGACAGGCACCCGTTGCACGGGTATACTGGGAATGTTTTGTGCTTCTGCGTGCCGGCGTGGCGCGTAGACAGTCCATGAATGTAAGGAGTAAACATGCCGTCAACCGTTTTGGTCGGTGCCCAGTGGGGCGATGAGGGCAAGGGTAAGATTTGCGACCTGGTCGCCGGCGACTTCGATGCCGTCGTGCGCTACTCGGGCGGCAACAACGCCGGTCACACCATCGTCGTCAACGGCAAGAAGTACGGCCTGCACCAGGTGCCCTCCGGCATCATGTATTCCGACCACGTGTCGGTGATCGGTAACGGCTGCGTCGTCAACCCCAAGGTTGTCCTTGAGGAGATCGACATGTTCGAGGCCGACGGCATCACCACCAAGAACCTCAAGATCAGTGGCAACGCGCATGTCATCATGCCGTACCACATCGATCTGGATGGCGCCTTTGAGCAGAAGCTCGGCAAGAAGAACATCGGTACCACCAAGCGCGGCATTGGTCCGTGCTATCAGGACAAGATGGCCCGCATTGGCCTGCGCATGCAGGACATGCTGGACGAGACGCTGTTCCGCGACAAGCTGGAGACCGCTCTCGCCCGCGTGAACCCCGAGCTTGAGCTCATCTACAACCTGCCCACCTACACCGTGGACCAGATTTGCGACGAGTACCTGCCCATGGCCGAGCGCCTGCGTCCCTACATCACCGAGACGAGCCTGCTGCTCAACAACATGATCGATGAGGGCAAGGACCTGCTGTTTGAGGGCGCCCAAGCGACGTTGCTCGACATCGACCACGGCACCTATCCGTACGTGACGTCTTCCAACTGCACCGCCGGCGGCGCCATCACCGGCTCCGGCGTGGGCATGAAGAACGTCGACCGCGTGCTGGGCGTCATGAAGGCCTATATCACCCGCGTCGGTTCGGGCCCCATGCCCACCGAGCTTTCCTATGAGTCCGAGGCCGGTCACACGCTGACCGAGGAGGGCTATGAGTACGGTGTGACCACCGGTCGCCGTCGTCGCTGCGGCTGGTTCGACGGCCCCATCGCCAACTACGCCTCACGCGTCAACGGCCTCACCGATATCGCCCTGACTAAGCTCGACGTGCTTTCGGCCTTCGACACCATCAAGGTGTGCGTGGCCTACGACGTCGATGGCGAGCGCTACACCAGCGTGCCCGAGCATCAGGTGCGCTTTGAGCATGCCAAGCCCATCTACGAGGAGCTCCCCGGCTGGAAGTGCGACATCACCGGTTGCCGCAGCTTTGATGAGCTGCCGCAGGAGGCTCAGGACTACGTGGCGTTTATCGAGGATCTGGCACACACCCGCGTGACGTTCATTGGCGTCGGCGCTGGTCGCGAGCAGATCATCAACCGATTCTGGAAGTAATCGGGACTATTTGGTTATTGCGATATACCCCTTTGCAGCCCAAGCGGGCGGCCGAGGGGTATATTTGCTTGCAAAGGGCTCGCGCGGAGCGGGCCATTCATCCATAGAGGAGGCACCCTTGAAGGCGGACACTCAAACCATCGACATCCTGTTGTTGGGCAGCGGCGGCCGTGAGCATGCTTTGGCAGCTAAGCTCGCAGCATCACCGCGCGCCGGCAAGCTCTACATCGCGCCGGGCAACGGCGGCACCGCGAGCTGCGGCGAGAACGTTGTTCTCGACGACTGCGATCCTGCGGCCGTGGCGGCGTTTGCGCAGAGCCACGGATGCGGACTCGTGGTAATTGGCCCCGAGGCTCCGCTCGTGGCGGGTGTGGCCGACGCCGTGCGCGCGGCGGGTATTCCCTGCTTTGGCCCGGGTGCCGAGGGCGCCCAGATGGAGGGCTCCAAGCTGTTCTCCAAGCAGCTCATGGAGCGCGCGGGCATTCCGACGGCAGCCTACGGCTCGTTTACCGACGAGGCTTCGGCTCTCGCCTACGTGCGCGAGCAGGGCGCCCCGCTGGTCGTCAAGGCCGACGGCCTTGCCGCGGGCAAGGGCGTCATCGTGGCGATCGAACTTGAGCAGGCCGAGGAGGCCGTGCGCGAGTGCTTTGGCGGCACCTTTGGCGATGCCGGCAACACCGTGGTTATCGAGGAGATGCTGACCGGCCCCGAGTGCTCGCTTTTGGCCTTTACCGACGGCAAGACCGTGCGCCCCATGGCCACCTCGCAGGACCACAAGCGCGCGCTCGAGGGCGACAAGGGTCCCAACACCGGCGGCATGGGCGTCTACAGCCCGGTGCCCATCGTGACCGACGAGGAGCACGCCACCATGGTGGCGGTCATGGAGCAGACCGTTGCCGAGCTTGCTGCCGAGGGCATCGACTACCGCGGCTGCCTGTATGGCGGCTTTATGCTCACCCCCGCCGGCCCCAAGGTGCTGGAGTTCAACGCCCGCTTTGGCGACCCCGAGACGCAGGTCGTGCTCCCGCGCCTTAAGAACGACCTGGTCGAGGTCATGCTGGCCTGCGCCAACTGCGAGCTCGATCAGATTGAGCTCGACTGGCGTGACGAGTGGGCCGTGGCCGTTGTCCTGACGAGTGCGGGCTATCCCGGCAGCTACGAGAAGGGCAAGGTCATCACCGGTATTGCCGATGCCGAGGCCATGGAGAACGTGACCGTGTACCACGCGGGCACTGCCGTGGTGGACGGCCAGCTCGTGACCAATGGTGGCCGCGTGCTTGCCGTGACCGCTCTGGGCGACACGTTCGAGAACGCTCGCAACCTTGCCTACGAGGCCTGCGAGAAGATTGCTTTTGAGGGTAAGACCCTGCGCCACGACATCGGCCTGCGTGCGCTGCGCGGCCGCGACGCCTGGGATGCCTAAAATCCGAGAGGAATGAGACGGATGGACGAGAAGAACGAAGAGCTCGTGGACGCACAGATCGTCGAGGAGGACAGCCGCATGTATGGGCACGCCGAGGGCGAACCTGGTGGCGAGGTCGCTGACGAGCCGGCGCTGGTGCTGGGCGACGACGACCCGCACGATGCCGAGCTGCACGAGAAGATTCTTTCGGAGGAGTGCGCCTGGAAGGGCAAGATCCTCGACGTCCACCGTCTTGAGGTTGAGCTGCCCAACGGTCGCCGCAGTGCCCGCGATATCGTTCGCCATCCGGGTGCGGCGGCCGTTGTGGCGCTGACCGAGAGCGGCAAGATCGTACTGGTGCGTCAGTACCGCACCGCCATCGACCGCGTGACGGTCGAGATTCCCGCCGGCAAGCTCGACCCGGGCGAGGACCCACTCGATTGCGCTAAGCGCGAGCTACACGAGGAGACGGGCTTTAGGGCCGGTCGCATTCGCTTTTTGACGTCGATTGTCACGTCCTGCGGTTTTTGCGACGAGATCATTCACATCTACTTGGCTACCAAGCTGGAGTTTGATGCGCCCAGCCCCGACGATGACGAGTTTGTCAACGTTGACCTGGTGCCGCTGCACGAGCTGATCGACGCCGTGCTCGACGGCAAGATCGAAGACGCCAAGACCGTCGTGGGCGCCTTGGCCTGCGATAGCATCGCGCATCGCCTTGGGGGCGCGGAGCTCTAGGTTACGCGGTTTTACCAAACCGCGTAACGAGTCGACGCTGCAAACGCCCCTAAGCGGCAATCTGCCTTTCAATCGTCGCTCGCGTACCGAAGTACGCGTCGCTCCTCTTTCAAGGCACCTTGCTCGCTTAGGGACGTTTTCGCTGACGCTGCCAGAACATCGGCGTTATGCTTGTTGGGACGCTTTGTTTTCAGCCTGACCGGTTCAACCGGATTTCTCACGCTATTTATTTCTCTTCGAGGATTGCATGTTTAAAAGGTTTCTTTCGTACTACAAGCCCCAGATGGGGCTTTTTGTTGCTGATACTGTTTGTGCTCTGGTGCTTGCCGCCATTGACCTGGCGTTCCCCATTATCCTGCGCAATTTGACCGGTGGGCTCTTTACTCAGGGTCAGGCTGTCATTATGCAGGCGCTCGGCATGATTGCGGTGGGCTTGGTGCTGATGTATGCCGCCCGCTGCGCCTGCCGCTATTTTGTGAGCTATTGGGGTCACGTGATGGGCGCGCGTATGGAGTCCAAGATGCGCGAGGACCTGTTTGACCAGTATGAGCGCTTTAGCTTTGCGTACTTTGACCGCAACAGCTCGGGCGACATGATGAGCCGCGTGGTCAACGACCTGTTCGATATCTGCGAGGCGGCGCACCACGTGCCCGAGTGGATCATCATCTGCGGCATCGAGATTATCGGCTCGTTTGTGATCCTCTTTACCATCGCCCCGGTGCTGGCGCTCGCCATGGCCGTGGTGACGGCGGCGTTTGCGGTCATCATGTTTTGGCAGAACATGCGCATGCGCGAGGTCTTTAGCGACAACCGCAAAAAGATCAGCGGCATCAATGCGCAGCTGCAGGATTCGCTGGCGGGCATGCGCGTGGTCAAGAGTTTTGCCAATGAGGAGACCGAACGCTTCAAGTTCCGCGCCTCCAACAATCGCTATCTTTCGTCCAAGGAGAACATGTATCACGCCATGGGCGTCTATACCGCGACGTATGGCCTGCTCTCGGGTGTGCTCTATGTGATCGTGGTGCTGCTGGGCGGCTGGCTGGTCGCCCAGGGACAGCTGCAGGCGGTCGATATGGCGACCTTTGCACTCTATATTTCGCTGTTCTGCACGCCGCTCGAGACACTCGTCAATTCGGCCGAAACGTATCAGAAGGCCATCGCCGGCTTTAAGCGCATGGACGAGGTGCTCTCGACCGCGCCGGATATCCAGGACAAGCCGGGCGCTACGGATCTGCAGGTGACTGCCGGCGCCGTGGAGTATCACGACGTGTGCTTTAACTACGAGGACGTTGAGCTGGGCGAGGGCGATGCCGAAGAGCGTCCCGTTATCGACCATATGAATCTGTCCATCAAGCCTGGGCAGACCATCGCTTTGGTTGGCCCTTCGGGCGGCGGCAAGTCCACGACCTGTTCGCTGCTGCCGCGCTTTTATGACGTGGCTGCCGGATCCATTAGCATCGACGGCCAGGACGTGCGCGATGTGACGCAGCAGAGCCTGCGTCGCGCCATCGGCCTGGTGCAGCAGGATGTCTATCTGTTTGACGGCACGATTGGCGAGAACATCGCCTACGGCAAGCCGGGCGCTACGGCAGGAGAGATCGCCGAGGCCGCCCGTCGCGCCAACATCGATGCCTTTATCGAGTCGCTTCCACAGGGTTATGACACGGTCGTGGGCGAGCGTGGCAGCCGTCTTTCGGGCGGACAGAAGCAACGCGTTGCCATTGCGCGCGTGTTTCTCAAGAACCCCAAGATCCTGATTTTGGACGAGGCGACGAGTGCTTTGGATAACGAGAGCGAGGAGGCGGTCCAGGAGTCGCTCGAAGAGCTGGCACGCGGCCGTACCACAATCATCATCGCCCACCGTCTCTCGACCATTAAACACGCCGATGAGATTGCGACCGTTGAGCATGGTCGCGTTGTGGAACGTGGCACGCATGAACAGCTTCTCGCCCGTGGCGGCACCTATGCCCGTTACTATCGAATGCAGTTCGAAGGTGCGCGTGCGCACGAGCTCGACTGATTGATATGACAGGAAGTTTATGGCTGACAAGAACCCTTTGACTCCGGAAGAAGTGACGGAGTTATTCTCCGAAATCGATGCATCCGGTGTCTTGGATCCCACGCTTGCCAAAAAGCGAACCGAGCGCATGCGTGAGAAGGAGGCTGCGGCCAAGCGCGGTGACAAAGCGGCGCTAGCGCAGCTGCGCAGCGAGGACCGCGCGAGCCAGGCAAAACATATCGACCCGCTGTCCGAGGATGATCCTTCGGGTTCGCAGGTGAGTCATACCATTACGAAGACCGCGATGGCCGTGGTCATTGGCATCTTGGTGCTGATTGTGGGCATGCAGATTGGCTACGGCGTGATGCGTCGCCTGAACACCGCCAACCTGTCCGAGAGCGTTTCGGTCGATACCGTTTCGACGGCGCTGAAGGGCGGCCTTGAGTGGGGCAACGGCTTTACGCAGTTCCCGCTCGACTTTACCGTCGATGAAGCCGATGAGCGTACGGGCACGGTCGAGGTGACGGTGTTGGACACATCGTCTGCCAACGAGCTCGAGCTGCTGTCCAACGGGCAGATTCAGGCCGCGGCGCTTGCGACCAACGCGTTGCTCAACGATAAGATCGACCGCGTGGTGTATAACGTTCACGCCTATATCGACGAGGATAGCAACATTCAGCACGATTCCTTCTTTGGCATGTTTCCCGCCCAGGGCCACCAGAGCGCCATCCTGACGTTCGTGTGGACCAAGAGCTCATCCAACGCTACGAGTATCGACTGGAAGATGCGCATCGTGAGTATGGATGACACCATCGCCGAGCGCATTCAGAAGCAGGTGAACTCGGTGTCGTCGTTGATTGAGGACCCGGTGGTGAGCCAGACCAAGATTGACGAGGAAAAGGCCGAACGTGACCTGGAGCATCGTCTGCATGGCCGCGAGATTTTCCGCGGCGGCAAGCCCGATCGCACACCGTCCGAACTGCTGGAGCAGGACAAGATAAAATAAGACGCCATCATCCCGCGTGAGCCACAAGCCCCGCGGGATGATTTTTCCGGGACGGGGATTAAAAAATCATTATGCATAGAAAGTCATAATTATCATTTCGTAAACATTTCGATGAAATTAACGCCATGAGGCATGCTTGCGGTTACAATACCGCGAGGCCTAACTACACACCTTTAAGCCGGTCCTGTGAGACCGGGAAGGAGAATTATGGCGAACAACCATACCGCGGGCGCTGCCGCCCGCACCTTCGCGCCCAGCGAGCTTTGCCAGCGTATGCTGGCCAAAACCAGCAAGGGCGCCTGCGGTCCCTGTATCCTGTATCTTGAGGATGGGACCATTTTTTATGGACGTGCATGCGGCGCCGAGGGCACCGCGACCGGCGAAGTCTGCTTCAACACCTCGCTTGAGGGCTACTTTGAGGTCATGACCGACCCGAGTTATGCCGGCCAAATTGTAACCATGACCTATCCGCAGATCGGCAATTACGGTATCGACGAGACCGATGTCCAGTCGGCCTTCCCCGGCGACGCCGTGCGCCCTGCGAGCGCTCCGGCTATGCGCGGCATGATCGTTCGCGACATGTGCGCCACGCCTTCTAACTGGCGCTCGGCCGTCAGCGTGCCGGAGTACCTGCGCGCTCACGGCATCGTCGCTATCGAGGGTGTCGACACCCGCGCTCTGGTGCGCCATCTGCGCGACAATGGTTCCAAGATGGGCATTATCTCGACAGAGATCTTCGACGTCGACGAGCTCGCCGAGCGTCTGGACGCAGCGCCCACGCTGGTGGGCGAGAACCTGGTCAAGACCGTGAGCTGTCCCGCGCCTCACGAGTTTGTGGCCGCCGACCTGCCTGCCACGCATGGCTTTGCGCTTGTGGCTGCCGCTCCTGCCCGTCACAAAGTGGTCGCCTACGACTGCGGTGTGAAGCGCGGTATTCTGGAGGGCCTGGTCCGTGCCGGCTGCGACCTCACCGTCGTGCCGTGGGATACGCCCGCCCAGCAGGTGCTCGACATGAATCCTGATGGCGTCTTTTTGTCCAACGGCCCCGGCGACCCCGATGCCGTGGTGGAGACCTACGAGCAGGTGCAGCAGCTGATCGGCAAGGTGCCGGTCTTTGGTATTTGCCTGGGTCACCAGATGATCAGCTTGGCCTGCGGCGCCCAAATGGAAAAGCTTAAATTCGGTCACCGTGGCGGTAACCAGCCGGTTATGAATCTGGTGAGCCGTCGCGTGGAGATCACCGCGCAAAACCACGGCTTTGGCCTGCTGTTCCCCAGTCTGGGCAAACTGATTCCGGAGCTTTCCGGCGGCGAAACCGAGCATGCGGCCGATGGCGACCTGCGCGCCTGGGTGCGTCGCGGCGTCGCGCCGGTCGTGATGAACGAGCGCTTTGGTCGCATTCGCCTGACACATGTGAACCTCAACGACGGCACCGCCGAGGGCATCCAGCTGCTCGACGCCCCGTGTTTCTCGGTCCAGTACCACCCCGAGGCTTCGCCCGGCCCCACCGATGCCCACTATCTCTTTACCGCCTTTACGCGACTCATGGACGGCGAGGAGAACTACCTGGACATCGACACCGCGAAGGACCGCCTCGCCGGCTGGAATTTCGCCGAGTCCGAGAACGCTGCGACCGAGGAGAACTAACATGCCTAAACGTACTGACATCAAGCGCATCCTCGTTATTGGTTCGGGCCCCATCGTTATTGGCCAGGCCTGCGAGTTCGACTACTCCGGCGCCCAGGCCTGCAAGGTGCTCAAGGAGGATGGCTTTGAGGTCATCCTGGTCAACTCCAATCCGGCGACCATCATGACCGACCCGGGCTTGGCCGACCGCACCTATGTTGAGCCTATCACCGCCGAGTTTATCGAGCGCGTGATCAAGAAAGAGCGCCCGGACGCGCTGCTGCCCACGCTGGGCGGCCAGACCGGTCTGAACGCCGCCGTCGAGCTGGCAAAGGACGGCACGCTCGACAAGTACGGCGTCGAGATGATCGGCTGCGACCTGGCCGCTATCGAGCGCGGCGAGGACCGCAAACTCTTTAACGAGGCCATGGCCGAGATCGGCCTGGAGGTCGCGCGCTCGGGCTATGCCTACAGCGTGGCCGACGCCGAGGCTATCGCCGAGCGCGTGGGATATCCCTGCGTACTGCGTCCGAGCTTTACCCTCGGTGGCGCCGGCGGCGGCATCGCGCATACCCACGAGGAGCTCGTCTCCATCGTGAGCCAGGGCCTTGAGCTCTCGCCTGCCCATGAGGTGCTGGTCGAGGAGTCCATCGAGGGTTGGAAAGAGTATGAGATGGAGGTCATGCGCGACCACGCCGGCAACGGCATCATCGTGTGCTCCATCGAGAACCTCGACCCCATGGGCGTGCACACCGGCGACTCCATCACCGTGGCGCCAGCGCAGACCCTCTCCGACCTTGAGTACCAGCGCATGCGTGTCGCGTCGCTCGCCATTCTGGAGAAGATTGGCGTCGAGACCGGCGGCTCCAACGTGCAGTTTGCCGTGAACCCCCAGACCGGCCGTCTGATCGTCATCGAGATGAACCCGCGCGTGAGCCGTTCGTCCGCACTGGCCTCCAAGGCCACGGGCTTCCCCATCGCCAAGGCCGCCGCTCGCCTGGCCGTGGGCTACACGCTCGACGAGATCGTCAACGACATCACCAAGGCAACGCCCGCCTGCTTTGAGCCCACGATCGACTACTGTGTGGTCAAGGTGCCGCGCTTTGCCTTCGAGAAGTTTAAGGGTACCGACCCCACGCTCACCACGCGCATGAAGGCCGTGGGCGAGATTATGGCGATCGGCCGCACCTTTGAGGAGGCCTTCGGCAAGGCCATGCGCTCACTGGAGGACGGTCACCAGGGCATCTGCGCCGGTGGCAAGGAGGGTGCCGACAAGCTGAGCGACGATGAGCTCGCTCAGGCCGTGGCAACCCCGACCGAGCACCGCATCTTCTTTGTGGTCGAGACCCTGCGCCGTGGCTGGGACATCGCCCACATCCATGCCATCTGCGGTATCGATCCGTGGTACCTCAACCGTATCAACGACATGGTGCAGGTCCAGGAGAGCATCCGCGGCCTGCGTGTGGAGGATATCGACGCCGACGCGATGCGCCTGCTCAAGCAGTACGGCACGAGCGACGCCGAGATTGCCGCGCTGACCGGCTCGGACGAGCGCTTTGTGCGCGCCTATCGCAAGGGTCTGGGCGTGGTTCCCAGCATGAAGACGGTCGATACCTGCGCTGCGGAGTTTTCGAGCGCCACGGAGTACCACTACAAGACGTACGAGAACATCTACCGCACGAGCCCGGATGCCAAGAAGTGCGTGGCTCCCGACGAGACCACGCCGGCGGACAAGCCCAAGGCGATGATCCTGGGCGCCGGCCCCAACCGCATTGGCCAGGGTATCGAGTTCGATTACTGCTGCGTGCACGCGAGCTACGCGCTGGCGGCCCGCGGCTTCGAGACCATCATGGTCAACTGCAATCCCGAGACCGTCTCGACCGACTATGACACGTCCGACCGTCTGTACTTTGAGCCGCTCACCTACGAGGACGTCATGGACGTTATCGATGTCGAGCGCCCCGACGGCGTCGTGGTGACGCTCGGCGGCCAGACCCCGCTTAAACTGGCGCGCATGCTCGAGGAGAGCGGCGTCAACATTATGGGCACAAAGCCCGACGCCATCGACTTTGCCGAGGACCGCGAGCGCTTTGCCGCCCTACTCGACAAGCTGGGCATTATGTACCCGCCGGCGGGTCAGGCCACCTCGTTTGAGGAGGCCGAGGCCGTGGCCGCGCACATCGGCTACCCGCTGCTGGTGCGTCCGAGCTACGTGCTGGGTGGCCGCGGCATGATGATCGCCTACGATGCCGGGCATCTACGCGATTACATGGCCGAGGCTGCGCGCATTAGCCCCGACTACCCGGTGTACCTCGACCGCTTCCTGGAGGGTGCGATTGAGTCCGATGTCGATGCCCTGTGCGACGGCGAAGAGGTCTACATCGGCGGCATCCTGGAGCATATTGAGGAGGCCGGTATTCACTCCGGCGACTCTGCGACCTGCATTCCGCCGTTTAGCTTTAGCGAGAGCCTGCAGGCGAAGCTCCGCGAGACCACGCGCCGCATCGCGATGGCGCTGGGCGTACGCGGCCTGGTCAACGTGCAGTATGCCATCAAGGGTGAGACCGTCTACGTGATCGAGGCCAACCCGCGTGCCAGCCGTACCGTGCCGTTTATCTCCAAGGCCACCGGCGTGCCGCTGGCCAAGTGCGCGGCGCGTATCATGGCGGGCGATTCCATCGCGAGCTTGGGCCTGCCGAGCGATGAGCGTCAGCTGGACTGGTTCTGCATGAAGGAAGCCGTTATGCCCTGGGGCCGTTTCCCGGGCGCCGACGTCATCCTGGGGCCCGAGATGAAGTCGACGGGCGAGGTCATGGGTATCGCCAAGAGCTATCCCGAGGCATACGCCAAGACGCAGCTGGCGATCGACTACAAGCTGCCCGACCCGAGTTGCGGCAAGGTGTTCATTAGCGTGTGCGACCGCGACAAGCGCCATATCCTTTCGGTCGCCCGTATCCTGCGCTATCTGGGCTTTGACATCTGCTCTACCGAGGGTACGGCGCGCGTGCTGCGTGGAGGCAACGTGACGTGCGAGATCGTGGAGAAGATTAGCGGCCCGCACGACGGCGAGCGCCCCAACATCGGCGACCTCATCGCCGATGGCAAGATCGCGGTGATCATCAACACGCCGTACGGTCCGGGCTCGCGCGGCGACGGCTATCTGCTGCGCACCGAGGCAGTGCGACGCGGTGTGACCTGCGTGACCGCGATGTCTGCCGCCAACACGTACGTGAGTGCCATCGAGGCGGTGCGTGAGGACCAGCAGGGTCACGGCAGCGCCAACGACATGGGCATGGACGTCATCGCCCTGCAGGACCTGCCGCAGCACACGGTGTAATGTGACCTGGTCGGCCGGGGCGGCAGCCGGACACTTTCTCTCGGAAACTGGGCTTCGCGAAGTTTTCCGAGAGAAAGGACCGCCTCCCGCCCCGGCCTACGGTGACTCGGTTGCACCGTGTGCTGCCGAAGGGGCTTTGTGCGATGACTAGGGCTGAATAGAAAATGAGTGTGGGCGCCGTCGTTCGTTTGAACGACGGCGCCCACGTTTTGGATTTATTGGGCTGTGGCGGTGAAGGTTGTTTTGTCGGCGGCGATGTGCACGTGCAGCTTTGCCTGACCGTCGCAGCTGATGAGCACGCCTACCTCGAACGGGGTTCCCGTCTTGTCGTAGGTCGAACGCACGATGCGCATCGCCGCCTTACCGGTGTTCTGTCCCAAAAGACGCGCCTCATGCTTGTCGAGGTTGACTGTCTCGTAGACGGCATCGACGCTTGCGGGCAGGATGCCGGTCTTTTCCGCGATGTAGGCGTAGAGCGAGCCATCCACGTCTTTGCGCGTGAGCTCGGGGCAAAGTGACACGGGGATATAGACGTAGTTGAGCTCCATGGGTTTGTCGTTGGCGAGACGCAGGCGGCGAATCTCCCAGACGGGTGTCCCTTCGGGCACTTTGAGCCCGGAGGCGATGCCGCGGACGGCCGGTATGCTTGAAAAGGCGAGAATCTGCGAGCTCGGAACCCGTCCCGCTTCGCGCATCCGCGCGCTGAAATTCAGGGCCAGGTCGATGCCGGGTGCTGAAGTTTGGGGCTTGATGAACGTGCCCTGGCCGCGCTTGCGCACCACGCGCCCCTCGATGACGAGATCTTGGAAGCAACGGCGCACGGTCGCGCGCGATAACTCCAGCCGCTCACAGATTTCGAGCTCGCGTGGCAGCGGCGTCTTGGTGTCGAACGCCTGGCTGGCGATAAGCAGAGCGATTCGATGTTTAAGCTGGACATAGAGCGGCGTATCACCGCTGCGGTCGAAGGGTTCGGAGGCGAGAAACGAGATCATATCCATGGGGTACCTCCATGTCGTGGGCGTACGTGACATGGTCTGACACTGCGGGGCAAACCGGAGATGCCAGGCCCGATTCTTGCTGGTATGTATGGTGCATAAGGAACATAAAACATTTATCAGGCAATCTACCTGCTATTTTAAAAATAATTAGAAGAAAAAATAATTTAGGCACAAAAATAGTTGCTACCGTTAACCGATGAATAGTTGCCGTTCACAACTATTTTCTTGTACCGAACATGCCCCGGCGCAACAATAATCTCAGCAAAAAGCAAAGCCGTGCGACACACGGCAGGTCGAGAGGAGACCGCATGCGGTATCTGGTAATGGTCAGTCACGGAACGCTCGCTCCCGGACTGCACAGTGTCCTCAAGATGCTCGGCAATGACGCCCCGAACATCTTGTCGACGAGTCTCGTGGACGGCATGGGCGCTGACGAGTATGTCGAGAACGTCAAGGCGATGCTCGCTCCCGTTACCGCCGATGACGAGGTTGTCCTGCTTGGTGACATCCTGGGCGGATCGCCGCTCACCAATGCCATGAACACGCTGGCCGAGAAGGGTTTGCTCGCCCACACCATTGCCTTCGGCGGTATGAATCTGCCCATGGCTATGACCGCCATGATGGGGCTTGCCACCATGGACCTGGATTCCCTCAAGCAGATGATGCTGCAGGAGGGCAAGAACGGTATGTCCGAGCTCGTTGTCCCGACCGATGACGCCGACGACGAGGACGACGACATCTAGGCAGCGCATCCGCCCAAATTTTCGTGATGGAGCGGGGGTTAAGAGGAAAGACCCCCGGTGATAAAGAAAGGGAGAACGCATGATTTCGTTCATCCGTATTGATGACCGTATGATCCATGGACAGACCGTTACCCGTTGGGCCCTCGAGTATCCCTGCGACGGTCTTATCGCCGTCAACGACGCTGCAGCGTCCAACCCCGTGCTCAAGGAGGCCTACAAGAGTGCCTCGGGCAAGAAGACGTTCGTGTGGACCAAGGAGCACTTCAAGGAGGTCTCCGAGAAGGTTCTCAAGTCCGACACCAAGTACTTCCTGATCACCAAGAACCCGCTCGACATGAAGGAACTTCTCGTCGATTTTGGCTTTAAGCCCGGCATGGACCGCATCATCGTCGGTCCCTGCAACGATCGTCCCGGCACCACCAAGCTTGGCAACAACCAGTCGATCACGCAGGAAGAGGCCCAGGCGCTCGAGGATCTCACCAACGCCGGTTACACGGTCGAGTTCGCCCTTATCAAGGAGAAGTCCATCGGTGAGTGGCCCAAGTTCCGCGGTCAGTTTGGCTTCTAGTTAGGTGCCAGCCGCATTTTGGTATCTACAGCCCTTGGTGAAAGGGGCTGAGGAATAAAGAAAGGGGAAAGCATGGCAATCAATGCATTCCAAGCCGCGCTGTTCGGCCTGTTCGCCTGCCTGGCATCACTGCCTGGCATGGGCGGCACGACGATCGGCAACTACACTCTGGGTCGTCCTCTGGTCGCCGGCCTCATCGTCGGCATCATCATGGGCGATATGCAGACGGGTATCCTCGTCGGCGCTGCCATCCAGGTTGTCTACATCGCTCTCGTGACCCCCGGCGGAACCGTCTCCGCCGACGTCCGCGCCGTGTCCTATATCGGCATCCCGCTGGCGATCCTCGCCATCAAGAACTCGGGCATCGATCCCGCCTCCGCTGAGGCTGCCGGCATGGCCGCATCCCTCGGTGCCGCCGTCGGCACGCTCGGCACTGTGCTCTTCTATGGCACCGCCACCATCAACCTGGTGTGGCAGGGCATGGGCTGGAAGTGGCTCGAGAAGGGCGATCTCCACAAGCTCTACCTGGTCAACAACGTTCTGCCTTGGATCGGTCACATCGTCTGCTCGTTCCTCCCGACGTTCATCATCACCATGGGCGGCACCGCCATGGTCGACCTCATGAAGACCTACATGCCCATGGACGGCATCGCGATGAAGACGCTGTTTACCGTCGGCTCGCTGCTGCCTACCGTCGGTATCGCCATCCTGCTCAAGCAGGTCATCTCTAAGCCCACGGACTTCCTGACGTTCTTCTTCGGCTTCACCCTGTCCGCTGTTATGGGCTGCAACCTGATCGCCGCTGCCGGCATCGGCTGCTTCTTCGCCCTGATCAACTATGAGATCGCTTCGCTCAAGATCGACCTCGCAAACGCTCCCAAGGCAGCTATCGCCTCGGGTTCAGATGATGAGGAAGAGGAGGACATCTAATGGCAGAGAAGAAAAAGCTCTCTAAGAAAACGCTTGCCAAGTCGTTCCGTAACTGGTCCTATGGCAACCTGACCTGCTTCTCGCAGGAGCACATGCAGACCTTCGGTTACCTGTGCGCCATGCTTCCGATTGTCGAGGAGCTCTACGACACGCCCGAGGAGCAGAAGCAGGCCCTCCAGACCTACTCCGCGTTCTTCAACACCGAGCCGCAGATCGGCACCATGATTGTCGGCGTCACCGCCGGCCTCGAGGAGGCTCGCGCAAACGGCGAGGCCATCGACGACGACGCCATCAACGGCATCCGCGCCGGCCTCATGGGCCCGCTCGCCGGCCTTGGCGACTCGCTGATCGTCGGTACCCTGATCCCGATTCTGCTCGGTATCGCCCTCGGTCTCTCGACCGGCGGCTCCCCGCTCGGCGCCATCTTCTATATTGTCGTGTGGAACCTGCTCATGTTCCTTGGCATGCGCTTTGCCTACAACCAGGGCTATGAGCTCGGCGGCAAGGCGGTCGAGGCCCTCGTCGGCCCCAAGGCCAAGGCTCTGCGTGATTCCATCGTGATGGTCGGTACCATGGTCATCGGTGCCGTGGGCGCAACTTGGGTCTCCATCACCTGCAGCCCCAACCTGGTGCTGCCCGGCGGCGGTAAGTTCCAGGACACGCTCGATGGCATCTATCCGCACCTGCTGCCGATGATCTTCATCATCTTCTGCTGGTACATGATGACCAAGAAGAAGGTCAACCCCATCGTTATGATGCTGATCCTCGTTGTGATCGCATTTGTGGGCGTTCTCATTGGCTTCTTCGACCCGGCACTGAGCTACTAGTCATCATCCTTTGACCCCCTGCAAGGCCGTGCGGCCTCAACCGCACGGCCTTCTGATTTTACGCCGCCCTTCAAGGGCAATATGGCCAGCGACCTCCATCGCCTACACGACACCCGCTATATTGCTCTTGAAAGATGACGTATTCGAAAAACGATGTACTTGCACATGATGCACACTTTGCATGAGGAGGACCATATGCACGAGAAACATGGACACGACCTTTCGCGCGACGACTTGATTCGCGAGGCAAAGATGCAGACCGATGCTATTCAGCGGCTCAACGTTTGGCTGCGCCTGGGCTATTCGCTCGTGGCGATTGGCTTTTTGATGGGGATGTGGGGTATGCAGGGAGGCCCCGGCTGGGGTGTCCCCGTGGGCATCGTGTGCCTGGTGGTGGGCACTCCGCTTTCGATCGTGCTTAAGGTTGGCACGACCAACGCCAAAAAGAATGTCGAGCGCATGCTCGAGGCCGCAGGTATCGACGTTGAGGAGCTTATGCGACGCAAGAAGGACGAGCAATAGACTTCCGCGTTGGGGTATCATAAATAATTGTTGCGAATGTTAACTAATGTACGGCAAATGACGGTTTTATGGCCCTTCTAGAGTTGCAAAGGACAATATCCCCAGTGGATTACGATGACGTCGCTCGAAAACTGATTGTGTACTCACGTTCCCTTGCCAAGGGATCCTTGAGTGCTGCCGGCGGCGCCAGTGTGGGCGAGGCACCGGTTTTACAGTATCTATCGGGTATTGACGGTGATGTCATTCCCTCCGAGATTGCCAAGAAGCTGAAATTCTCCCGTGCGCGCATGTCGCATATCTTGGATTCACTCGAGAGCAAGGGTTACGTTCAGCGCAGGACCGATCCAAACGATCGTCGGCGTGTGCTGGTGAGCATTACCGAGGAAGGCCGTGATTTCGCGGCGAAAATAAATGCCGAGAGTGTGGCATCGCTCTCGAAACAACTCTCAGCGCTCGGCGAGCACGATGCCCAGGAGCTCGTGCGCATCCTGAATAAAGCCTACAGCCTTACCTATGATGCCGACGACTACCTGGACAATCTATAAGGATAAAGGCAGACATTTAGGTGCATCATGAAATGCATCCGGGGCAATTGTGCCCATCAGCCACCGTCAACATCTCATTCCAAACCAAATCAGCCAACGTACGTCATGGCAATCCCCGGTAGGTCCCCGGCTGCCCCGCGGCGGGCCGGGTTTATTATCGGAGCGACTTTGCGAAGCAACCGGAACTCTTTTATTTCAGCCAACGTACGTCATGGCAATCCCCGGTAGGTCGCAGGGTGGCGGCTGAGCCTTTCCCTCGGGAAACTTCGCGAAGCCCAGTTCCCGAGGGAAAGGTATGGTCTGTGTAATACCAGATAAACAGTACATTTTTGCTAGATTGGTATTTGACTGAAGAACCAATTGGTATGGCTTATTAAGCCCACCTTGCCGTTGACGCTCATTTTACTGCCGCTGGTGGACTTCCGAACTTGGTTGCGCAAGTGCTCCTATATATTGATATGACCTAGTAGGTGGCTATCTGGTTACTACCAGTTGGCCCCTTGGTAACGGGTGGCCCCATTGTGCGGAATGTACCGAACATCCCCGTTTGATACGTTTTCCCATGCTGCCGGGGGGGGCGTCCTCGGCATGTCGGAAGAAAGGAGCCCAGGTGCGCAGGAATTCCATTTTTACGAAACGGTGGGTGAAGGGAAGCGCGGTCCTCGTTGCCACTGCAGCGACGCTCGTGTTTGCCAATCCCCAGCAGGCGATTGCCACGCCACTCAAGGGCGTCGACTCAGCGACCGTGTCCCAGTCTGCCTCGAATGTCGTCGACATCGATTTCGCTGACGGCATCAAGGGCCGTATTACGTTCCTCGAGGACGGTATTTTCCGTTATAACGTCGACCCCAAGGGTGAGTTTTCCGATTACGCCACACCGCGCAGTAAGTCCCACACGGCTAAAATCCAGGCTCAGCCCGATACCTCGGACACCTACAGCAAGCCGAGCGCGACGGTTGCCGACAAGGGCGACACTATCGAGATCACCGGCGGAAAGGCGACCGTGATCCTGGACAAGGCGACTGGCAAGATGAGTATCAAGTCAGGCGACCGTGTCGTGGTTTCCGAGTCCGCGTCCCTCGACCTTGATAAGAAGGGTACCGTCCAGACGCTCGCCAAGGAGAAGTCCGAGAACTTCTTTGGCGGCGGCACCCAGAACGGACGCTTCCTGCACACCAACCAGACCATCGCCATCTCCAACACGAACAACTGGACTGATGGCGGCGTTGCCTCGCCCAACCCGTTTTATTGGACGAGTGACGGCTACGGCGTACTCCGAAACACGTTTGCAGAGGGTTCCTACGACTTCGGTTCCACGGACTCATCGACGGTCACGACTTTGCACAGCGAGAATGAGTTTGATGCCTACTACTTCGTGGCGACCAACGAGGGCGCTTCGAACGTGGCAACCGAGATGCTGCAGGACTACTACAAGGTGACCGGTAACCCGGTACTGCTGCCCGAGTACGGGTTCTACCTTGGTCATCTTAATGCCTATAACCGTGATGGCTGGTCAACGACCTCGGGTCAAAAGAAGTGGGAGACCAAGGGCAGCAAGTCCTCGAGCGAGAAGGGCGACGTTAAGTACGAGTCTGGCATGTCGACGGGCTACAAGCTCGACGGCACACTTGCGGCCGAGACGCTCAACGGTGAGGGCCCTTCGGTTGATACCGAGAACATGAAAGCGACCGATTTCGACCGCCAGTTCTCTGCTCGGCAGGTTATCGATGACTACGAGGACAACGACATGCCGCTCGGTTGGTTCCTGCCGAACGACGGCTACGGCGCCGGCTATGGCCAGAACGGTTACTACAAGACCGGCGGCGTCAACTCCGACGGAACGAGCTCGGCCGACCGTCTTAACGCTGTGCGTGCCAATGTCGACAACCTTAAGAAGTTCACCGAGTATGCCAACTCCAAGGGTGTGAGCACGGGCTTGTGGACCCAGTCCAACCTTGAGCCCGACAGCAACTCCGAGACCCCGTGGCACCTGCTTCGCGACTTCGACGCCGAGGTCAAGACGGGAGGCATCTCTACCCTTAAGACCGACGTTGCCTGGGTTGGATCTGGCTACTCCTTTGGTCTTAATGGCATCAAGACAGCTTATGACACGGTGACGACCGGCGCTAACAAGCGCCCCAACATCATCACGCTCGATGGTTGGGCCGGCACGCAGCGCTTTGGTGGCATTTGGACCGGCGACCAGTATGGCGGTAACTGGGAGTACATTCGCTTCCATATCCCCACGTATATCGGTCAGAGTCTTTCGGGCAACCCCAACATCGGCTCCGACATGGATGGCATCTTTGGCGGCGACCCCATCATCTCTGCGCGTGACTACCAGTGGAAGACGTTCACGCCCTCTATGCTTGACATGGACGGTTGGGGCACCTACCGTAAATCGCCCATGACGCACGGCGATCCCTACACAGGCATCTCGCGCTTCTACCTCAAGCTCAAGGCGCAGCTCATGCCCTATATCTACACGAGCGCGGCCTCGGCGGCCAACATCGACACGGGTAACGGCGATGCCGGCCTGCCCATGATCCGCGCCATGCTGCTTTCCGACAACTCCGAGTACGCCGCAAGCACTTCGACGCAGTACCAGTATATGTTCGGTGAGAACTTCCTAGTGGCACCGGTGTATCAGGATACCCAGGCAGACGAGAACGGCAACGACATTCGCAATGGGATTTACCTCCCCAACTACGGCACCGACGAGAATCCCACCATCTGGATCGATTACTTCTCGGGTAAGCAGTATCGCGGCGGCCAGGTTCTCAACAACTACGAGGCTCCGCTTTGGAAGCTGCCGCTGTTTGTGAAGGCCAACGCTATCGTGCCGATGTACGCCGAGAACAACAACCCCGAGGCAGTGAGCGACACCAACACCAAGGGTACCGACCGCAGTCAGCGTATCGTCGAGTTCTTCGCCACCGAGGGCGACGGCACCTTTACGCAGTACGAGGACGACGGCTCCTCCATCGAAAACAACACGACTGAGGACGATTCCTACGGCACGATCGACAATATCTCCTACGGTGAGCATGTGAGCACCGTCTACAGCTCCAAGGCCGCAGGCGGCACCGCGACCTTTACCGCCGAGGCCTCGAAGGGCGGCTACAACGGCTACGACTCCAACCGCACCACGACCTTCGTGGCCAATGTGTCCGCCAAGCCCACGAGCGTTGTCGCCAAGAACGGCGGATCCGCACTCAACGTGGTTGAGGTCGACTCGCAGGAGACCTTTGACGCCGCGACCCCCGAGGCCGGCCAGGCGGTCTACTTCTACAGCGAGACCCCCAACCTCAACCACTACGGCAGCGATGCGGACGGCACCGAGGCCGAGCAGGGCGAGAGCTTTAACAACACCAAGATCACCACGAACCCCAAGGTCTACGTCAAGTTCGCGAAGACCGATGTTGCTGCAGCGGCGCAGACGCTTGAGCTGGGCGGTTTCGTGAATGCCGACGCCACGCTCACAGCCGATCGCCTCAACGAGAACCTCTCCGCACCCACGAACCTTGCTGCCCCCGAGGACGTCACGACCCCAACGAGCATAAAGCTCACCTGGGGAAAGGTCGATGGTGCTACCTCCTACGACCTTAAGGTCGACGGCACTGTGTTTGCCGTGGGTGATGCGGCCGAGTTCACGCACACCGACCTCGCCTACAATAGCAAGCACACCTACCAGATTCGTTCGCGCAACGCCGAGGGTTACTCCGCCTGGAGCGATGTGCTCGAGGCGAACTCCGCACTCGATCCGTGGCGGAACGTCCCCGACGCCGAGGAAATCACCTGGGAGGGCTCACTTTACGGCAGCCATAAGGCCGAGCTTGCCTTCGACCATGAGTTCCAGTCGGGCGACGGCGGTTTCCACTCCGGTGGCAACGATCTGGGCAAGGCGCTTACCGTTGACTATGGACGCGCTTACAAGCTCGATAAGCTCGAGTACTATCCGCGCGATGACGCCGGCAACGGCACTGTGACCAAGATGCGTGTTGAGACGAGTCTCGATGGCGTCCACTGGACGAGCCAGGAGGTCGATTGGGCACGTTCCGCTGATTGTAAGACGGTAGCGTTTGACGGCACCGTGGCCGCCCGTTACGTGCGCATGACACCGCTCGCCTCGGTCGGCAATTTCTTCTCCGCGTCCGAGATTGCCATCTACAAGACCGACGGCACGGATGGCTTCGCCGTGGGCTCCAACCTCAACAAGGCCACGATCTCCGACGGAGACTACTCCAACATGAAGAACTATCTGGGCCTCGAGAACCGCGAGCCCGATACCCCGACGTTCGGTTCGCAGATCCGCGACCACTTCGCCGACCTCAACGATAACGGCGTTTACGACGTCTACGATTACTCGTTCACCATGGCGGGTCTTGACGGCGGCACTAAACAAAAGGGCAAGGTCGCAGGTTCGCTCGCGGTGATTCCGAGCAAGACCGAGGTCGAGGCCGGTGATGAGATCACCGTTGATGTCTATGCGGCCGACGCCAAGAACGTCAACGCCCTGGGCGCTCTCGTCAACTTCAAGAGCGACCAGTTCGAGTTTGTGTCCGAGAGCATCGCGCAGGACGGCTCGACTGCCGGCATGGAGAACCTGTCTCGCGAGAAGGTCCAGTTCGCGGACAGAACGCAGACTATCAATCTCGCCTTTGCCAACCGCGGCGATGGCAAGCTCTACAACGGTACCGGCGCGGTGGCGAGTTTCAAGCTCAAGGCCAAGACCGCCGGCAAGGTCGAACTGCCCTCGACATCTTGGCTCATCGGTCCGGCATGCGACGCACTTGAGTTTGCGAGCGACGGCACGGTGACGATGCCGGATGTTCCTCAGCCAACGGTCGCCGAGTACGGTCAGGATGCCTTCAACATCACGATGACCAACGATGAGCTCACGACCGACGACGGGACCAACGTCGAGAAACTTATCCAGCAGAAGAGCTATAACGCGCTGTTCGATAATAACGAGGGCGACAACGGCTTTGAGTTCCTATGGAACTGGAGCGGCAACTGGGACAGCGAGGGTAAGCTTCCGAGTTACGTGAAGCTTCCCACCACGATGACATTCGCATTTAAGACGCCTTCGAAACTCGATAGTGTCGAGGTCGTTAACCGCAACGGTGGCAACGGAACCGTGCAGAAGATCAAGGCTGTCGTGACGTTCGAGGATGGCTCGACCCAAGAGTTCGCGGGCGGGGAGTACGATTCCTTCCGGGCTCGCTACGCTTTTGGCCTCTCTGCCGAGAACAAGGGCAAGAAGGCGACCAAGGTCGAGGTCACGCCGCTTGAGGCATCGGGTGACCAGATGCTCACACTGCGTGAAGTCAACTTCAACTACACGCAGGGTGTCGAGGCCATCGAGGGTGTCGAGCTAGGCAAGAACCAGACCGAGTTCTTTGAAGGCGACGTTACGCCCGTCGACGCCAAGGCTACGCCTGAGAGCGCTGGCTACCCCTATGTGACGGTCGAGAGCTCCGACCCCTCTGTGGTAAGCGTCTCCGCTGTTCAGGCTGGCGATAGCGTGAGCTACTACCTGCGTGCCAACAAGGCCGGCAAGGCAAAGATCACGGTGGCGTCGGTACTCGACCCCTCCAAGACCGCATCCTATGAGGTCGAGGTCAAGGCTGGTGTCGATACCTCTGCGCTCGTAGCAGCGCTTTCCAAGGCCGCGGGCTACAGCGAGTCCGTCTACACCAAGGATTCCTATGCAGCTCTCACCACTGCGGTCGAGGCGGCTCAGAAGCTCCTCGACAGCGGCCAGGGCAGCTATAGCAAGAAGGATGTCGCAGACGCCACAGCCAAGATCGAGAAGGCAATCGACGGCCTCAAGATGCGCCCTGTTGATGAGAAGATTCTCATCAACACGCCCGAGAACCGCAAGAACGTCAAGGTGGCCGGCTTCTCGAGTGAGGCCGACTACGAGGGCAGCAACGCCGTCAACGCTCTCGACGGCGACGAGCGGACGCTTTGGCACAGCGACTGGGCCCATGGGACCGGTATGCCCCAGTATCTGAGTGTCGACCTGGGCCGCGACTACGATCTCACCGACGTTACATTCCTGCCGCGCCAGGACGGCGGCACTAACGGCGATATCTTCGAGGCCGAGATACTGGTCTCCGACACTGCCGACGGTTATGAGAAGGGCACCGCCGCGTCGATGGGTACGTTCGCCTTCGACAACGATGGCCGCGTGCTCACCGACCGTGGCGACTGGAAACAGATGAGCTTTGGCGCCGCGCGCGGTCGCTACGTGACCGTCAAGGTGATTCACGCCGGCGGGGGCGACGTTGATGCCTACTGCAGCATGGCGGAGCTCAAGTTCTACGGTACGGCCGTCCCCGATCCGGTGGCGAAGGATGATCTCACTGCCGCGATCGAAAAGGTTGATGCCGAGCTTGCCGCCGGCGACCTCAAGGCCGGCGACTACACCGAGGCCTCCTGGACGGCGCTCGAGAACGCCCTGGCGAGCGCCCGCGCCATCTTGAGCGACGAGGATGCCACGCAGGACGAGGTCGACCAGGCGCTCAGGGCGCTCGAGAGCGCCCGCGACGCGCTCGAGAAGACCCCGGTGGTCCCGGTCGAGAATCCGACTAAGAAGCAGCTCAAGGCCCTGGTCAAGCAGGCGAAGGAGACTGACACCAGGGGCAAGACGGCCGAGTCTGTCAAGGCCCTGACGGATGCCATTACCTACGCCGAGGACGTCTTGGGTGATGAGAATGCTTCCGACACCCAGATCCAGGCGGCCTATGACCAGCTCAAGCTGGCCATTGAGAGCCTCAGGGATGCCGATTCCGGCAACCAGGGCGGCTCGGGCAACCAGGGTTCCGGCAATGGCTCGAACGGCGGCAACCAGGCGGGCAAGCCCGCAGGCGACAAGGCCCAGGGCAGCAAGAAGAACGGTTCGGCGATTCCCAATACCGGAGACCAGACGGCGGCGACCGTCGCGACCGTCGGTGGTCTTGGCGCCATCATCGCCGCGATCGGCGCTTTCTTCCATCGTCGCAGCAAGGCTAAGTAGCCCCAGCAACAGCTAAGCAAGCGTGCCCGCCGTCCCACCCAAGGACGGTGGGCACGCTTTTTGAATGTAGGTAGAAAGCTCCGACCCTTCGGCCTTAATCTCGCAAAGCGTTCCGTCTCCCGCCGAACACATCAGCATCGGCGGCTATACTTGAATTATTTGCAGTTAAGGGTCGCGGATTGGCCGCGTCACCGCTCTCAACAGGAGGTCTTTGTTTATGGCAGATCAAAAGCCGGTTGTCGGGATCATCATGGGCTCCAAGTCCGATCTGGGTGTTATGGAAGGCTGCACCGCCGAGCTCGAGGCGTTCGGTGTGCCCTATGAGCTCGTCATTGCGAGCGCACACCGCACACCGGCGAAGGTCCACGAGTGGGCTTCGACTGCTGCCGATCGCGGTATCAAAGTGATTATCGCCGCCGCCGGCAAGGCCGCTCACTTGGGTGGTGTCGTGGCTGCCTTTACGCCGCTGCCGGTTATCGGCGTGCCTATGAAGACGAGTGACCTGGGCGGCATGGATTCGCTGCTATCGATGGTGCAGATGCCTTCGGGCGTGCCCGTGGCCTGCGTTGCCATCAACGGCGCCAAGAACGCCGCCATCTATGCCACACAGATTCTGGGTGCTTGCGACCCCGAGTACCGCAAGGTTATCGAGAAGATGAAGCAGGAGATGGCTGACGCCTAAGCGTTTCGCCGTTTCACCGCAGTATAAGGAGAGCCATGTCCGATTATCAGGGAAAACGATTCAAGGCTTCTCAGATTCCCGATCCGTCGAAGCCAGGTGCTGCCCGTGCGGCACAGCAGGGTCGGACATCCTCTCCTCAGCAGCCGCGCGCGCCGCGCCCCGTGACACCGGCGACGCATCGTCGACAGGACGCGCCGGCCGCATATCGTCCTTCGTCTTATAGCTCCGCTAAGAAGCCGCCCCGGTCTTCATCGCATGCCGCGCCGTCGGATTGCACCGAGCCGCCGCGCAAAAAGCGCCGCTCCATTATTCCCATTCTGCTCATCATCATCGGTATCGGTCTGATTGTCGCCGCCGCCGCTATTTTTATTAATGCCCAGATTGGCTATAAGCAGGCGAGCGATTCGTATCAGAAAATCGAGAAGCAATATGTAAGCGATAAGGATGCCAGCGGCGTGCCGATTATCGACTTTGATGCGCTTGCTCAGACGAACCCCGAGATTGTGGGTTGGATTTACGTGCCGGGAACCAACATCAACTATCCCGTGGTGCAGACCAACAACAACTCCAAATACCTCAACACGCTGTTCGACGGAACGGCTAACGCGTCCGGTGCCATTTTCCTGGATAGCGATGACACCGCGCCGGGAATGGTCGACCAGCAGACCACGATCTACGGTCACCATATGAACGACGGGTCGATGTTCAACGTGATTTCGGACACCACTGATCAGGCGACGTTCGATAGCATTGAATATGTGTACTACATCACGCGCGATGCGACGTATAAGCTGCGTCCGCTGGCGACCAAGGTGGTCGAGGACACGTATGCCAAGGCGCGCACGACCAATTTTGAGGGCGACGATGGGCTCAAGAACTACCTGTCCGAGATGCTCGACGGTGCCTCTGCCGTGGCGAGCGATGCCACCGATCGTGCCGCTTCGGCAACTAAGGTTGTAACGCTCGTGACCTGCCGTTCGCTGTCGCTGAGCAACACGCGCGCCGTCATGGTGCTCACGCCGGTCGAGGAATAAGTTGTTCGAGAGTAGCTAAAAAGGCCCCGTCCCAAATTGGCTACTCGACGACGGTAAGGGAGAAATGATGCTCGAGAGTGGCAAATTGATGCCTTCGATTGATGCTTGGCTGCGCGAGGCCAAGGCCGATGCTTCGGCGGCAGGCTGTGGGATGTATCTGACGCATAACGGTGTGGTGCGCGCGACGCCCAAGGCCGAGGTGCGCGGAGTCGAGACCGATGGCGTGGCGCCAGGCCACAGGGTGGGCGGCATGGTCTTTGACTACGACGCCGAAAAGGTACGGTCTGCTATCGAGGCCACGCGCGCGATGCCGGGTATCGGCTATGTGCGCGTGTGGCTGGCAAGCGGCGAGCTTGCCGTAGGTGACGACATCATGCTCGTGCTTATCGGCGGGGACATTCGCCCGCACGTGGTCGATGCGCTGCAGGCGCTCGTTGGCACCATCAAGAACGAATGCGTGAGTGAGGTCGAGCGCGAGGCGTAGAGGCTTGCGTCGATAGAAGTATCGTTTATAAAAATGCCCACCGGTACGTGTGATACCGGCGGGCATTTTGCGTTTTGGGCGCGGTGAGCGCTACACGCGCGTCGCATCCTTGGGGCTCATGGTCATGCTCTGGAAGCGGTTTTCCATGTACTCGTTATCGAAGTGCTCTCCGTAGAACTGTGCGACGGGAATGTCCGGCTCCGTGCCGTTAACGCGCTGGTACCAGTAGTCGAGCGACTGCAGCGTCATGACGCCGTCGACCAGCATGATAACGGTAAAGATGACGGTGGCCGAGTAGCGGCTCTTCCAGGGGATCTTGTTGATAAGCTTAAGCAGCCTCGGCAGCAGCAGCTTGATCCAGATGAGGCCGCCCAGGCCCCACAGGCAGGCGAAGCCCGTGCAGGTGCGTCCGCCCGTGAGGACCACGAGCGGATCGGGCAAACCGAACAGCGTTATGTGCGAGTAGCTCCACGAGACCACGCCAAACGCGGTCTGCATAAACCAGCCCACGAACACCTCAAAGCTGGCGCCGAGCAGGGCGCTCACCAGGAAAATGATGATGGGGTTCTTTTTGTAGAAGCGGTTAAGCACCATGGTCATGAGCACGGCGCCAAATCCGTAGATGGGACTGAAGGGACCAAACAGCATGCCGGCGCGGTTCTGGTAGACGCCCGGGTCGTCGACCGTCATGTGCCAGATGTCCTCGGCGATCAGGCCGAGCACGCAGCAGACAAAGAATACCCAGAACAGGTTGAAGTAGTTGAGCTTGATGTAGCCTTCGCCGGTTTCATCGCGCCCGAGCATGCCCTCGGCGGCGGCGTCGCGGTCGAGCATCTCCTGCAGGCGGCGCTGCAGTTCGCGCTCCTGACGAAGCGTGGGGTCGACGGTTGCCGAAAGTGCGACGAGGATGCCGAGCTGGATCGCGGGACGCAGCAGGAAGGGCCCGATGCCCTGGAGCATCACGTCGACCAAAAGCTCGACGACGGTGAATGCAATAAGGATGTAGGACAGGCGGGCGGCGTTGCGGCGCTGGTTTTTGATAAGGTCCAGGCCAAAGATGATTAGGATGACGGCACTTGCCGCAGAGAGCATGATGCCGGCGACGATAAGGCCGACTGCGACGAGCGTGTTGTCGCCGAGCTTTTCGGTGGCGTTGCCGTTAACAAGTGCCGTGATGACCTGCCACATAAAGGCAGCGACCGACGGGAGCGTGCCCACGCCGGAAAGGATGCACAGGACAGCGTACACCTTAATGATGAGGGGGATCTTCTTGACCTCCGTGGCGCTGGGGACGCTGGGGTCGAGTTCGTTTCGATCCATACAGAACCTTTCTCGCTTTGTTGTAGGTTATAAGGATACGCCGCCGACCTGCCAAAAGACAGGACGAACGTCCCAATTGCAACAATGTAAGCCCTAACGGCGGGCGAGACGCGCCGCAACGGAAGCATGCGGGATCGTCGGTCCCGAGGCGATTGCCCAATAAAATGTTTGGCTGCAAAACGGATTATAAGCTCGGTGGGCTTTTAAAAAGCGCTGCTCATGCGCTGAGGAGCACGTCGCGCCGTGCGTATAATAAGGCGGGTAACGCCAAAAAAACGAGGCTCTGAGGGGATACCATGTCTCAAGAAACCATCCGCGCGGCCGAGCGTGCCGCGGGACAGGTGAACACCATGTCGACGTATGATCCGGACTCCGACCAGCTGCATGAGGAATGTGGCATTTTCGGCGTATGGGCGCCCGATCGCGACGTGGCTCGACTGACGTACTTTGGCCTGCGTGCACTGCAGCACCGTGGCCAGGAATCGGCGGGAATCGCCGTGGGTGACGGCGGCACGGTTATGGTCCGCAAGGATCTGGGCCTGCTCGACCGCGTGTTCTCCAATGCCGACCTGTCGACGCTCTCCGGCCAGCTGGCCGTGGGTCATGTGCGCTACGGCACCGCCGGCGCCAAGAGCTGGGAGGCCTCTCAGCCGCACCTCTCTACCATCAACAGCGTCATTATCGCGCTTGCTCACAACGGCACCCTCGTCAACACCGACGAGCTGCGCCGCCAGCTGATCGAGCTGGGCGTGCCATTCCTCTCCAATTCGGATTCCGAGGTCGCGACCAAACTCATCGGCTACTTTACCCAGCGTACGGGCCATCTGCGCGAGGGCATTCGCAAGACCATGGAGCTCGTGCGCGGCGGCTACGCCATGACGCTCATCAACGAGCAAGCGCTCTACGCATTCCGCGATCCACACGGCATTCGCCCGCTCGTGCTGGGCAAGCTGGTGGACGAGGGTCTGGACCAGGCCGATGCCGCAGCCGTTTCGCAGCTGCCGTCGCAGGACGGCGCCACGACGGTCGACTCCGCCGTCCGTGTCACGCGCGCCGGCGGCTGGGTCGTTGCTTCCGAGACCTGCGCACTCGACATCGTGGGTGCCGAGTACGTCCGTGACGTCCGTCCCGGCGAGATCTTGCGCATCAGCGCCGAGGGTCTGGTATCCGAGCAGGGCGTGCCTGCAGCCGAAGAGCCCGCCAACTGCATCTTTGAGCAGGTCTACTTTGCCCGCCCCGACTCCATCATGAACGGCAAGAGCGTCTATGCCTGCCGTTACGACATGGGTCGCCAGCTGGCACACGAGGAGCCCGTCGAGGCCGACCTGGTCATCGGCGTGCCCGACTCCGGCCTGCCGCCCGCGGAGGGGTATTCGCACGAGAGCGGTATTCCCTTTGGCGAGGGCCTTATCAAGAACCGCTACGTGGGCCGTACGTTTATCGAGCCTACGCAGGAGTTGCGCGCCATGGGCGTGCGTATGAAACTCAACCCGCTGCGCGACAATATCGAGGGCAAGCGCCTGGTCGTCATCGACGACTCCATCGTGCGCGGCACCACCATGGTGCAGCTCGTCAAGATGCTGCGCAACGCCGGCGCCAAGGAGATTCACATCCGCATCAACTCGCCCGAGGTCATTTGGCCGTGCTTCTACGGTATCGATACCGACGTGCAGTCGCAGCTTATCAGCGCCAACAAGACGGTCGACGAGATTTGCGAGTATATCGGCGCCGATTCGCTGGCCTTCCTTTCGGTCGAGGGCCTGCTTAAGGTCATGCCCAAGGGCGGCTACTGCGACGCGTGCTTTACCGGCCGCTATCCCGTGGCGATTCCCGAGAGCTTTGGCCGCGACAAGTTTATGGAGGGCTTTAAGCCCCGCAACCTGGACAAGCCGCTGTACTTTGACGACGACGCCGTGGTCGAGAAATACGACGACCGCAGCTGGGAAGAGGAGCACGGCGAGGCCTAAAACCTGCCATATGGGGACAGGTTTATTTTGGTAGGTTTTACCTGCTGTTTTGTTGATATGACGGCGCGTGCTGTTATGGCGCGCGCCGAAATGAACGCAACTATGAGCACCGTTTGGCGCCCGTGCGGCGCCACGGTAGTGGGAGAGGAAGGCTCAGATGAGCGACAGCAAGCATGTGACGTACGAGGACGCCGGCGTCGACACCGCCGAGGGCGGCCGCGCCGTCGACGCGATTAAGCAGATGGTCAAGGACACTAACCGTTCCGAGGTTATCGGTGGCATCGGTGGCTTTGGCGGCCTGTTCTCGGCCGCTGCGCTCAAGGATATGGAAGACCCGATCCTGATTAGCGGTACCGACGGCGTGGGCACCAAGCTCGTGCTCGCCCAGATCATGGACCGTCACGAGACGGTTGGCCAGGACCTGGTCGCTATGTGCGTCAACGATATTCTGGCTTCGGGCGCCGAGCCGCTGTTCTTCCTGGACTACGTTGCCATCGGTCACATCGAGGCCGAGCACATGGCAAAGATTATCAAGGGTGTGGCCGACGGCTGCAAGCTCGCGGGCTGCGCGCTCGTGGGCGGTGAGATGGCCGAGCACCCGGGCGTCATGGCTCCTGCCGACTACGACCTTGCCGGATTTACCGTGGGCGTCGTCGACCGTCCCAAGATGCTCGACCCCGCAAACGTCCGCCCGGGCGATGTGATCCTGGGCCTGCCTTCCACCGGCGTGCACTCCAACGGCTACTCGCTCGTGCGTAAGGTCATTGGCGTCGACGGCGTTAAGCCGGGCACGCCCGAGGCCGTCGCTAAGGCCGAGGAGCTGAGCCGTCCGCTCGAGGAGCTCGGCGGTGCATCGCTGGCAGACGCTCTGTTGGCCCCCACGCGCATTTACGTCAAGCCGATCCTGGAGCTGCTGCGCGGCGGCGCCAACGTGCACGCCATCGCCCACATCACTGGTGGCGGTATTACCGAGAACCTCAACCGTGCGCTCGCCGATGACGTCGACGCCGTGGTCACCCGCAACGGTGCCGAGATGGGTTGGGACGTTCCGCCCGTCATCACCTACGTGTCGCGCCAGGCCGAGCTTGCGCCCAACGAGGCATGCAAGACCTTCAACATGGGCGTCGGCCTGTGTCTGATCGTCGCCCCCGAGGACGAGGCCGCCGTGACCGAGGCACTGGTCGCGCTGGGCGAGAAGCCGTTCCGCGTGGGCGAGTGCGTCGAGGGTTCCGGTAAGGTCGTGTACTCCGATGAGCGCTAACGAGCAGATGGCTGCTGCCGAGGGCCTGGACTTTGTGCCCTATACCCGTCCGACTGGCACCGATACGGCTGAGCCGCTCAAGATCGGTGTGCTCATCAGCGGTTCGGGTACCAACTTGCAAGCGCTGATCGATCTGATTGCCGCCGGCAAGCTCAACGCTTCTATTGAGCTTGTGGTGTCGAGCCGTCCTTCGGCCAAGGGTCTGCAACGTGCAGAGCGTGCGGGCATCCAGACGCTTACGCTGTCCAAGGATGTCTATGCCGACCCCATCGCCGCCGACGAGATCATCGCGCACGAGCTGCTCGAGCGCGGCTGCGAGTATGTGGTCATGGCCGGCTACATGCGCATGGTGCATACACCGCTGCTGGCGGCGTTCCCCAACCGTGTGGTCAACCTGCACCCGGCCCTGCTGCCGAGCTTTACCGGTGCCCACGCGATTGACGATGCGTTTGCCCGCGGCGTCAAGGTGACCGGCGTGACCGTGCACTTTGCCAACGAGATCTACGACAACGGCCCCATCATCGCCCAGCGTGCGCTGGCTGTTGAGGAGGGCTGGGACGTCGACACGCTCGAGGAGCATATCCACGCGATTGAGCACGTGCTGTATCCCGAGGTCGTGCAGATGCTCGCCGACGGCCGCGTCCACGTGCTGGAGAGCGGCAAGGTCGCAATTGATGCGCCCCGCGGCTAGCGGCGCACAGTACAATTTAGTTGAGTGGTCAGGGTGGTCATTGGCGCCAAGGCGCGCGTGGCCACCTTTTGTTTTGGGTGGTCATCGGGGACGTTCCTGAATGACTAGGTGAGAGAGGTGAGCGCATGGCGGATAACGAAGCGCTGTTTGCGCCTGAGCTGGTGTTTTTTGATTGGGAGTGTGCGACGCCGGATGAGGTGTTCGCGCGGCTTGAGGGCGAGCTTGTACCGCGTGGCTACATTGCCGACGGTTGGTTCGACGCCGTTCGCACGCGCGAGGATGCCTATCCCACGGGTCTTGCCATGCCGGCGGCAAACATTGCCATTCCGCATACCGATCCGGGGTTTGTGGCCAAGCCCTATATCGCGGTGGTGAAGCCCGCCGCGCCCGTGACATTTAACGCTATGGCTGGCATGGGCGCTCCGGTGCCGGCGCAGATCGTCATCAATCTGGGCATCGCCGAGCCGGGCGGCCAGGTCGAGGCCCTGCAGGCGCTCATGAACATCTTTATGGACGCCGATGCCGCAGCCGACGTGCTCGGCCAGACCACGTCCCAGGGCATGGTCGACGCCATCCGCCGTCACTTCTAAGGTGCCGGCTGCCAGAGCTGTCCCCTTTGCACCAAAATGGTGCAGATTAACCTGTCCCCAATGCACCAAGCGTGCCGCGGGGGCTGCGTTGTGACACAATGGCGTTTGTTCGATTCGTTATGCGAAAGGCCAACTATGGCAAATAAGAAAAAGAACCCCGCACCCGAGCCGACGCCCGAGCAGCAGGCTCGCGCCGCCTCCAGCTCTCGCAAGAAGCAGCGCAAGACCCGCGTGTCCAAGACCGTCAAGATCGTTCTGGTGGTCATCGGCGTGCTGGCAATGCTGCTTTCCGTCTCGGCCATGGCGTGCTCCGGCCTGATGTCGCAGGCAGAGGATACCTCGGGCTACAAGCTTACCGGCGGTGTAGCTGCCACTATCAACGGCACCAACCTCACCGAGGACACCGTGACCAAGCAGATCATGAGCATGCGCACGTCCTACGGCTACACCAATGACAAGGACTGGGCGCAGTACCTGGTCGACAACGACCTCACGCCCAAGAAGTACCGCAAGCAACTCATCGACTCCTACACGCAGCAGATTCTGCTTCAACAGGCACAGAAGGAGAACGGCGTGACGGTGTCGGACGAGGAGGTCGAGAAGGCTTGGAAGGACGCATGCAAGAGCGCGGGCGGTGCCAAGGCCTTTAAGAAGACCCTCAAGACCTACGGCTATACCGAGGATACCTACAAGGATTCGCTCAAGGAGAGTCTGGCGCAGCAGAAACTCAAGGATGCCGTCGCGCCCACGAGCAAGCCCAAGGACAGCGAGATCGTCGATTACATCAACGAAAACCTGTCCAGCTACAACGACGCCCGCCGCTCGTCGAACATCCTGATCAAGGTTGATTCCGACGCTTCCGACGAGAACAAGGCTGCCGCCAAGGCCAAGGCGCAGGAGTGCCTGGACAAGATCAACTCCGGTGAGCTGAGCTTTGAGGACGCCGTTGAGCAGTACTCCGAGGACACCGGTTCCAAGGAGAAGAAGGGCGATGTGGGCTGGGATAAGCTCACCACCTTTGTCGACAGCTACCAGACGGCGCTCGAGGGGCTCAACAAGGGCGACGTGAGCGAAGTCATCGAGTCGACCTATGGCTACCACATCATCAAGTGCACCGACTACTTCCATGTCGATAATCAGGTTGATGACATCAACCAGGTGCCCAAGGCCATCAAAAAGTACGTCTCCAACGTGGTGAAGACGCAAGCGGCCAGCACTGCGTACAGCGAGTGGCTGGAGCAGTACAAGAAGGATGCCGACATCACCGTCAACCCCATGCCCAAGGACGTACCCTATAACGTGAGTCTGAAGGGCGTTACCAAGAGTTCGACCGACGATTCGTCGACGACTGAGTAATCATGGGGCGGTGCTCGCGCGAGTGCCGCCCACGCTATTAGAGAGGATTTGCAGATGACCAACGAAGAGCTGCAGAAGGAAATGATCGCGGCCATGAAGGCTAAGGACAAGGTTCGCCTGTCCATCATTCGCCAGGTCAAGGCCGAGGTGAAGAATATCGAGGTTAACGAGCGCCGCGATGTGACCGAGGAAGACGTCAACAGCATGATCAAGCGTCTGATTAAGCAGACGAGCGAGACGCTGGAGATGTCCATCAAGGCCGGCACCGACCAAGAGCGTACCGACAACCTGACCGAGCAGGTCAAGATTCTGGAGAGCCTTCTGCCCGCGCAGGTTTCGGGCGAGGAGCTCGAGGCCCTGATCGAGCAGGTCATCGCCGAGCTGGGCGCCACGTCCAAGAAGCAGATGGGCCAGGTCATGGGCGCTCTGGGTAAGGCCACTGGCGGCAACTTTGATAAGCCGGCAGCAGCAAAGATCGTTGGAGCCAAACTCGCGTAATTTGTTACGCGGTTTTACCAAACCGCGTAACGGCTCGACGCTGCAAACCCGTACACACGGCAATCTGACGTTCAATTTCAAGGGCGCGACCATAAGGTCTGCGCCCTTTCATTCAAGACTTTAGTCTGCTGGCCGCGCAGCGGCCAGCTTTAAACCACCCGCTACG
>CAJMLP010000007.1:0-96966 GCA_905214215.1 uncultured bacterium | reverse complement strand
GGCGGTCTATCTATTGTTTTCGGTTGCTTGCTTCTTTACCGTACATGAGCATTTAGCTACGGAGTGTCACACGCCGACCCCGCCCTGGGCGAAGCCTCCAATCGCATGACGCTCGATGCCGATCATCGCATGTACGACTACAAGCTACGTCATGCCATGCACCTTGATCGACGCAATATCACGCAAGTCCACACCGACGACTTCGAGATAAGCGACCGCATTTTCGACGCCTTTTCGATGCTCAACGAAGGCCGTTATTTCTTTATCGAGAACTTAGACAAGGACCGCACCCTTTGGTCGCAAGGTGCCTTGCGCGATCTCGGTCTTCCTTCGGAGCACATAGACAGCTGCCGCGATTTCTGGAAGACGCGCGTCCATCTCGATGACCTCGAGGCCTACGCCAACGACATCGACCAGATCTATAACGGCTCCAAGCACCGTCGAGTCATGCAGTACCGCGTGCGCAACGCCGCCGGCGACTACGTCCTGTGCCGTGCTCGCGGGTTTCGTATCGATGGCGACGGACACGACCCCTCGCTCTATGTCGGCGAGCTCGTCAACCACTCACTTGCCGAGACCGTCGACGCCGCTACGGGCCTCGGAACGCAGCGTATGCTGATCAACGCTATCGATGCCTGCCGCCGCGATCGTTGCGAGACAGGGCTTATAGCGGTGCGCATTCGTGGCACGGCAAAGCTCAACGAGCTCTACGGGGCCGAGGCTGTCGACAACATGCTTGCCGAATACGCAGGCCGCATGTTGTCGATCACCCGTGGCAGGAGTCGCGTCTACCGTTCTCGAAGCGTCCAGTTCGTCGTGCTCAGCAACGATTTGGATCACGAGGCATTCGAGCAACTGACCCATCACCTTAAAGAAGCCGTTTTCGCTCCCGTTCGAATCGCGGGCGACACCATTACTCCCGTCTGTCTTGTCGTCCCGGCCTTTTACGAGCGTCTAACCAACCAAGCGACCGCCGTTTTAGGCGAACTCGACCGTCGCCTTCGCACGGCCGGCGGACTTGTTCCCAACGACAGCCTCCCCATACCCGAGACAGAGCGCAAAAGCACCATCGTCGAGCGCATCGATACGCTCACGGGCCTCTATCGACCCAGCGAGTTTATGCGGCGCGCCAACGCATTTCTCCAGACAAGACGCGACGGTGCCTGGTGCATCGCCACCGTCGACATGGGACACATGCGGCTGTTCAACGAATGGCACGGACAGGCCGAGGGCGACCGCACGCTCGCCGACGTGGGCACGGTCCTCAAAGACATCGAGAATGCCGACATGGGCGTCGCAGGGTATTGGGGCCAAGACGACTTTTGCATACTCATCCCCTTTGAGCACGACACCGTCCATCAAATCTATAGCCGCTTTCGCGAGGCCGTGGCCAAGCACGATAACGGCGTGGGTTTCTGGCCGTCCATGGGCGTTTTCCCCATCGACCCCAGCGAGGAAATCACCATCGATGCGCAGGCCAAGGCCATGTTTACCAATCGGCGCGCGAAAAGCGACTTCAAGGAGCGCATTGCCATTTTCCGCCCCGACGAGTACGAACGCGAAATCGTGTTCCACCGCACGCTGACCGAATTCCAGTACGCGCTCTCAAACGGCCGCATTACCTACTACTTGCAGCCCCAGGTCGACATGGAAACCGGCGAGATCATTGGCGCCGAGGCACTCACGCGCTGGATCGACAAGGACGACTCCCTCATTTCGCCCGCCACCTTTATCCCCACTCTCGAGGAAAGCGGCTTTGTGATGACGCTCGACAAATACGTTTGGCAGGGCGTTGCCATGTGGCTGCGCGAGCGTATAGATCGGGGGCTTCGCGTGGTTCCGATCTCGCTTAACGTGTCGCGCGTGGATATTCTTGCCTGCGACGTTGCCGAACATATGGGGGCGCTTGCCGCCCAATACAACCTACCGCCCGAGCTCATGCGTATCGAGATCACCGAGACGGCTTATACGGGAGAGTCCGAGGCCGTGGATAAGCTGACGGCCGACCTACACACTCGCGGTTTCTCGACCTACATGGACGATTTTGGCACCGGCCAGTCTACGCTCGCGATGCTCAAGAACGTCAACGTCGACGTCATCAAGCTTGATCGCACGTTTGTGCCCACCGACCGCGATCAAAGCCGTAGCGCGCAAATCGTTTCATCAACGCTCGAGATGGCGCAATCGCTCCATCTGCCCGTTGTAATCGAAGGCGTCGAGACAAACGAGCAGGCGAACATGCTGCTCCAAATGGGTGCCCACTACGCTCAGGGCTTCCTCTACTACCGCCCCATGCAGGCAAAGGATTTTGAGGCATTGCTCGATGGCGGTAACAAAAACTGATACGCTCGCGCGCAAAACGATACCGCCGAAGGGGCGCTTGTCCCCATTGGCTAACTTATGCCCCCAATCCAAACCGAATTGGGGATATGATGCAAACCACTGTTGTGCCCAAGGAGGTTATCCATCATGAACGAGTCGTATCGCCTGGGCGAGCAATCGATCATTGCTTATCTTCAGCGACTTGCGAACGGGGTCTCGACCGCCGAGCTCGATGTTGCCGCGCTGCCCACGGAGCTGTGCGCCATCGGCGAGCAGCTACAGAAGACATTTGCCATCCTGCAGCAAGAACGCGAGCTGCTTGAGCGCGGCGCCTATATCGATTCGCTCACCAATCTTGGCAACCGTGCTGGACTCCACCGTTATGCCGAGCTGCTTTGGCACAAAGGCACCCCCTTCACCTGCGCCTATATCGATATCGATCGCCTTAAGCATTGCAACGATACGTTTGGCCACACCGAGGGCAATCGCTACATCCTGAGCATCTGCCGTGCACTCACCGAGACAATGGAACCCAATGACCTGCTGTTCCGTATCGGTGGAGACGAATTTGTACTCGTATCCCCCACGACAGATGAAGCCGAACTCGAGCAGCGCCTGGAGCGGACGCGCACCAACCTTATCGAGGCAACATCGGGCGGCAAAGCGCCCATGATCGCTAGCTTTAGCTTTGGCTGCTCGCGCGTCGACCCACTCGCTGGCGATACGCGTCGCCAGATGACCATGGACGCCGACCGCAAAATGTATCGCTACAAGCTCATGCACCGTGTGCAGCAGCCGAAGGAAAACGACGCATCCATGCGCCCAATCGCCGATCAGCCTCCCTGCAACGACCGGGTGTTCCAAGCGATCTCCATGAGCTCCGAGACGCGCTATCCGTTTATCCTTAACCTCGATACCGGCGAATCGCAATGGTCGATTAATGCCGTGCGCGATTTTGACCTGCCCTCCCAGCATCCCTATAACTCGCTCGATATGTGGCTCGCCCGCGTTCACCCCGAGGACCGCGACAACGTGCGCAGCGAGCTCGATATGGTGGTAAACGGCGCGTGGCACTTCCATTACATGCAGTATCGCGTCATGAATACCGCTGGTAAATATGCGCTGTGCGAGTGTACGGGCTACCGCTTGGATAGCACCGAAACCGAGCCCAACATGTATGTGGGCATTATCATCAACCGAAGCTTGGCGGATACGACCGATTCCGTGACCGGCCTGGGCGATATCCACGCCCTGGTCAACGCCATTGGCGAAATGCGTCGCGTGGCGCGCAAGGCAGGCCTGGTCGCCATCAAAATCGACGACATCGCCAAGGTCAATGCCCGCTTTGGCTTTGATGCGGGCGACCGCGTTTTGGCAGAAAGTGCCGCCTGCCTCATGGACTGTTCGCGCGGCAAGGGCCGTCTGTTCCGCTCGACCGGACCGATGTTCGTGGCGCTTTTCGATGACCTTGATCCCGAAGAGACCGACGCGATCGCAGAAGAAATCGAGCGGTTCTTGGGGTCGCCCGTACTCTTTGGCTCATTTGAATATCAGCCGCCCATTCGTGTGGCCACACTTCATCTGGACGCCGTCGACCGACAGCCCGTTTCCATTTTGAACGAGCTCAAAGCGCTACTTGAAGAGGCACCACAAGTACCGGGCACCAAGCTGGACTAGCGTTATGGGGCGCATGATGGTTAATTTCCGATCTCGGGCGAACACATTGGGCAAATAGGCCGTACCCGCAGTTAGCCGAACGCCCCCCCGCAGTCCCTAGCGGGCCCGGGGGCACCGTTTCGATACTCTTGGTTTACTTTGCCTGATGCAAATAAGTGCTCAACAAGATAGAACCTATCCCCCGCCACGGATATGCCCTCGAGTAAATCTGTTAAGCCAAGCCTATCAAATTCTATTGACAATTGGCTGCATTGGTCCATTTTGTCGTCCAGCCACTTCCGCTGGCTATCGCCTCATAAACACAAACCTAACGAGCCGCACGAACGACAAAGAGGCCAAGCTGAACAGAAGTAGAACCAAAACTTCAAAAACGCTGGTATTCCAATCGCGTACCCAGCCCTCTACCGCCCACAAGAAAAACAGCAGCCCCATCCATAACGTCACAGAAGAAATCAGCTTTGCGTAGGGGCGTATATCAATCTCGCTCTCCCTTTTTGTGACATCATATCCAGCAATTGAGCAGAGCCATCTTCCTCTTCGGTATTGGATTGAAAGGACAATCAAGGCAATCGAAGTCATCAAGCAAACAGCATCCTCTGTTTCCATAGAGTTTCCTTTGCTTTCCATCCTAGTTACGCATTCACAATCGAATCAAACCAAGTATGAATTACTCGATAGCAACCGCCTTAGTATAAACCATAGCCGCCGCAGCAGCCCGCCTTCTAAGACCTCAGAGTTCGCCATCGAAGGCGACCTGCCCAGACTCCTCACAATCGGCTTGCATGAGGCCCCGAGCTCCAACATACTCTGGACCGTGTCCCTCTCGTACCTGGTGAGCGAGCCCGCCGTTGGCCCTCGGGGCCGGCTTCCCGGCCCCGAGAAACACTCGGATGAAGCTACCGATCGAGACGGGGCGCATGATGGGCGGTCGCTGGAATCGCGCCCCACGCCATCTGCCCGCTCGTGCGATAATCCTCCGCAGAAGTCACCGACAGCAGAGGGAGTTTGTGATGAAGGTTCTTTTGGTCAATGGCAGCCCCAAGGCAAACGGCAACACGGCCCGCGCACTCGCCGAGGTCGCCGAGCAGCTTAACGCCGAAGGCATCGAGGCCGAGATGTTTCAGCTGGGCGCCAAGCCCATTCGCGATTGCATTGGTTGCGGCCAGTGCGGCAAGCTCGATTGCCGTTGCACCTTTGACGACGATGTGGTCAACGAGTTGATTGCCGCTGCCGAGCAGGCAGACGGCTTTGTCTTTGGCTCGCCCGTCTACTACGCACATCCCAGCGGACGCATCCTCTCGGCACTCGACCGCGCATTCTATGCAGGCAGCAAGGCCTTTACGCACAAGCCGGGCGCCGCTGTCGCCGTTGCCCGTCGCGGCGGCACGTCGACCACCTTCGACGTGCTCAACAAGTACTTCACCATCAACCAGATGCCCGTGGTAGCATCCACCTACTGGAACAACGTCTTCGGTGCCATGCCGGGCGAGGCCGCCCAGGACGCCGAGGGCCTTGCCACCATGCGAAACATCGGTAAAAACATGGCCTGGCTGCTGCGTTGCATCGAGGCGGGAAAGGCCGCCGGCATCGAAGCCCCCGAGGCCGATCGCGAGCGAACCAACTTTATTCGGTAGAACGGCGGAACATAAATATGAACGTGCAAATTTTCGGGACTAAGAAGTCCTTCGATACCAAGAAGGCCCAGCGTTATTTTAAGGAGCGCCGCATTAAGGTGCAGTTTATTGACCTTAAGGAAAAAGAGATGAGCAAGGGCGAGCTCACGAGCGTGATGCAGGCGGTCGGCGGCATCGACAAGCTGCTCAACCCCAAAGCCAAGGACGAGGAGACACTCGCGCTCATCCAGCACCTTACCCCCAGCCAGCGCTTCGACAAGCTGCTCGAGAACCAGCAGGTTTTGGCCGAGCCCATCGTACGCAACGGCAAGAAGGCCACCGTCGGCTATTGTCCCGATGTGTGGGGAGCCTGGGAGTAGCCTGTGTTATTTGTCGGCGCGTGGGTATAAGAGCAGGCGTTTGGCATAAGATTCAACTGTAAGCCATGTCTAACAAAGGAGGGCACATGCCCAACAAACCCGTGAAGATCATCATGCTTACCGGCTACCTCGGTGCCGGCAAGACCACGCTGCTCAACCACATCCTCGCCAACGACGGCGGCATCCGTGCTGCCGTGATCGTCAACGATATCGGCGAGATCAACGTCGACGCCAGCCTCATCGCCGACGGCGGCCTTTCCGAGACCGACGACCTCATCCCGCTCACCAACGGCTGCATCTGCTGCACGCTTTCGGACGACCTGGCCAACCAGCTGCAGGGCATCGCCGATTCAGGCAAGTTCGACTATATCATCATCGAGGCTTCGGGCATTTGCGAGCCTATCCCCATCGCCTACACCATCTCGAGCTTCTGCGACGAGGCCAAGGTGGGCGGCGAGCCCAAGCTCGCGCTCGACAACATCGTGGCCGTGGTCGACTGCGCCCGCATGTACGACGAGTTCAACGGCGGCCGCGACCTGCTGGCCGAGGATATCGACGAGGACGACATCGAGAGCCTGCTCATTCAGCAGATCGAGTTTTGCTCTACGCTGATCCTCAACAAGACCGATACCGTCACGCCCGAGCAGATTGCCGAGCTCAAGGCCATCGTGCGTAGCCTGCAGAAGGACGCCGTGATTGTCGAGGCCCAAAACGGCGAGGTCCCCATGGAGGAGCTGCTCGACACCGGCCGCTTCGACTTTATGCGCGCCTACAACTCCGCCGCTTGGATCGAGGCCATGGAGCATCCCGAGGAGCACGACGACCCCGAGGTGCTCGAGTACGACATCGAGACCTTTGTGTACTCGCGCCGCAAGCCGTTTGACCTGCAGAAGTTCACCGATTTTGTTGAGCAGGAGTGGCCCGACGAAGTCATTCGCGTCAAGGGTCCGCTGTGGCAGACCGGCGATCCGGACATGTGCTACATGTTTGAGCAGGCCGGCCACCAGATGCGCCTGATGGAAAACGGCCTGTTTGTCGATTCTGCGCCCGAGGGCGAGAAGCAGAAGATTATCGACGAGAATCCCGAAATCATGCAGATTTGGGACGACGAGACGGGCGACCGCATGACGAGCCTGTGCATCATCGGCCGTCACATGGACAAGGACGCGCTCATCGCCGCCCTCGATGCCTGCCTGACCGACTGGCACCGCGCCTAAAGTTATCGAGCGGGCATTTTTTCCGCCCACGTAACCGCCAAAACCACCACGAAGGCGCCTGTCCCCTTCGTGGTGGTTTTTCGTTCTATGCCAAGGAGATTCATGTTCAATATCGTGCTGTACGCGCCCGAGATTCCGGCCAATACGGGCAACATCGGCCGTACCTGCGTGGTCACCGGCGCCCGCCTGCATCTGGTGGAGCCGTTGGGCTTTTCGCTCGACGACAAGACGGTGCGCCGCGCCGGCCTGGGCTACTGGCAAAACTTGGACGTGACAACGTATGCCGGCTGGGAGGATTTCCTGGCGCGCAACGATCTCTCCCCCGCCGACGAGCGCCTGCATCTGCTGACCAAAAAGGCACGCCGCACCTATGCGCAAAGCACCTACCGCGACGGCGACTTTTTGGTCTTTGGCAGCGAGAGCTCGGGGATTCCCGAGGAGCTGCTCGCCGCGGCGCCTGAGTGCTGCGAGCGCATCCCCATGCTGCGCGATTGCGACTCACTCGATAACGCCGAGGCCTGGGAAGCCCACGAGGAATCGCTCGGGCATACCGAGGGCAGCCACGAGGCCATCCTTCGGCAGGATATCTGCGGCAACTTCGTCGACCCGGACGACTACCGCATCAGTGCCCTCAACCTCTCCAACAGCGCCGCCATCGTCCTCTACGAGGCCCTGCGCCAGACAGGCTTTCCATCAATGTGACAAAGGGACAGTCCCTTTGTCACATTGATGCACCAAATAATGAGCCATCGTTTTTAATCAGAATTTACTAGAATAAAATGAAGTTAAACGGCGATGTGAAAGGAGAGCCTTGTGGAATATCTCGAGAACCCGTTTACCCCCAGTTTTGGTGAGGTTCCTGCCCATCTCGCCGGCAGACAACAGATTATTCGGGATTTGGACCGTGCCTTCTTGAGCCAGCGCAGACGCCCGGAATTGACCTCGATCTTCTCAGGCGCGCGTGGAACCGGTAAAACCGCACTCATGTCATCGCTCGCGACAAGAGCGGAATCCCACGGATGGATAGCGGTAAAGACGACCGCGCTCTCGGGAATGCTTGAGGAAATCGAGCTCGGGGCGAAACGTGCTGCAGGCCATCTCATCGACCCGTCTAACAACTTCGAAGTCACCGGTCTCGGAATCGCGCCGCTCGGCAGTATCGAGGTCAATCGCGTTCACGATGCCTCGACTTGGCGGTATCGCATGAGCGACATCATCGACCAGCTCAACGAAACGGGCACCGGTCTGCTCGTCACGGTTGATGAGGTCGACCCGACGCTCGACGAGATGATCCAGCTCGCAGCCACGTATCAGCACTTTGTGACCGATGGGAAACGCGTCGCCCTACTCATGGCGGGACTTCCCAACAACGTCTCGACGTTGCTGAACCACAAGACGGTCTCGTTCCTTCGCCGCGCCCAGCAATATCATCTGGGGCGTATCGCCGACTACGATGTGCGTGAGGCCTTGATCCGAACGATCCAGGAAAACGACCGCTTGGCAGATGCCGAGGGAATCGATAAGGCCGTTCGCTCGATTTCTGGCTTTCCCTTCCTTTTGCAGCTTGTGGGTTACCGCGCCTGGGATCTCACGAGCAACTCGAGGGAAATATCATCTCGCGACTTTGACCAGGGAATCAAAATCGCACGCGATGAAATGGACGACCGGATCCTCGCGGCGACCTATCGGGAACTCACTGCAGAGGACAAGCGATTTCTCATCGCCATGCTCGATGACGAGGAAGAGTCCACCACCGCTGACCTTGTCGAGCGCCTTAAGCGTTCGCCGCAACAGGTCTCCCGCTACCGACGCCGCATGATAGACGCCGGCATCATTGGAGAACGCGGGCGCGGAATCGTCGCTTTTGAATTACCGTTCTTCCGCGACTATCTCGCCGTTCAATGCGTGAAATAGGCATCGGATGTGACAAAGGGACTGTCCCTTTGTCACATTCGGTTAGAGGTAACGGCCGGTAATGCTCTTGGGGCAGGCCGCGATATCGGCTGGCGTGCCGAAGCAGACGATTTGCCCGCCTGCTTCGCCACCACCTGGGCCCATGTCGATTACGTAATCGGCGTTACGGATAAGGTCGAGGTCGTGTTCGATCACGACAACTGTGGCGCCCTTGGCAACAAGGCCGTCAAACACACTCAGCAGCACCTGAACATCGAGCGGATGCAGGCCGATCGTGGGCTCGTCGAACACGAACACGGCATCGTCCTGTACGCGGCCCATCTCGCTCGCAAGCTTGAGCCGCTGAGCCTCGCCGCCCGAAAGCGCCGGCGTGGGCTCGCCGAGCGTGAGATAGCCCAGCCCCAGGTCGTGCAGGGTCTGCAAGCGCGCCTGGACTTTCTTGAGTCCTATCGTGGCGTCGAGGGCCTCGTCCACACTCATGTCCATGATCTGCGGCAACGTAAGCAGGCTCCCATCCTTGCCCTCACGATGGATATGCGAGGCCGCGTCGGCGTAACGCGAGCCGCGGCATGCAGGACAGACGATCTCGACATCGGGCAAAAACTGCACGTCGAGCGATATCGAGCCCGTGCCATCGCACGTAGGGCAGCGCAAGGTGCCGGTGTTGTAGCTAAAGGCACCCGCCTTATACCCTGCCGCCTTGGCCTCGGGCGTACGGGCGAAGGCGCGGCGCAGCTCATCATGAATATCGGCATAGGTCGCCACCGTCGAGCGCACGTTGGCGCCGATGGGTGTGGCGTCAATCAGATTTGTACGGGCAATGCCTTCGGCATCGACCCAACGCACGTGCCCCGGCAAGCGCTCGCCAGCTGCCTGCGCCTTGAGTGCCGGGATAAGCGTCTCGAGCACCAACGTCGTCTTGCCCGAACCCGAAACGCCCGTCACCGCGACGAGACGGCCGCGCGGGATATCGACTTCGAGCGGCTTGACGGTATGGATGGTATCGGTCGCCATGCGGATGTGGCCCTGGTCGAACATTTCGTTGTCAGTCACCTGCGGACGCAGGCGCTTGGAGTCCGAGCACAAAAACGGCGCGATGCGGCTGTCCTGCAACTGCTCGACCTCGTCCACCGTACCGGCGGCGATTACATGGCCGCCGCCTGCTCCGGCAACGGGGCCCATCTCGACCAGATAATCGGCTTCCGCCAATACGCGCGTGTCGTGGTCGACAACGACCACGGTGTTGCCGTCATCCACCAGATCGCGCATTACGCCCACCAGGCCGTCGACATTGGCAGGATGCAAGCCGATCGAGGGCTCGTCCAGCACATAGAGCACGCCCGTCGATCGGTTGCGCACCACGCGGGCGAGCTGCACGCGCTGGCGCTCACCCGTGGAGAGCGTGGCACCTGCGCGATCGAGTGAAAGGTAATCGAGGCCCAGGTCGACCAGACGACGGGCCGCGCCCAAAAACGAATCGCAGATATCCGTCGCCATGGGCTGCATCTCGGCCGACAAGGATGCGGGCACCCCGCGCACCCACTCAATCGCATCACCAAGCGTCATGGCCGCGGCCTGCGCCAAATTGATACCGCGCACCTGGGGCTGGCGCGCAGCCTCGGAGAGACGCGTGCCGCCACAGTCACGGCACGGGCCCTCGCGCAAAAAGCGAGCCACGCGTTTGAGGCCCTTATCGTCCTTAACCTTGGCGAGCGCATTCTCGACCGTATAGACGGCATTGTAATAGGTGAAGTCGAGCGGCGTGGCGCCCTCGCCGTTTTTGGGAACGTAGAGAATGTGCTTCTTAACCGCCGGACCGTGGAACACAATGTCGCGCTCGGCGGGCGTGAGCTGGTTAAACGGCACGTCGGTGCGTACGCCCATCTCGCCGGCAACCTGCTTCATCAGATCCCACATGAGCGTACCCCAGGGAAGCACCGCGCCCTCATTGATAGTCTTTGACTCGTCGGGCACCAGGCACGCTTCGTCCACCTCGCGCATGACACCGGTGCCGCCACAGGTAGGACACGCACCGCCGCTATTGAAAGCCAAATCCTCGGCACTCGGCGCGTAGAACTCGCGGCCGCATGTCGGACACGTGAGCGACAGGCCCGCAGCCACGTTAAGGCTCGGCTCCACGCGCGCCCCGCAGTGCGGGCACACGTGACGGGCGCAACGACTAAAGAGCAGACGCAGGCTATTGTTGAGCTCGGTCATGGTGCCAAAAGTGGAACGCACACCCGGCACACTGGGACGCTGATGCAACGCGAGCGCCGCCGGTACGTGCAGCACCTCGTCCACCTGGGCGTGCTCGGCCTGCGTCAGACGACGGCGGGTATAGGTGCTGAGCGCCTCCAGGTAACGGCGCGAGCCCTCGGCATAAAGAACTCCCAGCGCCAGCGAACTCTTGCCCGAGCCCGACACGCCGGCAATACCCACGAGCCTTCCCAGCGGGATATCGATATCGATGTCCTTGAGGTTGTGCACGCGCGCGCCACGCACCTCGATAGCCTGCGGGCTCATCTTCTGTTCCGTCACTTTTATCACCCTACTCATGCCATAAAATGCGTTCGCGGATGTACTCGCCCAGCATGGGCACGGTAAACCGGACCAGGCCGTATCCGGCAGCCTCGATGACGCGCTCGCGAATCAGGCTTGCGCGATATTTACTCGCCCAGCTCTGCGTACGGTCGCAGCGCTCAATGATATCCGCCATACGCGTCGGCTTGTCCTCGTCAACCGCCATGGCCTCGATAAAGAGGCGCTGCGGACTGCGTAACCCGTAATACAGAGGCGCGTCAACCGCTTCGTAGAACTCGGAGACGGCATCCGCATGGCCATCCTCGACATCGCACCTTTCAATGACCTGCGAGCCACGCCGGACAGCAGACCGCCACATGTAATATCCCACCAGCTGAACCATATAGGGATGCCCCATGCTCTTGTGTGCCGCAAGGTTCGCCGTCTCCGCATCAACGGAAAGGCCGGCGTACTCGATCGTCTGGACATATGAATCGCGCACCTGGGGCAAAGAAATCGCCCCCAACGTACGCTGCTGGGCGCGTCGCAAAAACGTCACGCTCGGCTCTTCGAGCAGATCGTCAACCATACTGGGCAAGCCGGCAAAAACCAGCGCAAGACCACGCTGGTCGCTATCGGGCAAGCCCGTGGCATCCTGATCTCCGAGCACCTGCTGATAGAGAACGGCGAGAGCTGCCAGTTCCTCGATAGACGCAGATTGAGCCTCGTCAATCGCAAACAGTATGCCCTTGCCTGGACCGAGCTTCTTGAGGCGCTCGTTGACCAGCCCCCGCAACGTCTCGCCTTTTGCCCGCGCCGCCTCGACCGACATTCGGCCAAATGACGGCCCAAGCTCCATTGATGTCACAACGGGTTTATTCGAGCGAAGCGCGTCGGCCAAGCGGTCGCATAAACCAAGCGAAGCGGAATCGGAGACAACCACCCATCCGCGCTCGCTGGCCAGACGTTGCAGCTCCCGCAGGAGAACCGTTTTGCCACAGCCGCGGTTTCCCGTAATGAGCATAAGCCTGCCCGGCGCCCCGGCACCGTTATCGAGCCCTTCCTCAAAATCTTCGATGACCGACTCGCGGCCGATGAGTATCGGAGGCCGCTTGCCAGCCGTTGGCTTAAAGGGATTTGGATTCATGTCGGCCTCCTCGGATTGGCAAACGCTGATAATAGTTATACCAACTTATACCGAGTTATACCAACTGAATGTGACAAGAGGACAGTCCCTTTGTCACATGTGGCCGAAAAATTCTGCGTCGGCGGGGCGATAGGGGCGGAAGGTGGCAGGATCGACCTTTACGTGCGCCGCGGCGGGTACGTCGTACCATTTGACCGTGTAGCCGGCGCCGTGGGCACAAAAGACCGAATCGGGCGTGTTGGGCAGATCGGCCTCGGGCTCATAGGCGGCCGCCTCGATGACGCGCTCGGCATCATGGCAAGCCGCATAACCGGCAAACTCAAGGTACAAATGCCCGCGGCCGCTCGTGTAGGCAGCCACCTCCAGCGCGTAATCCTGTACCTCGGATGCCGGTACGCGACCCACGAGCTTCGCCCGGTCGCCCGCCATTGCCGGCGGCTCGTACTCGGCGCCCATGCGCGTGACGTCCGAGAGCGCCCTGCCCACGCACTCCCCCGGCACCTCGAGCTCAAAGTGGTACCACGGCTCCAACAGCACGGCTGTGCCGGCCTCGCGCGCCCGCATCAAGCCCTGGCGAATCGCGCGGTACGTTGCCTGGCGAAAGTCGCCGCCCTCGGTATGCTTGGCATGCGCGCGGCCGCCCGTGAGCGTAATGCGCACATCGGTGATGGGCGAGCCGGTCAGCACGCCCAGGTGGTCGCGCTCCATGGCATTGGTGAGCGCCAAACGCTGCCAGTTAAGGTCGAGCTCGTCGGTCGAGGCAACGGTACCAAACTGCACGCCCGAGCCCGCCGGTAGCGGCTCCAAGCGCAGGTGCACCTCGGCATAGTGGCGCAGCGGTTCAAAGTGGCCCACGCCCTCGACCGGCTGCGAGATAGTCTCCTTGTAGAGGATGCCGCCGGGCTCAAACTCGACCGCAAGGCCAAAGCGATCGGCCAACACCCGCTGCACGACCTCGAGCTGCACGGCGCCCATCAACTGCAAATGAATCTGCTCAAGATGCGTATTCCAGCTTACGCCGAGCATGGGGTCTTCGTCCGCCAACTCGGTCAGCGCTTGAAACACCGCATGGACATCGTGTTCGCCCGGTAGCACCGTATAGGTGAGGACCGGCGCAATGACGGGTGCATCGCACCCGGGCTCCGCACCCAAGGCGTCCCCCGGGCGAACGTGCGCAAGACCCGTCACGGCACAAATACCGCCAGCAGCAACTTCCTGGGCAAGCTCGTACTTCTCGCCGTTATAGATGCGTACCTGATCGACCTTCTGCTCCCATACCTCGGCACCGGAGCGTCCCTCAATCATCTGTTTTGAACGCAGCGTGCCGCCGGTCACTTTAACCCAAGCCAAGCGCTCGCCGCGAACGCCTCGGCTGACACGATAGACACGCGCGGCAAACTCCGGGGGCCATGTCTGTTCACGCATCAGCGTACACATGCCATCCAGCAGCTCGCCCACGCCCTGATCCTTGAGCGCCGAACCGGCAAAGCAGGGAAAGAGCTTGCGCTCAACAACCATACGCGACAGCGTTGCGACGGAAAGCTCACCCGTCTCAAGAAACTCCTCGAGGGCTGCCTCGTCCAACGCGGCAGCGTCCTCCCAAGCGGCACCGCCCGCCAGCAGCTCATTGGCATCTAAGCAGCCCTCGGATAGACGCTGCCCAAGTTGCGCCAGCAAAACATCGCGGCCGGGATTCTCCAAGTCGATTTTATTGATAAAGACAAACGTCGGGATGCTATAGCGCGCAAGCAGGCGCCACAGGGTTTCGGTGTGTCCCTGCACGCCGTCGTTGGCCCCTACAACCAAAATCGCGTAGTCGAGCGCGCGCAACGTGCGCTCCGCCTCGGCCGAAAAATCCACGTGACCGGGGGCGTCCACGAGCATAACGTGGGTTTCGTCGTGATCGAGCACAGCCTGCGACGAGAAAATCGTAATGCCACGCTCGCGTTCGATAGCGCTGGTATCCAGGTGCGAGTCGCCGTCGTCCACACGGCCGCGCTTGCGAATGCGACCTGCGTTGAACAGCATGGCCTCGGCCAGCGTAGTCTTGCCGGCATCGACATGCGCCAAGATTCCAACGACCGCTTGCTTCGACATGGCTCTCCTCTTATTGCAAGCCCACCGCACGCGGCAACGGGCATTCTCGTTCCACACTGGATGATACAATTTACGGGCCGGCGGGCGAAGCGGGCCCTATCCCCCGACCGAGCTCATCGCCCCGCGTTGCCGCGCGGCGATTTTCGTGGGTTCGCGCCTTGCGAAAGCCGGCACCTCCCCTTAACAGCGCAGCGATCAATAATGGCCCCGCCCGGGGCCATTTTCATGTACATGGATTGTTGATGCGTGCCCCCGCTCTTATGCCTCGCGCAGCCAGTCGAACGCAACGCGCGGCGTGCCGTCGGACACATACACGACGCCGGCGCGCTCGAACCCTGCCTTGAGGCTCGCACCCTGCATGGGCAGGTTGTCCGCGTGCGTATCGATACGCAGATGGTCGGCACGCTCCTTGGCAAAGGCAAACATCGCGGCCGCGATACCGTGCACGGTGCCGTCGGACGCCACGCGGTGCAGCACGGCGTACGGAGTGTCGCTGCGCCACTGACCGTCCTCGATGACGTCATAGCACTCGTCCGGGCCCGGCAAAAAGGCAAACGTCGCCACCACGCGACCGTCGACTTCGCACACATAGCTGCCACCGGCGGCGATATCGGCAGCCAGCTGCTCGGCCGAAGGCGTGCCCTCGGGCCACTGCGTGGCGTTGCCATGCGCGCGCATAAAGGCGCGGGCGGCATCATAGATAGCCATGACGGCGGGAATGTCGGTATCGAGGGTTTTTCTGATCATCACGCGGCGACCTCACGTTTATTGGTATCACTTTGATTGAGCAATGATACCAGCGTTTGGAAAGGGCAAGGAGCGGATGGGGAGCAAAAAGCGAGCCGCCTGGTCAAAGGCCAAAAGCGAGTTTTTGGGCGCTGCCACCGGCGGCGATATGAGCGATCTGTTTGCGCGCGAAGACGAGCGCCGCGACGCACTAGACGCCGAGCGCGATGAAGCCTGGCGCTACAAGTCGTGCGAACGCAAAAACCGTTACGACACGCGCGCCGAGGCCGAGGCAGTTATGGCCGACTGCGAAAACCGCGGGCGGCGCGGCCTTGCCTGCTACAAATGCGAATACTGCGGCGGATGGCATCTGACGTCGCACCCCTGGAAATAGACCCCGCATCGGCACGGCGCTGGCGAAGCGCCGGCCATCGCACGCAAGCTACGGGCGCGGCGGCACCAAAACATCGTAGCGAACGGCCTTGCCCGCAAGCTGATAGCTCGGCTTAACGCCGGCAAGCAGAGGCCCCTTCACCGGCCGCTTGATAACGACCTTGCGCGGGTGCGGTGCAAGCGCAGCTTCGACCAGCGTCTCCTCATCGGCGCACGGCTGCTCCAAATGGTGCAAGAGCTGGAACTTCTTTTTAACCGCCGCGCTCTTGGTGCGCTCGGGAAACATGGGGTCCAGATACACCACGTCGGGAGCCGCGAGCTCACCGCGCTCGACCAGCTCAGCCGTATGGCAAAGGCCGGCAATGCTGTCCTCGCCCGCATGTAAGCGCATACGCGCCACGGCAGCCGCAAGCGCCGGATCATCCGCCGCGCGGCCCAAGGCATCCTTGAGGAGCGCCGCGATCACGCAGTCCTGTTCATACAGATCGACGGTAAAGCCCGCTGCCGCCAGCAGCAGCGAGTCCTCGCCAAAGCCTGCTGTGGCATCAATCGCCCATGGTTGTTCGATGCCTTTTGTGCGCGCAGCCTTTACCAACAGCTCTTGCTGCAGACGACCCTGCTTGAGCCGTGGAAGTATGCGGCCAAAATCGGCACGCAACTCCATCGTGCCGTCGGTGAGCGTAAGGCCCTCGGACGTCCGCACGAGCTCGAGCCCAGCAGCCCGAGCAACAGAAAAGGGATCGACGACGCCCATGGACACTCCTTAGCAAGCAAAGCGGATACGTGAGCGCCGTTGATGTCGGCGCCCAACCGTCCACTATTGTCCCACATGCGACATGGCCCACAGCATCCCAATGCAAAGCACCGCCATCAATCCCGTGCACACGGCAGCGATCACAGAATCGCCCATGCGCTTTCCTAACGACCGCGGCTCGCGCGCTTGCCCTGTTCCGTACATCATGGCTCCTCCTTAGACCAACTCCTTGTTACGCCCTCATCATTGCAGCGCCGCACATGGGCTGCCATCGATTTGACTTACGTCCAGCTTTCCTTTTTGAAAGGTTGGACCGTGCAGGCAAGAGACGCTTTCAGGCGCATGCATCGCCGCGTTGAACTACAATGTGCTTCACCATATGTGCAGTACATAGGGTGCGCCAGGTTGGCGTACTCGTATCGAAAGGACCAGCCATGAGCTTCACTCGCAAGACTCTCAAAATCCTTGCCCTGATTTATTTTGTTCTGGGCATCGCCAGTCTCGTCATTGGAATCGCCGGCATCGCGACCGGCAAGTTCGAGTCCACCTACGGATCGAACGCCATGCTCGCGGCGGCTGTGATTATCGCCAAGGGCCTCATCGATCTTGCCGCGGGCGTTGCGGGCATCAAGGGTGCCAACAAGCCTTCGCAGGTTGACGGCGCGTTTAAGCTCGGTATCGTTGCTGCAATCGCCACGCTTGCCCAGGCGGTGCTCACGCTTCCCGCGTTTGGCGGCGACGCCATCAACTTTGGCGCCTTTGTCATCGTGGTGTACGACCTGTTCTTTGTTCAGCAGGCCCACGCCGTCAAGGCCGAGAACAAGGACCGCCTGTAAGCGCTCGCTTCTCATAGCCTCTGCAGCCAAGCAACTAAAAAGGGCCGATCGCACATCTCCGCGGTCGGCCCTTTGCATTTGCCCAGATAAAACCTGCCAAAATAAACCTGTCCCTTTTTGGTAGGTTAGTGGCGGTACTCGGCGATGATGAAGTCGATATCGGTCTGAAGGGTGTCCAGGTTTGCCAGGCGCTCTTTGTCGGCAGGGCGCGTGCGGTAGTAGTACGGCGTCATCTGAAACACCGCCTCGATATCGGCCTGCGTCTGGAGCGTAATGTTCGCAGACACCCGTTTCGTGCCAACCAACTCGAGCTCGGTTGTCTGCGGCAACTTCTCGTCGTTGAGATACGGCGTGTCGTAGAGCACCTCCTTGAGCCCAAACAGATGCCGCGCACCCGGCACCACGGTGTAGAGCGAGCCCTCGGGTGCCAGCACGCGGGCAAACTCGCGCTCGTTAAAGGGGGCAAAAAGCTCGGTCACCATATCGAAAGCGCCATCAGCCACGGGGATGTCCTTCATGTTGGCCACGAAGTAGGTCGCATCGCCGCGCTTGGCAGCCAGGCGCACCATCTCTTTGCCCAAATCGAACCCGTAAACATCCGCACCCGGCACCGCGCCCATAGCGCTGGTGTAATAGCCCTCGCCACAGCAAATATCGAGCAAGGTCAGCTGCTTGTCCGTAGACACCCCGTGCTCTGCCGCCCGCGCGCGCACCAGCTCGACCATCGCATCGCGCAACGGCGCATAGTAACCGCGGTTCAGAAAGTCACGACGGCTGCGCGCCTGCGACTTGGGATCGCCCATGGAGTCGCCGCTCTTGGACGAGCGCAGCAGATACAGATAGCCCTCGCGCGCACGGTCAAACCGATGTCCGCCCGCGCATGCAGCACCGCGCTCGTCGTCCACCAACGGCTCATGGCAAACGGGACACAACAACATGGCAACTCCTTAGCGCGGACAACACAACGCCCACCATTGTCGCACGCCTCCCCCACCTAGTCATTGGGTGTTCCTATAGTTTTGTCAACCTTCGACGCTACTCCCGGTAGGGCACCCGGTCGCGCATCACGGCGTATATCGCCCTGAGCCGCCTCCTCGCGACGGCCTTGAGCGCCCGCCCGTGCCCCATGCCCCGCGCCCTGCAGGCCCGGTAGTACTCGCCGTAGCGCCCCGACGACCTCACCAGGCTGTTGCACGAGAAGATCAGAAGAGACTTGAGCCTCGCGTCGCCGCGCCTGGACGCCCTGACCGACCTCACCGACGTGCCGGAGCTCCTCACCCTCGGGGCTATGCCGCAGTACGAGGCCAGGTGGTCGTGGTCCGGGAACCTCGCGATGTCGACCGACACCGCGAGCTGCGCCGCCGTCCTCGGGCCGATGCCGGGCACGGTGAGCAGGCACGCGTAGGTCTCGTCGCCCTCGAGCAGCGCCGCCGTCTCGGCCTCGAGGGCCCCGGCCTCGTCGAGGGCCTCCGATATCCGGGCGGCCAGGAACCTGACCTGCCTGTTCTCGGCCTCGACGAGCGCCGGCGGGGGCGCGGTGGAGGCGGCCGCGGCCTCCCCGGCGGCCTCGGCCCGCGGGCCCCCGGCCCCGGAGCGGGCGATCCCCCACGCCCCGCCGAACCCGGCGAGCAGCTCCAGCCACCGGCGGTCCGACAGGTCGACCGCGGCCTCGAGGGCCGGGCAGGACTCGAGCAGCACCGCGCGCAGGCGGTTCTTGTCCCTGGTCGCGCAGGCGACGACGTGGTCGCGCTGCGACGAGAGGGCGCGGGCGGCCTCGAGGGCCTCGCCGCGGCCCGGGACCCCCGACAGGGAGTCCGGCACGCCCAGGGCGGTCCGCGCGATCACCGCGGCGTCGCGCTCGTCGGTCTTGGCCTCGCCGGCGAACAGCCCGGCGGCGCGGCTGGCGGCGAGGCCGGGCAGGTAGGCGACCGCCAGCCCCGCGGCGCGGGCGCGCCGCACGGCGAGGGACCCTATGTTGCGGAACTGGTCGACGACGACGAGCGTGCCGGCGGGCGCGGAGGAGAACAGCGCGTCGAGAGCGCCCTCCCGGTTGCGGACGGGGGCGCTGGCCAGCACCTCCCCGCCGCGGTCGATCAGGCAGGCCCAGTGGGAGGACTTGCCGACGTCCAGGCCGAGCACGGCCGCGGGTCTGGTCGATGGCGCTTTCACGGTGGTATCCTTCCGGTAGTCGTTCGACCGGATGGCCTCCCCCTCGGCACTCACATTACCAGCCGCGGCGCCTGCCCGGCACTTTCCTATCAGCCGTCGGGGGCGGCGCGTCCCGCGCCGGCAGCACCCAACGGGCCCTCTCGGGGGCAGGGACGTTCGGCCGTGCGCGGGCGCCCGGTCGGCGGCCCGTTCTGGGCGCGCCTCAATCGTAGCCCGAGACGGTCCCGGGCTGACAATTTCGACTGTAATGGACGTTCTTGTTCGACTAGTCATTTAAGAACGTCCCCAATGACTAGTCTGAAGGAGTGTCCCCAGCTGCCGGCAGAGACGATATGAGCAGGACATAAAAACATTGAGAGCCCCTGCTGCATGAAAGACCGCGGATTAGGCCGACAATGGTGAGTGTCTAATTCAGCCGCGGCGGCCACGCCGCATTCATGGAAGGGGCTCCCATGCTCGATACTACCACCTTCGTCGGCCTCGACGTCCACGCCCGCTCGATAAAGGCCGTCTCCCTCGACGTCATGACCGGGGAGGTGCGCGCCGCGACCTTCGGCTACGACGCCGGCGCCGTCGCGGAGTGGGTCCGCTCCGTGGACCCCAGGGCCAGGTGCGTGTACGAGTCCGGGGTCACGGGCTTCGACCTGCAGAAGAGGCTCTCCGGCCTGGGGGTCGACTGCGTGGTCGGCGCCGTCTCGAAGATGATCAAGCCCAGCGCGGACAGGCGCAGGAAGAACGACCGCAACGACGCCGAGTTCCTCGCCCGCATGCTGTCGGTCGGCAACGTGGTCGAGGTGTGGGTCCCCGACGACGAGCGCGAGGCCGCCCGCGACCTGACCAGGGCGCTCGAGGACGCGAGGGACGACCTCTCGCGCTCGAAGCAGCGGCTCTCCAAGTTCCTGCTCAGGCACGGGCTCGCCTTCGACGAGAGGACGCCCACCGGCCGCAGGAAGGGCAACTGGACCCGGGCGCACTGGTCCTGGATCGAGTCGATAAGGTTCGCGGAGGGGGCCGACGAGGAGGTGCTCGCCTACTACGTCGACGCGGTCAGGCGGGCGGCGGAGGAGAAGGCGAGGCTCGAGGGGCTCGTCGAGGGCGAGGCCCGCAAGCCCAGGTGGAGGAGGAGGGTCGACTCCCTGCGCTGCCTCAAGGGCGTCGACACCGCTTCCGCCGCCGACCTCGTGTTCGAGGCCGGCGAGTTCTCGAGGTTCAGGAATGCCCGCTCGTTCGCCGCGTGGGTCGGCCTGACGCCCTCCGAGCACTCCAGCGGGGAGAGCGACCGCAGGGGCGCGATCACCAAGGCCGGCAACAAGCACCTGAGGAAGACGCTGGTCGAGGCCGCGTGGCACTACCTGACGTGCTCGGGGCGGCCGAAGGACCTCGCCAAGGGCCAGGCCCCGGACCGGGGCGCCCGGAGGCATGCCGCCAAGGGCGTGCGGAGGCTGGTCGAGAGGCGGGAGGCGCTGCTCGCGCGCGGGGTCCACGGCAACAAGGCGAACGTGGCCACGGCGCGCGAGCTCGCCTGCTGGGTGTGGGCGGTCGGCCTCATGGCCGAGGAGGCGTAGGGGGGGCGGTCCCCCGCACATAAGCCAATCACCCCGGAAGCGGTTCGATCCGAAGCCGTTGAGGCGAACCTCAGGCCCCTTTTCTGCGAGCGCCCAGGGCGCCACACGCGTGCACAGACTGTCGGTTCGACGTAGAAGCCTCAGCCGTAGCAACGGATTGCCCAGCGAGAGATCGCCACGGGCGGATATTAAACTGCAAAGACGAGCGTCGGTAAGACACGCCGAGGTCACCGCGGACGGGTTGATATAGGGAGAGGGCCTGACCCCATATCGTTGGGGCCAGGCCCGATTTTGCCTCTTGACAATGTCCTGCTCATATTAAAAGGAACGTCCCTAAGTGCCGACTGGATGCATTAGGAGTATTATCGTCTGCGCAAATAACTAGCGAATCGCATATTAGAGATTGAGAGCGTATGGCAGACACCGCATCTAAGCACATTGACATGACCACCGGCTCGCTGTGGCGCAATATTCCCCTGTTCGCCTTCCCCGTGGCCGCCACGAGCATCTTAGAGCAGCTGTCGAACCTCATCGCCACGGTCATCATCGGTAATTTCTCGGGCGACCAGGGAACCCTCGCCATGGCGGCGGTCGGCTCCAACGTTCCGCTTACCAGTCTTATGCTCAACCTGTTTATTGGCCTGTCGCTTGGCTCCAACGTGGTCATCGCCAACGCTATCGGCCGCAACGATCAGAACATGGTCAAACGCGCCGTCCATACCTCGATTCTTATGGCACTCGTGGGCTTTGTCGTCATCGCGCTGGGCGAGATCTTTGCCGAACCCATGCTCGCCGCGCTCAACGTCCCCGCCGAAACCATGCCGCTCGCCTCGCTCTACCTGCGCGTCTTTTTGCTCAGCATGCCTTCGATCTTGCTCTACAACTTTGAGGCCGCGATCTTCCGTTCCGTCGGCATCACCCGTATGCCGCTGCAGGCGCTTGCCGTGTCCACCGTCCTCAACATTGGCCTGGACCTCATCTTTGTCCCCATACTCCACTGGGGCGTCGCGGGCGTCGCCATCGCCACCGCCATCGCCTACACCGTCAGCGCCGCTACGCTCTTTATCCGCCTGCTCAAGACCGACTCCGTCGTCCGCGTCACCCCACGCGACTTAGGCTTAGACCCCGTCGCCCTCAAGCGCATCGTCAAGATCGGCCTGCCCGCCGGCATCCAAAGCGCCGTCTTTGCCGTCGCCAACATCATCATCCAGTCCGCCATCAACAGCCTGGGTACCGAGGTCATGGCGGCATCCAGCGCCGCTATGAGCCTGGAGTATGTGTGCTACAACCTACTCAACAGCTTTAGCCAGGCCTGCACCACCTTTGTGGGACAAAACCACGGCGCTCGCCAGATCGACCGCTGCACCAAGACGCTCAAGGTCTGCCTGGTCGAAGGCGGTATCGTCGCGCTCACCACCATCGTCATCATCGTCGGTCTGGGGCGCGAGATCCTGGCGCTCTTTAACAGCGATCCCAACATCGTCTCGATCGGCTATATCCGCGTGTGCTCGATCTTCCCGGCATACGCCTTTAGCATGTTCTACGAAAACATGTCCGGTTACCTGCGCGGCTTTGGCATCTCGCTCATGCCCGCCCTCATCACCATGATCTGCGTCTGCGGTATTCGCTTCTATTGGGTCTTCTGCGTGTTCCCGAACTTCCGCACCTTTGCGAACATCATGATGGTCTACCCCATCAGCCTGGGCACCACGGCGTTCTTTATGGTCGTGGCGGTATTGCTCTGCCACCCGGCACGCACCTACCGTCTAGCACAAGCCAAAGCGACAGCCCGCTAATCACCACGCGCAACGTCACGCCAGTCATTAATTGACAATATGCGAGCTCATATAGTCGATAAAGCGCCTCGTGGCGATAGGCATGGTGTCCCAGCTGCGCCAGGCCGCCACTACGTCGCGCGAGGGGGCATGCACGATGGGACGTACGCGAATATCGGCCTGCATGCCCTCGACGGTACGGCGATACAGCATGCTCACGCCTAGGCCCTCCTCCACCATCGCCATGATGGTGTAGTCGTCGGTCACCTCGCTCGTCACGTGCGGCGACAGCCCATGCGCCGCGAATGCATCGAGCACCAGGCTCTGTTCGCCCTCATCCAGCAGCACAAACGGTTCGGACGCCAGGTCGGCAAGCGTCACCTTTTCCTTTGCCGCCAGTGGATGGACGGCTGGCAACAGCGCCACCAGCTCGTCGTGATAGACCACGCGTTTCTCGAGCCCCTCGGTAAATCCACGCGCTGTAAAGCAAAAGTCGACCACGCCATCGTGCACCCACTGGGCATTGCTCGTGTAATCGCCCTGCTTGAGGGTAAAGCGCACGCCCGGATGCAGGGCCCCAAAGTCGCGGATCACTCGCGGCAACACAGTACGACTCACGTTGGTAAACGTCGCAATGCGAATGTCGGTCGACGAAAGCCCCAGCAACTCCTGGCGCTTGCCCTCAAGCTCGGCCTCGGCCGTAACGATCTGGCGCAGATACGGCAGATACTGTTTGCCGTCGCGCGTAAGCGAGACGCCCTGCTTGCCACGCTCGATAATCGTGGTGCCCAGCTCGCGCTCGAGCGCCTTGACGGCCTGGCTCACCGCGCTTTGCGTATAGCCCAGCTCGTCGGCGGCACGTTTCAGGCTGCCGCAATCGACCACCATACATACAATCTGATACCGCGATGCCATCGTGCCTCCACATCGATGTAGCCGTAAAACGTTTTGCCAGGGTTTTTTCTTCCAACATTAGTACTTCTTAATCATACTGAAGATACATTCGCTTTACTACATCCATATCTGGGAGCAGAATCCTTTTTGCGAAACCGTTCTGTAACAAAAGGAGTCCCATGGATCGCAAAAAAGCAATCGCGCTCTCATTTTCCGTTCCCGTCGCATGGGGCTTTTCGTACCCCCTCATGAAGATCGGCATGGACAGCATGAACGCCACGAGCATCGTCGCGCTGCGCTGCATCATCGCCTTTGCGGCCTGCCTGCTGCTCTTCCACAAGCACGCGGTGCGCATCAACCGTGACCTGATGGTCCGCGCCGCCATCATCGGCGCCATCATGGCAACCGAGATCACCTGCATGTGCCTGGGCTCTAGCCTCACTTCCGCCTCCACCGCCGGCTTTTTGCAGAGCCTGACGGTCGTAATCGTGCCGTTTGCCAACGCGGCACTGCTGCGTCGCGCCCCCGAGCGCAAGGTGCTCATCGGCACCGCCATCGTCACCTGCGGCATGTTGCTGCTCTCGGGCGCCGACTTTACTAGCCTGAATCCCGGCGCGATCATCATGCTGCTCTCGGCCTTTATCTATGCCGGCCACATTATCATCGCCAAGCGCTTTGTCGAAGAAGTCGATCCGCTGGCTCTGGGCATTTGGCAGCTGGGCTTCGGCGGCTTGTTCTCGGGTATCGCCGCATTTACCTTTGGCGGCTTCACGCTTCCCAGCACGCCGAGCGAGGTCGTGGTCGTCGTCGCACTCGCGCTCATCTGCTCTGCCTACGGCTTTATCACCCAAACGCTCGCGCAGCCCCACGTGCCCGCCGAGACCACAGGCTTTGCCTTCTCGCTCGAGCCGGTCTGCTCCGCTGTCTTCTCGTTCTTCCTGGTCGGCGAGGTCCTGAGCCCCATCGCCTTCTTTGGCGCCGCCCTCATCCTCACCGGCGTCATGGTGGCAACCGTCGAGCTCCCGCGTCTTCGTGCACACGGGCACGCTCGCATGGCAGGAGCGCCCGAGCGCGTCTCGTAGACCCCACTCCTTATACAGCCGCGGCATAAAGGCAACCGGTGCGCCTTTATAATAGATGCCAACAGAGCATCAGACGTAAAGGAGCCCCATGGACGCCGCGACCCGCGACCGCAACATAGCAACTTGGTTGGGCGATGCGCCGCAGCCGGTACGCGACACGACGAACCAGCTGCTCGAGCGCATCGCCCTTTTGCGTGCCGAGCAGACCATCTACCCGGCACAAGACGACATCCTCAATGCCCTCGCCTACACGCCGGCCGACCAGGTCAAGGTTGTCATCTTGGGTCAGGACCCCTATCACGGACCCAACCAGGCCATGGGGCTGTCGTTCTCGGTCCCCGCGTCGCAAACCAAGTTACCGCCGAGCCTGCGCAACATCTATAAGGAACTCAACGCCGATCTGGGCTGCCCCATTCCCGCCACGGGAGACCTAACCCCATGGGCACAGCAGGGCGTCTTGCTCCTCAACACTACGCTCACCGTGCGTGAGCATGCCGCGAATTCGCACGCCAAGCTGGGCTGGAGCACACTCACCGACTACGTTATCGAACGCTGCTGCCAGCTGCCCCAGCCGGTCGTCTTTTTGGCATGGGGACGCTTTGCCCAGCAAATGGTTGAGGGCAAGCTCGACGCGATCGGCGCGGGCAAGGCAACCGGCAAGTTCTGCCTGGCCTCTACGCACCCCTCGCCGCTTTCGGCCAACCGTGCCACGGCAGAACTCCCCGCCTTTATAGGGTCGCGCCCCTTCTCCGCTGCCAATCGGCTACTCGAACAGCACGGCTCGACCCCCGTCAACTGGACTTGCCTCGGCTAAAAACCGATACATCAAAAACGCGCCCGACGGCTTTCCATCGGGCGCGTTTCCTATTCGGGCCAAATAAATTGTGTGCGGCCGGCCTCGCCGCCATCGATCAGCAGGCTCTGCCCGGTCATAAACCGGTTGGTCACGCCCACAAAGTAGATCCACTCGGCGATCTCTTGGGCGGTGGCCCAGCGTTTAAGCGGCGTGAGCTCCATAATCTGGTTCCACAGGTGTTCGTCTTCCATCACGCAACGGTTGAGCGACGTGATAACGCCGCCCGGGTCCACGCTGTTGGCGATGGCCTGCGGCGCCAGGCGGTTTGCAAGGTTCTTGGTGTAGGCGATAACGCCGCCCTTGCTGGCGGCATAGGCGGGAAACTCCGATCCCGTATGCCCACTCGCCGACCCCACATTGACCACGGATGTAATGGCCGGCGCCGGCTTGGCGGCAAGCCCCTCCCCCACAAAGGCGTAGCGCTCGGTCACGTTGATGGTGCCACGCAGGTTGGCGGCGATGTCATCGGCCGAATCCTGCGTACCGGCAACGTTCACGATTACCTGAGGCTCAAGGTTGCCCGGAAACGAGTCCGGCTCGCGGACATCAACGATCAGATGGCGGTAGCGCTCGTGTTCGATCGCCGCCGGCAGCAGATCAAAGCCCACGACCTCGTGACCCTCGTCCAAAAAGCGCTGCACGCACGCGGCTCCGATACCGCCCGAAGCGCCCGTGATCAAAACCCGCATACTTGCTCCTTAGGCGGTTGCGTGGCGCTCGAGGTACTCGGCGCCCACGTTCTCGCGCTCCCAGCCACGCACAACCTTGTAGCCCACGGGGCTCAGGAAGACCTCGCACAGCAGCTCGGCGACGGCGCCCGTCAGCGAGCACATAATGACCTGCACCCAAGTCCAACCAAAGAACGTGTGGCTCACCACAATGGCAAAGACCAGGTTGTCGACAAACTGACCGATGCCCGTAGACACATAGGAGCGGAAGGCAAAGCTCGCAAAGTTATTCTTTTTGAGCATGCGGCCGAGCGACTGGTTGAGCGTGGAGTTAACCACGGCAGAAACGAGCATTGCCAGCGAAGAGCCCAGCACCACGTACCAGGTGCCGCCGATGGTGGCGTTAAGGGCGGCGTTGACCTCGATCATACCCGTGTCGTAGTAAGCGCCCCACATGCCGGGCGTGAGCGAGCACGCCCAAAAGCACAGGCTCACGGCCAGGTTGACCAGCAGCGCGAGGATAGAGATTTTGATGGATGCCTTGGCGCCAAAGCGCTTGCAGATCATGTCCTGACACAAAAACGAAACCCAGCTCACCACAAAGCCGCAGTCGAGTGCCAGATACGGCAGGCTGATGAGCTCTTTGTTGGCCAGCAGGTTCATCATGATGACGCTCACGAAAAACAGCGAAACCGTTGCCGCGGGAATGCTCCGCAACAGGACCTTGTAGTCCTCCATGACCTTCTTGATCATTATGTACTCCTTTGGTTTTAGGTTTAACGAGCAGGATATCGGACCCGAACTGCTCGGCCGCCCCGGTCTTGAGGCAACGGTGGGTATGATAGCCGCTCACGCAGCCGCAGGCAAGCAAACGGCGCGGCAGCCCCGCAAGGCCACCGCACCGACGCGCTAAAAGGCTACGTTGCCAAACTCCGACAGGATAAGGTCGGGGTTGTGGTCGGTCGCCCAATCCACGTTCCACGGACTCGTGAACAGCAGCAGCTTACCGCCGCGCATATCCTCGACGCGCAGCGTGTCGCGCGTGAGCGAAAGGCCCGGGATATCGATGGTGTCGGGGTCGTTCTGAATCCAGCGGATGTCCGTATAGGGCAGCGGTTGGCGACGAACCTCAACACGGTACTCGGCCTTGAGGCGGCGCTCGAGTACCTCAAACTGCAGCACACCGACCACGCCCACGATAACGCTCTCCATGCCGGCACCCAGCTCGCGGAAGATCTGGATGGCACCCTCCTGGGCAAGCTCCTCCATACCCTTGACGAACTGCTTGCGCTTGAGCGTGTCGACCTGCGTAATGCGAGCGAACATCTCGGGGGCAAACGTCGGGATCTGCGGATACTGCACGTGGCGCTTGCCGGAGCACACGGTGTCGCCGATGCTAAAGATACCCGGGTCGAACAGGCCCACGATATCGCCCGCGTACGCCTCGTCCACGATGGCGCGGTCATCGGCCATCATCGACGTGCCCGTTGCAAGCTTGAGTTTACGGTTGCCCTGCACGTGGAAGGCGTCCATGCCACGCTCGAACTTGCCCGAGCAAATGCGCACAAAGGCGATACGGTCTCGGTGGTTCTTGTCCATATTGGCCTGGATCTTAAACACAAAGCCGCTAAAGTCATCGCGGCAGGGATCGACCGGTTCGCTGGTGAGCGTATCGGTATAGGCGCGCGGCGTCGGGGCCAGACGCAGGAACTCCTTGAGGAAGGGCTCCACGCCAAAGTTGGTGAGCGCCGAGCCAAAGAACGCCGGGCTCAGCTTGCCGCAGGCCACGGCATCCAAGTCGAGCTCGTCGCCGGCGCCATCGAGCAGCTCGATGTCGTCCATCAGGTTCTTGTGGTTCTCCTCGCCGATGAGCTCGTCCATGGAAGGATCGCCCAGCTCGGCCTCGACCTCGGCGACCTTCTTGGTGGCGTTGGCGTGACCGTCGCCCTCAAAGGCAATGACGCGACGGGTCTGACGGTCGAACACGCCGCGGAAGTTGCGACCACTGCCGATCGGCCAGTTCATGGGATACGTATTGATACCCAGGACGTTCTCGATCTCTTCCATAAGCTCAAAGGGGTCGCGAGCCTCGTGGTCGAGCTTATTCACAAAGGTGAAGATGGGAATGTGGCGCAGCGTACAGACCTTAAAGAGCTTTTTGGTCTGGGCCTCGACGCCCTTAGCGCCGTCGATGACCATGACTGCGGCGTCGGCGGCCATAAGGGTACGGTAGGTATCCTCCGAGAAGTCCTGGTGGCCGGGGGTATCGAGGATGTTGACGCAGGCGCCATTATAGGTGAACTGCAGCACCGAGGAGGTAACGGAAATGCCGCGCTCCTTCTCGATGTCCATCCAGTCCGAGACGGCGTGCTTGGCCGAGCTCTTGCCCTTGACCGAACCGGCAGTCTGGATGCTGCCGGTATAGAGCAGCAGCTTCTCGGTAAGCGTGGTCTTACCGGCGTCCGGGTGGCTGATGATCGCGAATGTGCGGCGCGACGAGATTTCATCCGACAGGCTTGCCATGCGGATCCTTTCTTGCATTGAGTGCATTACGTCGATGTAACCGCACTATTGTAGCCGCGAAATCCCGCTCTAGGGCGCCTATCAGGACAAATTCATCAGTTGGGGCCTGGGTAGCCGGCCCAATCCGAATTTGTCTCTTGCGTAACTGTACATAGTGTATATATACTGTGCTTACCGGTTATATACACGTGTAGCCCAACAGCTAAGGAGCCGCTGTGGACATCATCCTATCCAATTCGAGCGACAAGCCCATCTACGAGCAAATAGCCTCGCAAGTCAAAGCTCAGATCCTTTCGGGCACGCTCGCGGCGGGAGCCAAACTCCCCAGTATCCGTGCACTCGCGAGCGACCTCGGCGTGAGCGTCATCACCACCAAACGCGCCTATGCCGACTTGGAACAGCTCGGCTTTATCTGCACCGTGCAGGGCAAGGGCTGCTTTGTCGCCGAGGGAAACCAGGAACTCTTGCGCGAAAACCAGCTCTGCCGTATCGAAGAGTTGCTTGCGCAGGCCGCTACGCAGGCCGAAACCCTGGGCGTCACGCGCGACAAATTGCACGAGATGCTCGACCTTGTAGCCCCCGAAACCATGCAGTAGCCATCTGCAAGAAAGGCTATACCATGCAAAACTTGCTAGAACTCAAAGGCGCTTCACGCCGCGTAAGCGACCGCTTTTCGCTACGCGATGTCACACTCACCGTGGAGCCCGGCCAGATTGTCGGCTTTGTGGGCGCAAACGGCGCCGGCAAGACAACGACCATTCGTGCCGCGCTCGGGCTTATAAAGCTCGATGCCGGCGAGATGCATCTGTTTGGACAGCGCTGCGACACCAACGCGCCCGACGAGACGCAGCGCCACCTGCACTCCCGCGTAGGCCTTGTCCTGGACACGTGCCCCTTCCCCTCCACGCTCAAGGTGGGCCAGATCGAGAGGCTCGTAGGCCCGGCGTACCCCACGTGGAGCTGCGAAACGTTTGCCGGGTTCATCGACCGATTTGGCCTCGATCCCAAGGCAAAGGTCAAGGACCTCTCCCGCGGCATGGGCATGAAGCTGCAGCTCGCGTGTGCGCTCAGTCACAATGCCAAGCTGCTCGTTTTGGACGAAGCCACCGCGGGCCTCGATCCCATGGCGCGCGAAGAGCTGCTCGACGAGCTGCTTGCCTTTGTCGCCGACGGCCAACACAGCGTGCTGCTCTCGAGCCACATTACGTCCGACCTCGATCGCGCCGCCGACCGCGTCATCTGCATCGATAACGGCTCGATTATGTTTGACCTGCCGCGCGAGGACATTACCGACCGCGCCGGCATCGCCCACTGCACCCAAGCACAGGCCGCCGAGCTTACGGCTTGCGTCGAAGGCGCCCGCGCCGCCCACCACGCCTACAGCGTGGACGTGCTCGTGCCCGACCGTCGCGAAACGCTCGAGGCCTTTCCAGAGATTCCCTGCGATCGGGCAACCATTGATGACTATCTTCGCCTCATGCTGAAAGGGGCTTCGAAATGAAACGCGCCTTTATGTCCGAGCTCGCCATCGCTCGCACGCTCGCCCCGAGCATCGCGGGCGTCGGCCTGTTCATCTTCGTCGTACTGACCCTCGCCAACGCATCGGATGGCGATTCCGGTATGAGCGCCGGCGCCTGCGCGGTCAGTGCCATGTCGCCCATCATGGTCATGAGTTCGCTGGCCGGCTTCGACAATCAAAACGGATGGGAGCGTTATCGGGCGACGCTGCCCCTCTCGCGCAAAGACATCATCTGTGCACGCTACCTGAGCATCATTGCCTTCTCGGCCGTTATGACCTGCGCCGCCGCGCTTTTGAGCATCATCACCTTTGCGTTCTTCGATCACATGGGCATGCCCTCGACGGGACAGATCGTCTTTGAGACCACGATAGCCTCCGCCGCATCGATGCTCATCTCCCTCATGATGGTGTTTTTGGCACAGCCGCTGTTCTTCCGATTTGGACACATGGAGGCGCTGCGCTTTTCCGTCGGCCTGTTTGCCCTGCTCGGATGCCTTGCCATGGCCACGCTGAGCTCCTCCAACCCCATCAGCAACTGGCTCATGTCGATTACTGGGGCAAACCCCGATCCCGCCGTCCTCGGCTGCCTGTGCGCAGGAATTGCCGTACTGGCCCTCACGCTATGTGCAATCAGCTGCACCGTCAGCACCAAGGTCTATCGGGCACGCGACCTGTAGGCAAGCAAATCTCGACCCACGCGGGCCGCAATCGGTCGCAATCGCCCATCCGCAAATCCATGGCAAACGGCATGTCCCCGGCGTGCGCCACCGTACTACTTGCGCAGCGGCTTGGGAAGCGGAATGCCGGCGGCGATAACAGCGGCGATGATCATGCAGACGATGCCCTTGAGCGGGAAGCACATGAGCAGCAGGCCCACGACCATGACGGGCTGACGCATGACGGCGCCCATCGTCGAGGCGGTGCAGACGGCGACGCAAAAGACCGGATCTGCGCCGGTGAGGATGGCAAGGCCATAGCCCAGGCTCACACCCGAGAAGATAACCGGGAAGAAGTGGCCGCCGCGCCAACCAAGGTTGATGAGGGCGGGCGTCAGCATGGCCTTAACAAGACCGGTCGCGATAAGCACGCCAGCGGGAATGGTCAGATAGGTTTCCATGAGCACATCGGCCTGGGTCTCGCCGGCAAACATGGTGTAGGGCAGGACCGTGCCACAGATGGCGAGCGCCAGGCCGGCCAGCATGGCCTTGACGACCGGGCGCTCCCCTATTGCATGGGACAGTGCCTCGCTTGCATGCTCAGAGACAAAGTACAGCCAACCGCATACGGTGCCGACCAACGCCAGCGGAATGAGCCAGACAAGTTCCAGGTTACCCACCTGGGCGGCCTCGAACCTGGGCATGCCCATGCCGCCGCCCATAAGCTGGCCGAGCAGCAGATAGGTGCCCAGACCGCCGGCAATCGCGATGCCGTAGACCACGGTCTTTTGCGCCTTGGGCAGCTTGATGGTGATCTCATCGGACGCGGAGTCCTCGCCAGCGCCCTGGCCGTCGGCGCTACCGGCGAGCGGCGCCACAAAGCCAAACACGGGCGCGGTAAAGAGCGCCGTCAGGGCAGCCTGGGTGCCCAGCAGCGTGAGCTCCCTAAACTCGGCGCCAAAGCGACGCATGCGGTCGCCGACCCAGCTGCACAGACCCGCGATAACTCCGGTCAGGCCGGCCTCCGGTCCAATACTTCCGCCAAACAGCAGCGGCAGCAATGCCGCAAGCGAAAGCTTGCCGAGGTTGTCGTACGGGTAGCGACCGTCTTGTTTAACCTTGGCCATCACCTGGTTGAGGTCATCGGTCTTGGTGCCCGTAATCTTTTCGTACAGACCGATCAGCAGGCCGCCCAGCAAGCAGACAAAAAACGGGTACGGCAGAAAACCGAACGGGCCGCTCGCGAGCTCAGGCGAAGCGACGCCCAGCGCGTGCGGAATCTCGGTCCATAGATAGTCGACACCGTGCTCCATCGCAAAAAAGAACAGCCAGACCGCGGCGCCTGCGAACGCACCGGTCACGGCAACGCTCACTAAAAACAGCGCACGGTTTTTGGGTTTTGCAAGACTATCCATCGGGACCTCCCGTGGTCAAATTCGGCAAAGATACGTTTTATTGTAGAGCGAGCGTTACCCGAACGAGCCAACCGTCTGCGCCGCAAACGGCACCATTGGGAGTCATAGTGGGGCAGGCTCAAGACTTATCCGTTGATAATCGAGGCAATCTCGCGCAAATCGTCGGCAAAGTAGATGCCGTGCTGGCGCCTCGGGCTCGAAAGCCCTTTATCAATCATGTGCTCGAGCAACGCCTTAAGATCGTTGTAGTAGCCCCCAAGGTTGTACAGAATGCACGGCGCATCGAGATGCCCCAACGACACGGCGGACATGACCTCGGCAATCTCCTCGAGCGTACCCGTCCCACCGGGAAAGGCGATGAACGCGTCACCGAGCTCAATCATCTTGGCCTTGCGTTCGGCCATGTCACTCGTCACGATGAGGTCGTCGATACCGTCATGTTGAAACTCGGCCTCGATAAAAAAGCTCGGTTCAACACCCGTCACGTGTCCACCTGCCTCGAGTACGCTATCGGCGAGCGCACCCATCAGACCCGACTTGGACCCGCCGTATACCAACGCGTGTCCGTTAGCGCCAATCCAGTCGCCCAGCTCCTGCACCGCGGGCAGAAACGCCGGGTCATTGCCGACGCTGGCACCCAGGTATACCGTGATATTCATATTCAGTCCCCCTCGTCGTGACGCGCGGCGCCCGTTCTAGCGTTGGCGTCGGCGATATTCGCGCACACGGCGCGATAGGTCGGCAAGCTCGTCACGATCGAGCTCTTCCAAATGCTCCAGATCATCCATAAAGCGCGCCATGGTGTCCTTTTGGCGCATCTTGATGAGCGTGTTGCAGTAGTTCACCGCCACGCCCGTGAGCATGGCGATGTAGAAGATGCTGATGACGCTCAAAACGACGGTGATAGCGCGGGCAACCGGCGTCTCGGCCGGGATATCACCGAAGCCGATCGTCGATACGGTCTCAAAGCTAAACCAGAGGCCGTCGCCAAACGTAAGGGTCGTGGGCTCGGACAGCCAGACGGCCGTCGAGCACAGCAGATAGAAGACGAGAAACAGGCCCGTGATGCGCGCAAAGCCAGCCTGGCGCAACACGTCGGCAAGCGTCCTCAACTTGTTCATCGCGACCCCTTTTCCCAGACGCCCAATCACATTCGCTCGGTATTGTCCCACGCCTCCCCCGCAAACGGAACTAGTCATTGGGGACGTTCTTAAACGACTAGTCAGTTAAGAACGTCCCCAATGACTACCTAACCGTTTAGCGGTGCGGCGGCTGAATGGGCAGGCTGAGCTGGTATCCTTATGCGAAACTGTCTCAACTCGATAGGATTTCATGTGAAACCTTCCGCCGTCCTTCGCTTGGCTCTATATCGCACCCTGGCCGTCGCGCTTGCCGCGCTCGCCATACTGAGCGCCGTCATGCCCGCCCCCGCCTTTGCCGCCGACTCCGACCAGCAGGTCAAGACGGTCCGCGTTGGCTGGCTCGTCAACAACAAAGGCTTCCAGGAAGGCATGCCGGGCGAGCGACTCTCGGGGTGGGGCTACGAGTACCTCCAGACCCTCTCGTATTACACAAAGGGCTGGCAATACGAATACGTTAGCGGCACCTTCTCCGAGCTTATGGACATGCTCGAAGCAGGCGAAATCGACCTCATGCCCAACATCTCGTATTCGGCAGAACGCGAGCAGAAGCTGCTCTTTTCCTCGAACCCCGAGGGCACCGAGCGCTACTACATCTACGCCAGGCCCGACCGCGACGACCTGGCCAAGGGTGACCCCCAGGCGCTCCAAGGCCTCACCATCGGCTGCAACTCTGGCGTTATGCAAACTATCGTCGGCCAGCAGTGGCTCGCCGACGAAGGCGTTACCTGCACCTATAAAGAAATCGACACCGGCAGTGCCCTCTTTGAGGCGCTTGCAGACGGCGAGGTCGACGCCGTCATCATGAACGACACCATTTCGTCGCCCGATGCGTCACCCATGTTCTACGTAGGCTCGAGCGACTACTATTTTGCCGTTCCCAAAAGCCGCCCTGATCTGATGAACGACATCAACGCCGCCATGACGACCATCGCCCGCGATAACCCGCGCTATAACGAGGAAGTCAAATCGAGTTACTCGACCCAAAACAGTGGCTCGTCATCGCTCACCGGCCCCGAGACCACCTGGCTCAAAGAAAACGGCAATACCATCACGATCGGCTATCTTAAAAACCAACTTCCCTACTGTACGCAAAATGACGACGGCGAGATGGAAGGGTCGCTCGCCTCGCTTGCAACGACGTTGCACGACAAGTTTGGCATTACGGTCAAAACAATCGCACTCTCGAGCAACAAACAAATGATCAAAGCCCTTTCCAACGGGACCATCGATGTCGCCCTGCCGTTGTTTCGCGACTACTGGCTCGCCGAGCAGACAGGGGTCATCCAGTCAAACTCGATGGGAACGGTTTCGCTGACCGCCATTCACAGTGGCAAAAACCTGAACAGCGACCTTAAGAACATCGCTTGTACAAAGAGCACAATCGTTAACCGTTTTGAGCTCGAAAGTCTCTTTCCGAACGCAACGGTAACCGAGTATTCGAATGACGGCGAGGTGCTCAAAGCCCTCGATGAGGGGAAGGCACGTTGCATCATTGTCCCCAGCACGCGCCTGGAAACTCTCCGCGACATCTACGACATCGAGGATTTCGAAACACAGGAACTCACCAACACGGCACAACTATCGTGTTTAATTTCGCGCGGCAAGCCCGAGCTGCTGGGAATCATCAATAAGGGCATCGTCAATGCAGGTGAATCGCTCTCTGCAAACAGCTATTTCCCCACATCGTACTCGGCGCAAGAATCGGATGCGTTCCGACTTCTCTACCGCAACCGCATCGTCATTGCGGCAGTCGTCATCTGCATTTTGCTCACCGGCATCGTCATCCTTGTCTGGTCGCTTTACCGCGCACAGGAGGAACGGCAGAAAGCCGATGCCGCCAACGCCGCCAAAACCGCTTTCCTCACGCGCATGAGCCACGACATCCGCACGCCGCTCAACGGCATCCTGGGCCTTATCGAAATTGAGGAATTGAGAGAAGGCGACATGCAGGTCGCCCGCGAAAGCCGCGCCAAGGCGCGCGTTGCCGCCAATCACCTGCTGTCACTGATTAACGACATCCTCGAGATGGGCAGGATCGAGGAGCGCAAAGTGACGCTCGAGCACGAATCATTCAACCTTAAAGAGCTGTGCGACAATGCGCTCGTACTGTGCAAGCTCCGCGCATCGGACCGCGGCATAACCATGCTCGACACCAGCGAGCCCTACGCTGTCGACCAATATATGATCGGCAGCCCCACCCATATTCGGCAGATCCTTGTCAACCTGCTCGACAACAGCATCAAGTACAACAAGCACGGAGGCACCGTCACGTTCTCATCGACCATCAAGCCGGTCGACGACGAGCACGCCGTGTTTTGCTTTAGCGTCTCGGATACCGGCATTGGTATGACGCCCGAGTTTTTGACGCACATTTACGAGCCGTTTGCCCAGGAAGGCGACGATGCGCGCAGCAAGTTCCAAGGAACCGGCATTGGCATGTCTATCGTCAAATCGCTCATCGATATGATGGGCGGCACGATTGAGATTTCGAGTGAGGTTGGCGCGGGAAGCACGTTCAACGTCCAGATACCGCTCGATATCGACAAGAACCCTCAGGCAAAAGAACGTGCGTCCAAGCAGACATACAGTTGCTCGCTTGCCGGTATGAACGTCCTTTTGGCAGAAGACAACGAGCTCAATGCCGAAATTGCCCAGGCTCTACTCGAAAGCGAAGACATCGTCGTAACGCGCGCCGCCGACGGCAACAAAGCAGTCGACCTATACGTTAGTCGTCCCGCCGGCAGCTTCGATGCGATCCTGATGGACATCATGATGCCGGGCATGGATGGCTACGAGGCAACCCGCGCGATTCGTCTGAGCGAAAAGGCCGATGCAGCCGACATCCCCATCATCGCGCTCACTGCCAACGCCTTCAACGAGGACGCCAAGGCGGCACACGATGCCGGTATGAACGCCCATCTGCCCAAACCGCTCGACTTTAGCAAGCTCAAAAACATACTCGCCTGTATCAAGAAATACGGATCCGTTTCGCTATAGTTTGTGCTCAACCACCATGCACAGCCAGAAAGGAAGCCAACGATGTTTAGGCCCTTACGTCGAAAGAAACGCGCCATCACTGACGAGGAAGCGCGCGAGTTGCTCGCCACCTGTAAGCGCGGCGTCTTTGCCGTCAACGGCGATGATGGCTACCCCTATGCCATTCCCGTCAACTACTTCTTTGACGCCGAGCACGACAAGATTTATTTCCATGGCGCCAAGGCCGGCCACAAGGTCGATTCGCTCAGGCGTGACGATAAAGTCTGCTTTACCGTTTACGGCAACGAGTGGTACAAGGACGGCGACTGGGCTCCTTACGTCATGAGCACCGTGGTCTTTGGCCGTTGCCGCCTGGTAGATGAAGCGCCTGCGTTTATCGAGGACAAAGTCCGTCAGCTCGCGCTTAAGTACTACCCTTCTGCCGAAGAAGTCGAGGAAGAAATCGCCAAAGACATCAAGGGCGTCCAACTCTACGAGATTTCGATTGAGCATCTTTGCGGCAAGCAGATTCACGAAAAGTAGCGAATGCGAAAAACGCGCTCGCTACCCTCTGCGCCCCATGTGCCCACGCATTTTGACGGCGTGGGCACATGGGGCAGCACTCGAATCGAGCGCCCCCTATACCCCAAAAACGTAGCGGTCCAGGCGCTCACACGCCTCCTTTACCCGCGAAAGCGGCAGTGCCAGATTCACGCGGATGTGACAAGGCCCGTGGAACGGACGGCCATCCTGATACCCCACGCCCACGCGCGCCCCCTCGTCAAGCAGCCACTGAATATCGCGGCCATGCTCGCGACACCACTCGGTGCAGTCCAGAAACACCATGTACGTGCCCTGCGGACGCGAATAGGACACGCCCTCAAAATGCTCGTCAACGTAATTGCAAAAGTAGTCAACGTTGGCATCGATGACCTCATTGAGCTCATCGAGCCACTCGTAGCCTTGCGGCTGGTAGGCACCGATAAGCGCATGCATGGAGAGGACGTTCATCTCGTTGTAGTGAGTCTTGTTGGACACGGCGCACACGCGGTCGCGCAGCGTCTCGTTATAGATGATGTGGTAGCTGCCGACCAGGCCCGCCAGGTTAAACGTCTTGCTGGGCGCATAGAGGGCAACCGTGCGCATGCGGGCATCCTCGCTCACCGACTGCGTCGGGATATGCTTGTGACCCGGCAGGATGATATCGGACCAAATCTCATCCGAGATCACCACGCAATCGTGCTGGCGATAGATATCCATGGCGCGCTCGATCTCGTCGCGCTCCCATACGCGGCCGCAGGGATTGTGCGGCGAGCAGAACACGGCGGCATGGATGTGGTTTTGGGCGAGCTTGCGCTCCATGTCCTCAAAATCCATGCGCCACACGCCCTGATCGTCGAGCTTAAGCGGGCTGTGGACAATGCGATAGCCCGCGGCCTCGATGGACTTGGTAAAGCCGATGTAGGTGGGACTGTGGACCAGCACCGCATCGCCCGGCTGGACATATGCGCGCAACGTCGACACGACACCGCCCAGTACGCCGTTTTCGTAGCCGATATGCTCAGGGAGCAGGCCTTCGACGCCATTACGGCGGGTCTGCCATTCGATGATGCGGTCGAAGTACTCGTCGCGCGGATTGAAATAGCCAAACATGGGATGCTGGGCGCGCTGAATGATGTACTCCTGGACCGTGGGCACCGTGGCAAAGTTCATGTCCGCTACCCACATGGGGATGCGGTCGAAGCCCTCGTCGGGTGCGTTCGGAGCCATGCCGGGAATTTCTCCCCAGGAGTCAACGGCGATGGCGTCCATGCCGTGGCGGTCGATAAGCGAGGTAAAGTCGTATTTCATGCTGAGCTCCCGTGCAAAGCGGATTGTTTCGGTAGGCGTTATTGTCCACCAGCGTGGGCGGTTTTGACATGGGGTTTGGCGCTTAATTTGACGGGTGCGGACGAATGGCTGGTTAGTCTTGCGCGTCGTTGATGGCGGTTACCGTCAGCCTTGTTCCGTCGACCGTAAACGATATGTCGAGCCCGGCGTAGGCCAAGTGGTAAACGCGGTTGGGCTCGTGCTTGCTACCCGCACGGCGCGGATCTTGGCGAAGGACCTCGACCAAGCCGGGGAGCTTTGCAGGCGGGACCATATCTTTCAGCGCTTGTGGGAACTCAACATCGAGCTCTTGCCACGGCGCGTCCTCAATCCAGCCGCCCGTCGCATCCGGGTGACAGTCGGCAAATGGAATGTAGGGCTTGATGTCGTAGATGGGCGTGCCGTCGCGCAGGTCGGCCCCCAGTATATGGATGATCGGGCCATCATCGGTGAGCTCAACACGGCTGAGCTTGACGCAGGTGAGCCCGATGGGATTAGGGCGAAACGGACTGCGTGTGGCAAACACGCCCACACGCTCGGCTCCACCCAGACGCGGCGGGCGCACGGTTTTCGACCATTTTGCGTTGGTGCCGGACCTGTCCTGCGTTTTGGCATCGGCGGCTATGTCCTTAGCCGTGCCACCGGGCGTTCCGTTTTCGAAGCACCATAGCAGCCATAGGTGAGAGAAGGAGTCCAGACCCTCAACTGCAGCGTTGGAGGCAAATTCCGGCTCAAAGACGATGCGCCCCTGCAGATGGGGCGCCAAAAAGCTGTTGCGTGGGATGCCGAACTTCTGCGGCAGGTCGGTATGTATGTGTGCAATAGGTTCCATGCCGGTCATTGTACGGCATGAAGGTGTGAGGCGTCGTGCGCAATTCTTTGTCGCGGTCCCCCGTCGTGCAACCAACGGTTGCTTGGAAGGGCGTCTGCCGCCGCGTATGCTTAAAGCCATCAACCAGCAGAAAGGAGCCGCTATGGCCTTCGCAGAAAAGCTCATTGCTGTCCGTCGCGCCCATCACCTAACTCAGGAGCAGCTCGCCGCCAAGCTCTTCGTCACACGCCAAGCCGTCAGCCGTTGGGAGCGCGGCGAGGTCACACCGGGCATCGACATGATGAAGCTCATTGCCGCCGTGACCGGCGAGCCACTGTCTCATCTGCTCGAAATGCCCGAGTACTATTGTCAGAGCTGCGGCATGATACTCACGCCCGACGACTGCGGTACCGATGCTCACGGCGCAACGACCGACCATTACTGCAAGTGGTGCTACGACCACGGCAAGTACACCTACGAGACCACGATGGAGGCAATGATCGAGGACTGCGCTCCGCGTCTGGCGCAAAACACCGGCATGTCGCTCGACGAGGCAGTCTCGCTCATGGGTGCCGTGCTGCCGCAACTGGAGCGCTGGCGTACCGTGCAGGAAAACGAGGAGCGCTACGGCGCCGAGGCACGGGCGCGCTATGGCGATGAGGCTATCGATGCAGCAAACGAAACGTTACTGGACATGGATCCCCAGACATGGAACGACATGAAGGAACTCGAGCGTGCCATTCTGGGTCAGCTCTCGATTGCCATGGGCGACGGCGATCCAAAGAGCAGAAAGGCCCAAAAACTTGTTGCGATGCATCGTCGTTGGATTGGCCTCAACTGGGGAAGCGAACCCCAAGACGAGGCATACCTGGGGCTCGCCCACGGCTACCTCGCCGACCAGCGCTTTGTTGACTACTACGACAAGCCCTGCGGCACCGGAGCCACGGCGTTTCTGGTCCAGGCAATCGAGTCATCGCTGACTCGCGCATAGACCGCGGCGGCATTGGGTATCTCAATCGAAACCTCAACCGATTGGAGACCTATGGCTACTGATCACAAGCTCGAGCTGTACGTTATGACCGGCTGCCCGTATTGCATAAAGGTCAAGCGCTTTTTGGCCGATAACGGCGTGACCATCCCCGAGCGCAATATCTCGACCGACCCCGATGCCGAGCAGACGCTCATCGCCGTCGGCGGCAAGCGCCAGGTTCCCTGCCTGTTCATTGACGGCGCGCCGCTCTACGAGTCGGGCGACATCATCGCGTGGGTGCAGGAGAATTTGCTCTAGCGTTCTATTGCGGTCGGCCGGCCCCAACGCACAAACCCATACGAACCAAACATGTACGTCAGCATCCAAAGTCGACATTTTTCGACATCTTTGGATGCTGGCGTACAGCTTTTCAATCTAGTCATTGGGGACGTTCTTGAATGACTAGTCGTTAAAGAACGTCCCCAACGACTAGTAGCCACAAAAGCGGGCAACAGGCGCGAGCGGCTGCTCGCGAAAGACGCGCTCGACGGCGGCGCGGTATTCGTCGACCTTTTTGGTCTTGCGCACGAGCTTGTGCACGGTAGCGGGATCGGCGAAGGCACATTTGGCGTAGAACCACCATTCCTTCATGCGAAAGACCGCGTTGCCCCCAATCTCGTCCGCATAGGCCGCAAACAGCGTGTCGTGGAAGCGCTGCAACTCGGCAGCCGTGGCGGCAGGGCCGCCCTTAACCATGCGAGCCAGCGCGGGGTTCGCGAGCAAGCCGCGCCCCAACATTACGTGGCGTGTTCCGGGATAGGCCCCCACCAGCGCATCCATGTCCTCAAGATCAAAGATGTCGCCGTTATAGGCCACGGGAAACGGCGCCCGCTCCAACGTCTCGCCGTAAAACTCTTTACGCGGCGAGCCCGTATAACGGTCCTTTTGCACGCGCGGATGCACGATCAGCTCTGCCAGCGGCATGCGGCAATAGAGGTCGAGCACGCGTTCGTACTCGTCATCGCTTTCCAACCCCAGCCTGGTCTTGACCGACACCGGCAAGGGTGAGCGTTCGCACACGTCGCTCAAGAACACCTCGAGCTCATCCAAATTGCGCAGAAAGCCCGAACCCTTGCCCTTCGCGACCACCGTACCCGAAGGGCAGCCAAGGTTGAGGTTGACCTCGCGGTAACCCATATCGGCAAGCACCTGCGCCGCCCACACAAACTCGTCCGCATTCTTGGACATCAGCTGGGGCACCACGTTAAGTCCCTGGTTGTTGGCAGGATCGACCTCTTTAAACGCCTTGCCGCCAAAGCGATTGCCCACCCGCGGCGGCGGCAAAAACGGCGTGTAATAACAATCGAGCGCGCCGAAGCACTCCGCATGCACGCGACGGAACACATGCCCGGTAATCCCCTCCATAGGAGCCAGCGATAAATACATCAACATCCATTCTCAAATCAATGTGACAAAGGGACTGTCCCTTTGTCACATAATACGCCCACCGAGGGCGGGGGTTCTCTATACTGAGTCACATATGACGGTATCGCGCCAAAGGAGAACGCCGTGACCACGTCGCAGATATCCCTGCTCGCGCTCATCTTGGTTGGGGGCATCGGCATCCTGCTTATCGGAGTGAGCGCGCTCATGAAAGCCGCCGCTCGCAAGAAAGCCAAGGCCTGTACCGCCGTGACCATGGGAACGGTCATCGACCATCGCTTTATGGGCGAAGGCAGGATGTATCCCGTTTTGGAATACGCCGTCGACGGCACGCAATACCGCGCGAAAAAACAATTCCGTGGCATAAAGACCAAAAGCTTGTCGGGACTCCCCATCCGCACGCAAGCCACCGCCTACGAAGACGCCAAGGGCTGGCTGCACGTGCAGACAGGCCCCATCGCCCGCCTAGGCACCCTCGCGGAGCAGCTTTGGCCCCTCGGTAGCCAAATGACCGTGTACTACAACCCCAGCAACCCAGACAAAAGCTATGTCGAACGCCCCATCGTGGGCAACTTTGCCACACTGATGTTTAACATCGCAGGCTTCTTGCTCATCGCGATGAGCATCTTGCTCTATGTTCTTATCCAGCGCTAGCTCAAACTGATGCGCCCCGCGCCCCATGCGCCGCAACGACCGTTACGACACCAAGGATCAGCCATGGCAACACTTTCCGAACAAGAACGCAAGCGTATCCAGCGATACTGCATCTATCCCAAGATTGCCGGCGCAGCGCTTGCCATGGCGTTTGTGCTGCCTTTTTTGATTATTCCCTTCGAAATGATTGACGATATCGTCTTCCATCATGAAAGCTTCCAGGAGACGGGCATGATGACCGCCTTGGCGCTCACCGCCGTCGAGCTCGCCATCTTCTGCTACTGCGCGCTCGCGCCGCGCTTTGGCATGCGCGGCAAGCAGTGGAAAGAAATGCAGCACCGACTCGTCGTCGAGCAGGCTGAGAAAGACCGCTCGGCACAAATCGCAGGTGTTATCGGTACGCAGGCCGCCGCGCGCCTGCTCAAGAACAGCGACAACGAGACCGCACGCAACCTGGGCGGCGCGGCAGAAGTCGCCGCTGCCGTAGGCGCCGTCGCCACCGCGGCAGACGTGCTCGCCGAAAGCTTTGCCAACGCAAAGGCCATGGCAGAGGCCTGTGGCGTGCCTATCCCCCGTGCAAAAAAGTGGATCGTCGCGCTTGTGGCGCTGCCCCTCGCGATCGTGTGCGGTGCCTATATCCCGCAGCTGGCGCAGGGAAACATCGAGATGCAACAGAACGCAGCGGCCGCGGCCGAGCAGATCGCCATCGCTCGCAAGGCATTAGAGCCCGCATGCGAGTACGTGTCCGCCGATAACCCCTACGAGCGATATCAAGATTACGGCTATCACGTCCGCGGCTATCTGCACGAAGGCGACTCAGGTACCCAGAAGGCCTATACCTATCTGGACTTTGACAACAAGGGGACACTCAAGGAAGTGAGCTACGCGGCAGAGGTCGACCCCAGCGCGAGCCTCGAGGATAACCTTGCCCGCATCGAACGCGAGCTTGACGAGTTTGACGAGTACACCCATCCAAGCGTCCGTATTACGCTGATGGGCAAAACAAACTAGAAGGCGCGGGAAGGGGCCACCCCCTTCCCGCGCCTTTTCATCCAATGTGACAAAGGGACTGTCCCTTTGTCACATTATTCGGAGCGTAGGGCTTCCACAGGGTCTTTCTTGGATGCGCTGCGGGCCGGCAGCAGGCCGGCAACGACCGTCAGCAGCACCGAAACTGCAATAAGCACCAGCGCATCCTGCACGGGCAGGCTCATCAGATTGGGTACCTGCTTGGCCGCAAGCGCCCAGGCATTAACCGGAAGGCTCACAGCCACCACGACGACAATGGCAAAGACGCCGGCAATGAGACCTTCGATAAAGGTCTCGGCATTAAATACGTTGGCCACGTTGCGCTTTGACGCGCCAATCGCGCGCAGGATGCCAATCTCCTTTTTGCGCTCCAGCACGCTGATGTAGGTGATGATGCCGATCATGATGGAGCTCACCACCAGACTGATGCTCACGAATGCGATGAGCACCAAGCTGATGGTGTTCACGATGTCGGTCACCGAGCCCATGATGATGCCCATGTAGTCGGTGTACGAGATGGCCTGTTCGTCGTGGCCGGCGGCTTTGACCTGCTTGTTGTACGCATCGATGTGATCAAGCACGCGCTCCTTGGCCTCAAAGTCGCGCGGGAAAATCTTGACCGAAATGGGGTCCGCCTCGTCCGCATAGCCCAACGTGGTCAGATTGTTGTCGTAGGTGAGCTTCGACGCCTTGGCATAGCTCATCATGAGCGAACTCAGGTCCTCAGCGTCCATGTTAAAGTGGATAGCGCGAGCAAAGGCGTTCGCATCCACGCGCATGGCGCTCGCCAAGTTGGCAAAACTCGAAGACATCTGCGTCGCCATTTGGTCCATGAGCCCTGCCGCACCCGCCTTGAGCTGGGTTGATACCGTCGTCGCAATCTGCTCGCTGACCGCCTTCATCACCTGATCCATAGACTGCTGCAAATACGGAGCCAGCTGCTTTTGCACATAGTCGCCCATCACCTGCTGCAGACGCTCGGCCAGGGCATCGCCGCCGAGCGCCCTGAGCTGAGCCAGGTATTGCTGGGCTGCGACATCATTCTCAAGGTACGCTGAGAATGCGGCAGCGAGCTTTGACGCGTCCTTAAGATCTTCGGGCGACAGCGCCTTAAACTGATCAGAGCGCATAAAGCCCTCAAACAGCTGGTTGGCAAGCGCTCCCGCCTGCTGCATTTGCTCGGGCGTGAGCTCCAGGCCGTCAAAGATGCCCGAGAAATCTGGGGCCGGCGCTTTGGCCATGATGTCGCTGAAGTCAACGCCCTTCCCAACGCCCGAAAGGTCAATGTCCAGCCCGGACAAGTCGATACCAGAAAGGTCCACACCGCTGGCCGTGCCCGAAAGCGCAGATGCATCGAACGAGAACGCGCTCTTGAGCTCCGCCTCGTCCACGTTGAACATGCTGCCCAGATCAACGCCTTGTTTGGCCTCGCCTTGCAACTCGTCAAAGGTTTTGCCCGTAAACACATCTGTCTCGGGGTGGGCAAGCTGCTCTTGCACAATCTGCGAATTGGCAGCGCGCTTCATAAGCTGGCGAGTCAGCGCATGCGTATAGGCAATGCCCGGGGACAATGCGCTCGCGTTTGCCGCCTCGTTGGGTCGCACCACGCCCACAATGCGCACGTCAATACCGTCGGCAACCTTGGCCGCCATAAAGTCGGCATCGCCAGACATGTCAGTCCACATGCCGGTCTCTTCGTTTTTGCGATAGGCATCGGACGGCGACAGCACCTTAAACGTCGTGGACAGCGCATCGTCGTAGGTAAAGTCGGTGCCGGCCTTGGGCGTCTCGACCTTGCCGTCGGCCGTCATGGCACTGTTAACCAGGTCGTTAAGCTCATCGATATCCAGCGCACCGATGCTATAGAGGGTGTAATCGCCCACCGTGCCGCGGCTCGAAAGCACCATCACGGCCTCGTTGGCAGACGTAGGCCAATGGCCGGCAACGACATCGTACTGGCTGTCGAGCAGGCTCTGGTCGTCAATCATCTCGTTAAAGACCGAGGTCCCCATGGAATCCATGCTCACCGTTGCCGCCGAACTTGCGCCGCCGCTCATGGCCTCGGTCATGGCGTTGGGCACCAGCCGGACAGGCTTCTCATCGCCCTTGCCGGCACGATAGACAACCGGCGATACACCGTAGCCGTACTGAATGGCGTTGACCTCTTTATCGATGCCGTCGCCACCGGCATCGAGCCATGCCTTAAAGCTCGTCATGTCGTTGGACTTAACGCTTGCGAACATGTCTTTTACGGCCGTGACCACAGGGATCTTATCGGTTCCCTTATCTTTGCCACCGGTGGCGTCGGATGAATCCTCGCCCTCGGACACCTCATCATCCGTAGCCCCATGCCCGCCCATCATGGACGACAGGTCATAATCTTGTTTGGAAATCGTCAGCGGGTAGCTCGAGAGCGTGTCCTCCTCGACCTTTTTGATGTAGTCGTTTACGCCGTTGGAGAGCGCCAGGATCGCCGCAATGCCGATAATGCCAATCGAACCTGCAAAGGCCGTCATGGCCGTGCGGCCCTTCTTGGTCATGAGATTTCGGGCAGAAAGCCCAAGCGCCGTCACAAAGCTCATCGAGGTTTTGCGCGTGGGCTTGGCCTCGCGACGCGCGGCCTCGGCAGCATCAAAGGGATCTGAATCGTCGGTGACCTTGCCGTCCGCCAGGTTGACAATGCGCGTGGCGTACTTGTACGCCAGCTCGGGATTGTGCGTGACCATGATGACCAGACGGTCGCGCGCAACGTCCTTGAGCAAATCCATGACCTGGACGGACGTCGTTGAATCCAAGGCGCCGGTCGGCTCGTCAGCCAGCACAATCTCGGGGTCATTGATCAGGGCGCGGGCAATGGCCACGCGCTGCATCTGCCCGCCCGAAAGCTGGCTCGGGCGCTTGTCAACGTGCTCGCCCAGACCGACTGCCTCGAGCGCCTTGCGCGCACGTTGGCGGCGCTCGGCATGCCCCACGCCCGTGAGCGTAAGCGCCAACTCCACGTTTTCCAAAATGCTCTGATGCGGAATGAGGTTATAGCTCTGGAACACAAAGCCGATGCGATTATTGCGATAGGCATCCCAATCGCGGTCGTTGAAGTCCTTGGTCGAGATGCCGTCGATCAGCAGATCGCCCGAATCGAAATGATCGAGTCCACCGATGACGTTGAGCATCGTAGTTTTACCCGAACCCGAGGGACCCAGAATGGCTACGAACTCGTTATCGCGAAAAGACAGGCTTACGCTGTCGAGCGCTACCTGCGTAAACGACTGCGTAACGTACCTTTTGCAAATAACTCTGAGATCCAGCATGGACGGCAACCTCTCTCGCGCGGGCGCGCTCGCCCGCTCCCCCGCCGTTCACGTTCGGCGCGTTTGTCCTACTCTATCCTCATTTTTGGCCGATACCAGTGAGAAGTGTAACGAACCGCGCCAAAAAACGAACGGGACAGCACGCCGCATGGCGCACCGTCCCGCACTTATCATCGATGATGTGACAAAGGGACTGTCCCTTTGTCACATTCGCACCTACTGCTCGCTCTTCGCGAGTGCCTGATCGATCAGTTTGTTGAGCGCCTCGCGCTGCTCAGCGGAGTTGATGCCGCCCATGATCGGCTCTCCCACAATGTTACCGTTCTGGTCGATCACGTAGGTGGTCGGGAACGAGTACAGGTTGGAGGTGAACTTTCCGGCCTCGCTGTCCGACTTAAACCAGATGTTCTTATACGTCACGCCCTTCTTGGAAAGCACGTCCTTGGCATCGGCCACCTCGTCTTTGTTGCCATCGAGCGTAAAGGAATTAACGCCCACGACCTGGCCGCCCTTCTCGGCAAGCTCCTTGTTGAGCTTCTCCAGATCGCCCAGCTCTCCCACGCACGGCTTGCAGGTGGTAAACCAGAAGTTCATGACGGTGACCTTGTTCTTGGAGAACAGCTCGTCGCTGTTTACATCGTTGCCGTCCAAGTCCTTGCCCTTAAAGCTGGGGAACTTCGTCTCCCCGCTCTCGCCGTTGGTCATGCCCGCGGTCGAGGCATCAACACTCTCCCCCTCGCCGGGCGTGCTGCCACATCCGGGGAACTCCTTCTCCAGCGCCATGAGCTTGTCCTCGATCTCCTTGACCTGCTGCGCGCCGGCCTTAAGCGTCTTAAGCTCGTCAGCCGCAAACTGATCCTTGGCGCCCTCGATGGTATCGAGCAAGAAGTCACCGTAGTTCTTGCCGTCCTCAATCATGGGAGTGTCTTTGTTGGCCGCAAGGAACACCTTTTCCCATAGGGCGTTATCGCTCGCAAAGATCTCGTTTTCCTTTTGCAGCAGCTGCTGGTACAGCTCGGCCGCCTCCTCGGCACTCGACGGCTTTTGCGCTATGAGCTCGGCAATCTGCGCATCGCCGCTCGTAGCACCCTTCGCGTCGCCCTTGGGGGCAGAGCACGCCGCGAGAGTCAGCGCCAGCACGGGCAGCATCAACAGAGCCGCAATTTTTGACAGTTTCATGGTTCCTCCGTTTATATCGAAACTTATATAGGTACCTATTTGTTTTCGCAGGCTTGCGTGGACTGCGCGGGTTTGTCGCCCGTCACACCCAGCCCATAGCGAAAGCTAATAGCATCGACGGGGCACGCGCCCACGCATTTGCCGCAACGAATGCACTCGGCATGGTTGGGCGTACGCGTAACGTCCACGTCCATTTGACACACCTTGGCGCACTTGCCGCACGAGACGCATTTGCACTGGTCAACCTGGATCCCCAGCAAAGACACCTTGTTCATGAGCGCATAAAACGCACCGAGGGGGCAAATCCATTTGCAGAAGGGGCGGTAGAACAGCACGCTCAGCACCGCAACCGCAATGAGGATCGCGAGCTTCCAGGAAAAGAGCTTTCCCAGCGCGGAGCGGATTCCCGTATTCATGATGGACAGCGGAATCGCGCCCTCGAGCACACCCTGCGGGCAGATGTACTTGCAAAAGAACGGGTCGCCCATACCCACATCGTTAACCACCAAGACGGGCAGCAGCACCACGGCAAACAGTAGCACGGCATACTTGATGTACGTGAGCGGCTTGAGCTTTTTCGTGGAGAGCTTTTTGCTGGGAATCTTATGCAGAAGCTCTTGCAGCCATCCAAACGGACACAAAAAGCCGCATACAAAACGTCCCAGTAGCACGCCGATCAGAATGAGCGTTCCGGTGACGTAATACGAAAAGCTGAACTTAGACGATCCCACCACCGACTGAAACGACCCGATGGGGCACGCACCCGAGGCCGCTGGACACGAGTAGCAGTTAAGCCCCGGCACGCAGACGGCTTTGCCGGCTCCCTGGTAGATACCGCCCTTGGCAAAGTTAGGCAGGTGAATATTGGTCGCAAGCGTCGCCGCCGCCTGAATCAATCCGCGGAATCTCGCCAAAAGATGCGATGCAGTGTTTTTTCTTTTATCCAATTCCGATACACTCCAAGCACAGCCTGATTGCCTTGGCCAGCACGGCATCTGCCTCGCCGCGCATAATTCCAAAGCCAACCATGGCTACCCCAACGATCAGCAAAGCCACCTGCGCCACAGGCTTAATCGCTTTGAACAATCTGACCACTCCTTTCGTTTCGCGACCCATTGGACCATACCGACTATAAAATCCGTGTTAAGCGTGAATGACTATGCAAGGAGAACGTTATGCGCATCTTGGTCGTCGAGGACGAGCGGGCGCTGTGCGATGCGATCGCACGCAGCCTGCGCAACTTGGCCTATAGCGTCGACTGCTGCTACGACGGGCAGCAGGCCCTCGATCTGCTCGATGTCGAGACCTTTGATCTTGTCGTGCTCGACCTCAATCTCCCCCATGTCGACGGCATGACCGTGCTCAGGCAACTCAGAATTACCGATTGCGAGACCAAGGTGCTCGTGCTCTCGGCACGTGGCGAGGTCTCCGACAAGGTAGCGGGGCTCGATGCGGGCGCCAACGACTACCTCACCAAGCCGTTCCATCTTGACGAGCTGGCGGCACGCATACGCAGTCTCACGCTCAGGCGCTTTACGCAAAACGACGTTGTTCTAGCCTGTGGATTGTTGAGCTTTGACACCAAAGCGCGCCTCGCCTCCGTGGGCGGCGAGACCCTATCCCTCACGCGCAAGGAGACCGGCATCTTGGAATACCTGATGCTTAACCAGGGGCGGCCGGTGAGCCAGGAAGAGCTTATCGAGCATGTATGGGACAGCAGCGTCAACAGCTTTAGCAACGCGACCCGCGTGCACATCTCGTCGCTGCGCAAAAAGCTGCGCGGCGCGTTGGGGCACGACCCCATCCGCAACCGAATCGGCGAAGGCTACGTTATGGAGGACGGCAAATGAAGCGGCTGTCGCTGCAGTGGCGCATCACGTTGATGACGGCACTGCTGATATGTTCAACCTGCGTACTTATGAATTGCCTGGTTGGCTACTCCGGCATGCGCTACATGGACTCGATCGGCAATGAACTATCGGCGCACAGCAAGGTGGAGGCGGCCTCGCCCAGCTCATTTGACCCGACAAACAAAGAGCTCGACGACGCGCTGACCATCGTCGTGAACGACGCCCAAGAATCGTTTGGCGCGACGAGCTGGTATATAACTGCAGCGGTGACGCTGCTCGGCGGCGTGCTGGCCTACTTTGTGAGCGGACATGCGCTGCGGCCGTTGCGCTTCTTTGCGACGCAAGTCGAGAGCGTGCGGCCCGACAACCTTGCCGACACAAAAATCAGCGAGGACGTGCCCTCTGAACTCAGGCGCTGCAGCGCGTCGTTTAACGACATGATTACCCGCCTTGACGAGGGATTTTCCGCACAAAGACAGTTTACGGGCAATGCGGCGCACGAACTGCGCACGCCGCTTGCGCTCATGCAGGCCCAGGTTGAGCTGTTTTGCGCCGAGCGCCCCGACGTCGATGCCGATACAGCGAGCCTGCTCGGGCTGCTGCAGGAGCAGACCGAGCGAATGACGCACATGACAAAGACCCTGCTCGAGATGAGCGAGCTGCGCAGTGTCCCTTGCAACGATGTGATTGACCTAGCGCCGATGATCGAAGAAGTGCTCACGGACCTGGCACCCCTTGCCGAGCAAAAAGACATCACGCTTACAAGTGAGGGCGACGCGCAAACGATCGGCAGCGACACGCTGATCTATCGGTTGCTGTTCAACTTGACCGAAAACGCCATACGCTATAGCGCGCCCAACTCGACCGTGCAAATCAACGCCTGCGCCGAAGGCGACCGCGTGCTGCTACGCGTGCGCGACCAGGGGCCGGGCATTCCCGAGCAATACCAGACGAGCATCTTTCAGCCCTTCTTTCGCGTCGACAAATCGCGCAGCAGGGCATACGGCGGCGTGGGGCTGGGGCTTGCGCTGGTCTGGGAGATCGCCGCGCTCCACGGCGGCTCCATCGAGGTCGAAGAGAGCTCGGAGCGCGGAACGACCATGCTCGTGACTCTTCCCACTCGCGCACTCGGCTCATTAAAATAACGAACGGGATGGCACGCCGCGTGGCGTACCATCCCGCACATAATATCGAGGATGTGACAAAGGGACTGTCCCTTTGTCACATCTGCTAGTTCTCGTCGCCTACCAGCTGAGTTAGCTTACTCCCACTCGACCGTGCCAACGGGCTTCGGCGTGAGGTCGTAGCAAACGCGGCAAATACCGGGGACCTCGGCGGTGACGCGGGCGGTAATGCGCTTGAGTAGCGCCCAGTCGAGCTCGGGAACCTCGGCAGTCATGACATCGACGGTGTTGATGCAGCGGATGATGCAGGGCCAATCGTAGGCGCGCTTGCCCTCGCGCACACCGGTTGCGCGGAAGTCGGGCACGACGGCAAAATACTGCCAGATGGTCAGACCGGCCTTGTCGATCTCCTCGCGCACGATGGCGTCGGCTTCGCGCAGCGCCTCAAGACGGTCGCGGGTGATGGCACCAAGGCAGCGGACGCCCAGGCCGGGACCGGGGAACGGCTGGCGCTCAACCATATTCTCGGGCAGGCCGAGCTCGCGACCCACGACGCGGACCTCGTCCTTGTACAGCAGTTTGACGGGCTCGCAGAGCTCAAACTGCAGATCCTCGGGCAGACCGCCCACGTTGTGGTGAGCCTTCACGCCGTCTTGGGACTCCAGGATGTCGGGATAGATGGTGCCCTGGGCGAGGAAGCTGACCTCATCGCCCACCTTGCGGGCCTCCTCCTCGAACACGCGAATGAACTCGGCGCCGATAATCTTACGCTTGGCCTCGGGATCCTCGACGTCCACGAGCTTGTCCAGGAAGCGATCTGTGGCGTCAACGTAAACCAGGTTGGCATCCATCTGATTCTTGAAGACGTCGACGACCTGCTCGCTCTCGCCCTTGCGCATCAGGCCGTGGTTAACATGCACGCAAATGAGCTGCTTGCCGATGGCCTTGATGAGCAGGGCCGCGACAACCGAACTGTCGACACCACCGGAAAGAGCCAGCAGGACCTTTTTGTCGCCGATCTGCTCGCGGATTGCAGCGACCTGCTCTTCGATGAACGCCTGGGCAAGTTCGGGAGTGGTGATACGTACCATGTCGTCGGGACGCTTGTTGGGATCCATGCAGAGCTCCTTCTCGGTTCGATGGAAATGCGCCGCGCGTATGCAGACGCACCGTCATATGACCTCATTATATGCAGAACGAGATACGTTTCCCATCGCTGCGACAGAGCTTTTTGCAGGGGCGGCAGTTTTTCTATATCCCAAGGTCAGCTAGACTTCGGTAGCCACCTTGGGAGCATCGCCAATAGACTCTTCCTTTATACGTTCGGCACAATCGTAGGCGATACCCACAAATTCCAGTCCCGAGCAACAAGAGTACAATTGCTGCTAGTGTTGCCAGCTGTTGGGAGATGGAAGATGGACTGCGATGGCTACCCATGCGTTCCCATGCCGTTGATGTGCACCGCCTTTGTGCCGGGGCAGATTGACGCTGCGGTTGCAGGCATTTCCGACCCCGATTCACGCGCCATCGCCACGGCAGAAGCGCTGTACTTTCGCGGACAGGCCGCACTCGCCGCCAAGACGGCGCACCCCTATCTTGACGTCACCGATCCCGCGCTGCGCTATTCCGCATGCTTTATCTGCGGATACGCCAGTCTGTCGCTCAACCGTATCGCCGACGCCCGCCGGTGCCTTGCGGGCATCCTCGATACGCCGGCCGACGAGGAATCGCCCGCCGTCCACGCCACGCATATCCTGTTCGCCTCGGCCGCGAGCGTCCTGCTGCACTTGCCTTCCCCGTATTCTGCCGAAGAGTTTTATCCACTTGCGGCGCACCTACCCGAAGGCCTGCGACTGTTCGCCAGCTACGTGATGGCGCACGCCTTGTATCTGCGCGGCGAATACGGCCGCAGCCTGGGCATGGCGGAAAACGCCCTAATTATGAAACAGGGAAGCTATCCCATCTCGGAACTGTTCCTGCACCTGGCAGCTTCCATGGCATGCATGAGCCTCAAGGACATCGACGCCGCAAAAGCGCATTTTGGAGCCGCTTGGGACATTGCGCGCCCCGACGGCCTTATCGAGCTCATTGGCGAGCACCACGGCCTTTTGCAGGGGCTCATCGAGGCATGCCTAAAAACGCAATACCCTGACGACTTCGCACGCATCATCGAGATCACGTACCGCTTCAGCTACGGCTGGCGGCGCATCCACAACCCCGATTCGGGCGAGGACGTTGCCGACGATTTAACGACCACAGAGTTCACCATGGCCATGCTCGCCTGCCGCGGATGGACCAACGCTGAAATCGCAGGCCATATGGGAGTATCGCCGGGCACCGTCAAAAACCGCCTATCCGGCGTATACGCAAAGCTTGGCATCGGCACACGCGCCGAGCTGGTCGCGCACATGTTGCGTTAGCGACCGGGCTGCCAAGCGCATCGAACGCGTTCCGGAACCCGGCGCTTCGCTCGATCAATTTGGACATTTTGACCCTTGAACGGCACTACCGCCACGAAGCGTCTTCTCGCAAAATTGGATTATTTCCACCGATATTTGCGGGATGGGAGCCCAAGATGCTTGATCGCCGTTCGTTACTTGTTGCTGGAGCGTCCTCGCTGGCGAGCATTATGTTGCCTCGCGTGCCGGGAAGCGAAAATGCCTTCCTGCTGCCGTTCGCGCCCACCGCGGCCTATGCCGACGAAGAAGACCCCTTCAAGGTGCTCGTTCTCTCGCGCACCATGTTTGGTGTGGTCGTGGTCGACGTCGCCAACAAGAATACGCCCATCGCAGGTGCCCAGGTCACGCTCACATCGCGCTATGCCGTAGGCAAGCAGCTAACCGCCACGACCGATGACGAAGGCACGGCCATCTTTGAGGTCGCCCCTCTTTCGGAAGGCTACGTGGACGAGGCAACGCTCCTTGACGCGTACGACTTTAACGGCGGCATCTCCATTAGCATGGCGGGCTACCGTGATGTCGAGATTCCCCTTGCGCGTATCCAGGGCGGCACCGCCATAACCGCACCCACACGTCCGCTTTCCGACGGCGAGCCGTACTTCCGCCAGCTCACGTTCGACGAATGGGACATCCAGTACGCCGACGCCACGTTTATGGCAATGCCAGCGGACGAAGCAGCAAACGACCAGCCCGACACGCACGCTTTTACCGTGCAGGCTCATCTGCCGCAGGGCGGGCAGGCAACATTGCATATCAATAAAGTGATGCCCGCTGCGGGCAGCTCAACCGAAACCGTCACGCAGATTGGTCAGATCAAGGCCAGCGCATCGGGCGCAGATAGTCTGGCGACGTTCACACTCGAAGACAAGTTCCTCGATGCAACGTCGAGCCTTCTGGAAGAAGGATGCAAGCTGCGCTTTGTCCTCGACTACCAGGGCAAAACCTACACGCTCTCCTCCCCCATGGCCGTTGTTACCGCGCCGGCGGCAAAGGCGGAATCCGGATCGACCACTATCGTCCCCACCACTATGGACCAAGAGATCACTCCGTTTGATTTCCCCGCATCGTTTCCCGGCATCGGTGGTAATAAGTTCACGTGCTGGATGCCCACATTTCCGATCCTCTTCGATTTCTCGTTTGCTGGATACGTGCTGTTTGGCGGAGGATACAAACCAGCCAGCTATATGAACGATTCGGGCAATCCGGATCCGGAGTACTGGAAGAAGTCACCGCGCGAGTCGGGCGCCAAGCAGGCAAACCGCTACCTCGACGAAATGGAGGGGAAGTGGAATCAGTACAAGCGCATGAGTGCCGGTTCGGGCACCGACCCAAGAAACACCAAACTCCTTCGCCACCATTGCACGCTGCTGTTCACGATGGATATCGCCACACAGCTGTACGGCTCGCTCGCCTACGACTGGGTGGGCAAAACCTGGGGTGACAACAACGATCCCGCATTCGGCAATATCAAGGCCCTCTTCCAAGTAAGAACCGACCTCAATTGGACCGAGCAGTTTACCCTAGGACCGGTGCCGTTTTTCCTAAACGTCAACCCCTGGGTGCTGGCAAAACTGGCGCTCGCCGTGGGCGCCCACACGCACGGTAGCGGCGCGGCGTTTTTCAAGAACATTTCGCTCGACTATTCCAACACGTCGGGCTCTTTCACCATCCAGATCGGGCTTGCCGTCACCTTTGGAGCCGGCGTTGCAGGCGTCGCCTCGTCTGCCGTGCGCGGCGCCGCATCCCTCACGTTGTTCATTGGGTACGAGAAGGCGGATGGACACCAGCTTCCGCGACTGCGCGTAGGTGCAGACGTCGATGTCGATGTGATACTCCAGTTCGTCATGTTCAAGTGGACCACCAAAGCTTGGTCGGGATCGTGGCCCACACTCCTCGATTCGTGGAATATGTCGGTGAACAACGGCGACCAGTATGTACTCCAGCGCTCTGAACTCGCATTGGGCGGAGATACGCCTTATACGCTGGATGCCTGCTTCGGCTCGGCCGGCAACATTGAGGCGGGCGGCGTGCCGCAATTTATCGCATCGGCCACCATTGTCACCAACGCCGAGCTGCTCGCACGCGCCGAGGTTAAGGCCACTGCCGTAAACGTCGCGTCTGTCGTACGCGATTGGGATCAAGCGGTCACGCGCATTGAGCTCGAGGCGGATGCAGAAAGCGACGACACCGGACAGATCGAGCATTTCGTCCATGCACTGATAGAAAACGACGAAAATGCCGCGCCGATGTATGAGTACACCTACATCGGTCAGGCAACGAACGCCGTTGCGGACCCCAACGCCAATTCTGCCGGCGTGTCGGAGGACGAGCGTGGCGGTATCAAGCCCTCGAGCGACAACGTGCTGTTTGCTGGCGTGCTCAGCGAAGCCCACATGAAGCTGACAATGATTGCCGGCGTAGAATGCCTGTTCCGTATCGCCTCGGTGTGCTACGGCGACAATGGCCGCTCGCGCCTGGTGGTGCACACAAGGGCAAACGGCACGTGGTCCGCCCCCACGCCCGTGGACTTTCCCCTTGGGTTTGGCGAGGGCGACGTGGAGCGCAACGGCATATTCGATTACGACTTCGACGTGGTGGAATATACGGACGGGAGGGGAAACCAGGACGCCTACGTGCTGCTGGTCTCCGGCGAGCGCCCCGACGGCGACAACACCCTTTTCGATACGGCAAGCACAGCCGGCATACTGTCCGTCGTGCGCCTGCGCATAAGCAACGGCGGAGTTCGCGTGGTGTCGCATACGTCATGGCGCAGCATCTCGCGCGGCCGCCTGCAAGAGGATGGCTACCATTGCCTGCAGTGCCCGCGTATCACGGTGGGTAAGACGCTGGTCGACGGACGCCTGTCGGGTGCCTACCTCCACCGCCGCGGAGCCACCGCAGAGAAGGCGCTCGGCAGCGAGGCTGAGGTTGCGCTGGAGTGCTTCACCCTGTGGTCGGACGTTTCGGGCGACAGCCTCACGTTCCGTCAGGTCCTCCGCTTTCCACAAGCACCGTCGAGTATCGAGCTGGGCGAGCCCGAGAATATCAACGGCAAAATGGTGGTGCCCGTTGCGTACGAGACCGCAGACGGTTGCGGCTGCGCATCGTACGCCGTGATTGGCCAGTCCATTGCGGGCTGGGGCGTTATGCCACCAGACGCCACGGTACCCCATGCGGTGCCGTGGTCACAACATTCGGGCTTTTTGGCCACCGTCAACGAGCAGCTGCAGCATATTACTTGGACGCGAGGCACATCGGCATTTGCAACGCGGCCCGTGGGTGCCGCAGGCTGTGGCCCGGCATCGTTTAGCGTAAGCAACAACGGCAGGTGCGTGCTCTATGTAGAGAACACCGATGGCAAGGTGGGACAAACCTATGACGAAGAAGGCAACCCGGTAGCAGTGATGGGCAAGCACTTCCGCATCTTCGCCAGCACCTTGGCAGGCGATCTGTTCACGGAACCGTTCGTGATGTGCGAGCTGGACCATCCCGTCGATCAGATAACGACATTTTTGACGTCGGGAGGCATGCTCTCCGCGCTCGCCACGCACATTGTGAGCGCGGAGCAGAGCGAGGCAGAGCTGCACGGCATCGAAGTGCCCTTGGTGGCGTGTGCCACTCCGACGGGCGCGGTCGCTACCTCGGGCGCGGTGGTGCCCGGAGCAGCAGGCGAGTCCTTCATGGTCACGGTGCGAAACGACGGCAACACTTTGCTGACCGCCGGCACGATCGATCTGTACCGAGAGGGCTCCAGCCAGCCGTTCTCCAGCGCATCCATCGGATTCGGAGTGAACGCACGTATGGCATCGATCTACGATCCGGAGCTTGCCGAGGACGCTTCGGCCAACGACATGGCACACGTGAAGTACGCGCTCGAGACGCTGGGCGCATGTTTTGCAACGCACCCGCTGGTAGCCGACAACGGCAACGCCGTGCTGGCACCGGGTTGCACGGCACAGTTCCGCATGAGCTTCGCTATCCCCGAGAGTTGGAGCGACGAAGTGGGCAAACGCGTAACGCTGTATGCGAAGGCGCGTGACCTGGTGGCGCTCGACCCCGTAACGCTCAAGGAAATCCGACCGGGCGCAAACTCGGCGCTGGGTGCCGTACTGCACGAGCTTCATGTGCCCGACGCGGCATGCGAACGCTCAGAAATTCAGGTCGGCGTATGCGATAGCGCGGATACGACAGGACTTCACGACGCCCCGATGCCGGCGGACGGCGATGGTGGCTCAAGTGGCGGCGGTACTGACGAGGGCGGCGGCTCCGGCGGAAGCAGCTCCGGCAGTGGCAAGGACCACGACAATAACAAGCGCTCCGGAAAAGCGGGCGCACTTGCGGGCACGGGCGATGTCAACGCTCCCCTTACGGCAGCCGCTGCAGCACTCGCCGCGGCAGGCGCCGGCCTCGTCGCCTACAGCGCCCGCCGCACGGCGCTCGAAACCGACACCGCCAATGAGGTCAATTCGGATAGGCCTCGCTAGCTCCTACTTACTTTTGTGAGAGGCGCCGACTCGGCTAATCGAACATCAAAATGGGCTGGTTCTGGATACCCAGAGCCGGCCCATTGCGCATTAGATGTCGTCTGAGGAGTCGAGTTCTGCCTCGAGCTTGGCACGGCGTCTTTTCGCCGTGAAAAACGTTGCACACAGGACAGCAAACGTGGCCGCGAAAATCGTCGCACCGCAGAACACGCCCGTGGCCAGGTTCGCCAACCAAAAGACGCTTTCGAGCGGTACGATCTGCGCCTCAGCGACACAGCGCATTGCGGCAATAACAAGCGCGAACGCGGCGCTTATGGAAACCATGTTCGCCATCGCCATGTGGACATAACAATTTCGATTCGCTATTCAAACTTACTCGGACAGAACCGACTCGGTTTTGTCCGAGTAAACTCGAGCATAAACTTGTTCATGCGATACAATTAACTCGGACAAAACCGAGTCGGAAGGAACCGAGTAAGTGGAATTCATTGGCAGGGAGCTTGAACTCGCCCGTATTAAGAAAACACTCAATGCGCCCGAGCAGCGCAATGTTCTCATTTACGGAAGGCGTCGCGTCGGCAAAAGTGAGCTCATCAAGCAGGCGCTAACCGATTTATCGGACGTCGCAACGATCTATTACGAGTGCCGCCAAACCTCCGAGGCAGACAACCTCGAGAGTCTGTCCGCCCTTGCTGCTGAAGCGCTAAGCTTTCCTCCGCTCGCCTTCACGGGCATCCGCGAGCTCATCGAATTTCTGTTTGCCCAAGCCAAAGACAAGAACATTACCCTCGTTCTCGACGAATACCCCTACTTGAGAGATGCGGTTAAAGGCTTAGACAGCATTCTCCAGACCTCAATCGACGCTCACAGGGAAGACTCACGTTTAAACATTGTCCTGTGCGGCTCCTATGTTGAGATTATGAAATCTCTCATCGAGCATGAAAGCCCCCTCTACGGGCGAATTGATCTCGCGCTTGAGCTTAAGCCCATGGATTACTTTGACGCTGCAAAGTTCTATCCCGCGTTCTCACCCGAGGACAAGGTGCGGCTCTATAGCGTTTTTGGCGGCATCCCCTTTTACAATCGCCTCATCGATCAGTCCCAAAGCGTACGCGACAATATCATCGAGCTCGTCACAGAACCTGGCGCCCGCTTAGAAAGCGAAGTACCGTCCTATCTCAACGCCGAGATCTCGAAGATGACCAACGCCAACGAAGTTTTCGGGGCTCTCGCACAAGGTTACTCCCGTTGGGGGGACGTGCTGGCACAGTCGCACGTCTCGAGCGGTCCGGCCATGGCAGACGTACTCGACAAGCTCATGTCACTCGAAATCGTCCAAAAGCGTGCACCCATCAACGACCCTACGAATAAGCGCAAGTCTGGCTACTTTGTGGTGGACCCACTTTCGCTCTTTTACTATCGCTACGTCTTCCGCAATGCTTCTGCGCGTCAGCTGCTCGACCCGGAAGTCTTCTATGATCGTCACGTCTCCCAAGACTTCGAGGAAAACTACACTCCACATATGTTCGAGGAGATCTGCCGTCAATACCTCGTACGGCAAAACAGGACTGGCAAGATCGAACCGGCTTTCGATGCCATAGGCAAGTACTGGTACGACGATCCCGCAAACAAAACGAGCGGCGAATTCGATGTGGTAACGCAAGACCCCGAGGGCTACGCATTCTACGAAGCAAAGTTCCGCAAATCCCCCGTCACGCAAAAAATGGTCGACGAGGAAATCACCCAAGTCGAGGCAACGGGGCTCAAATGCCATCGCTACGGATTCTTCTCCCGTTCGGGCTTCGAAGCTGACGAAAGCGATCGAACCGTCTTCATCGACCTGCCGCAGATGTTTGAATAGGACAGACCCCACCCGCATCCCAAGCATCCATTATCTAATCGAACTATTGTTCGATGGAATTCGTGTTGGTTGGAATCGCCCAAGGCCTGGGCTATGCTACCTTGACTATCTATATGACTAAAACGCAGCAAAGGAGCACCGAGAGAGCGAGTATGGCAAAAAACACCGCAAACTATGGTAACGACAGTATCCGCCAGCTCAAGGACGAGGAGCGCGTACGCCTGCGCCCCGCCGTCATCTTTGGCTCGGACGGACTCGACGGTTGCGCGCATGCCGCCTTCGAGATCCTGTCCAACGCCGTTGACGAGGCGCGCCAGGGCTACGGCAAGCTCATCACCCTCACCGCCTTTCGCGATGGCTCTATTCAGGTAGAGGACAATGGCCGTGGCTGCCCGCTCGACTGGAACCCTTCCGAGAAGCGCTTTAACTGGGAGCTCGTCTTCTGCGAGCTCTACGCCGGCGGCAAGTACAACAACAACCAGGGCGGCGACTACGACTTCTCGCTCGGCACCAACGGCCTGGGCTCGTGCGCGACCCAGTACGCTTCCGAGTACATGGACGTCACCGTCTGGCGCGACGGCAACAAGTACTCCCTGCACTTTAAGAAAGGCAAGGTCGTCGGCGCCAAGAAGAAGGCACTCGAGATTGAGCCCAGCGACGAGAACCGCACCGGCACCACCATCAAGTGGCGCCCCGATCTTGAGGTCTTTACCTCGATTAGCATTCCCCACGACTGGTATCGCGAGACCATGCGCCGTCAGGCCGTGGTCAACGCCAACGTGACCTTCCGCCTGCGCATTGAGGGCGACGATGGCGAGTTTTCCGAAGAGGATTTTTGCTATCCCAAGGGCATCGAGGACTACGTGCTCGAGAAGGTCGGTACCGACTACCTTACCGAGCCCTTCTTTATCGAGGCCGACCGTCGCGGTCGCGATCGCGAGGACCTGCCCGATTACAACGTAAAAATCACTGCTTGCATGTGCTTCTCGCGCACTTTCATGATGCAGGAGTACTACCACAATTCCTCCTGGCTCGAGAACGGCGGTTCGCCCGAGAAGGCGGCCCGCAGTGCTCTGACCAGCGCCATCGACGCCTACATCAAGCAACAGGGCAAGTACAACAAAAACGAGAGCGGCATCAAATGGCAGGACGTCCAGGACTGCCTGGTGCTGGTGACCAACTGCTTCTCCACCCAGACGTCCTACGAAAACCAGACTAAGAAGGCCATCAACAACCGCTTTATCCAGCAGGCTATGACGGCCTTCTTTAAGGAGCGCCTCTCGACCTACTTGATCGAGAACAAAGACGCTGCCAACAAGATCATGGAGCAGGTGCTCATCAACAAGCGTTCGCGCGAGAACGCCGAGAAAACGCGCCAGAGCATCAAGACCAACCTGCAGCAGAAGACCGATATGGCCAACCGTGTGCAGAAGTTCATCGACTGCCGCTCCAAGGATAAGGACCGTCGCGAGATCTACATCGTAGAGGGCGACTCGGCAGCAGGCGCCATTCGCACCTCGCGCGATGCCGAGTTCCAGGGTGTTATGCCCGTCCGCGGCAAGATCCTCAATTGCCTGAAGGAGGACTATCCGCGCATCTTTAAGTCCGACATCATCATGGACCTTATGCGCGTGCTGGGCTGCGGCGTGGAGATCAAGGACAAGCGCATCAAGAACCTTGGTGCCTTTGACCTGGACAACCTCAACTGGAACAAGGTCATCATCTGTACGGACGCCGACGTCGACGGCTACCACATCCGCACGCTCGTGCTCACCATGCTCTACCGCCTGGTGCCCACACTTATCGACGAGGGCTACGTGTATATCGCCGAGTCGCCGCTCTACGAGATCAACTGCAAAGAGAAGACCTACTTTGCCTACACCGAGCTCGAGAAGAACGGCATCCTCAAGGAGATCGGCGACCAGAAGTGCTCCATCAACCGCTCCAAGGGTCTTGGTGAGAACGATCCGGACATGATGTGGCTCACCACCATGAACCCCGAGACGCGCCGTCTGATCAAGGTGGAGCCCGAGGACGTCACCAAGATGGAAACCATGTTCAACCTGTTGCTGGGCAACGACGAGGCGGGCCGCAAGCGCCATATCTCCGAGCACGGCAAGGAATACCTGGACCAGCTGGACCTGCAATAGCAGCAAATCGATAACGACGGCCCATAAGAAGTTCAAGAGGAAATCGTGGCAAAGAAGAAGACGAAGAACCAGCCAAAGAAAAAGCAGGTCAACGCCGAGAACGTCATCGGCCTGCACTCCGAGGTCACCGACCAGCCGATTACGCAGACGCTCGAGGTCAACTACATGCCCTACGCTATGAGCGTCAACGTCTCGCGTGCATTCCCCGAGATCGACGGCTTTAAGCCCTCGCACCGCAAGCTGCTCTACACCATGTACAAGATGGGCCTGCTCAAGGGCGAGCGCCAGAAGAGCGCCAACATCGTGGGCCAGACCATGAAGCTCAACCCACACGGCGATGCCGCGATCTACGAAACGATGGTGCGCCTGGCCACGGGCAACGAGGCACTGCTCGCGCCGTTCGTTGAGTCGAAGGGCAACTTCGGCAAGTATTATTCGGGCGACCTGAGCTACGCCGCCTCGCGTTACACCGAGGCCAAGCTCTCCCCCATCAGCGCCGAGATCTTCAAGGACATCGACAAGGACCCGGTCGACTTCGTCGACAGCTACGACGGCGCCATGAAGGAGCCGCGCCTGCTGCCCACCACGTTCCCCAACATCCTCGTCTCGGCCAACAAGGGCATCGGCGTCGCCATGGCTTCTGACATCTGCGGTTTCAACCTCAACGAGGTCTGCACCGCCACAATGCACTACCTGCAGGATCCCGACTGCGACCTGCTCGAGTACATGCCCATGCCCGACTTCTCGACCGGCGGCGAGATTATCTACCGCCGCGAGGAGATGGAAAAGATCATCGAGACCGGCCTTGGCAGCTTCCAGATTCGCTCCCGCTGGCGCTGGATTCCCGAAGAGCGCATCATCGAGGTCTACGAGATTCCCTACACCACCAAGACCGATGTCATCATCGAGCGCATTGTCAAGCTCTCCAAGGAGGGCAAGGTCAAAGAGATCGCCGACATCCGCGACGAGACCGACCTTTCGGGCCTGCGCATCGCCATCGACCTTAAGCGCGGTGTCGACCCCGACAAGCTCATGGCCAAGCTCTATCGCTCAACCACGCTGCAGGATTCGTTCTCGTGCAACTTCAACGTGCTGGTCGACGGCTACCCCCGCGTTATGGGCGTGCGCCAGATCCTGCACGAGTGGGTCAAGTGGCGTATTGAGTCCACGCGTCGCCGTATTAACTTTGACCTGGGCAAAAAGTCCGAGCGCCTGCACCTGCTGCACGGCCTTGAGGCGATCCTGCTCGACATCGACAAGGCCATCGCCATCATCCGTGGCACCAAGCTCGAAGCCGAGGTTGTGCCCAACCTTATGAAGGGTTTCGACATCGACGAGACCCAGGCAGAGTTTGTTGCCGAGCTCAAGCTCCGCAACATCAACGAGGAGTACATCCTCAACCGCACCAAGGACATTGCCAAGCTCGAGGGTGAGATCGCCGAACTCGAGGAGATCCTTTCGAGCGAGAACAATATCAAGAAGGTCATCAGCGACGAGCTGGCCGCGGTCAACAAGAAGTATGTGATGCCGCGCCGCACGGGCAAGATCGAGCCCCATGAGGTTATCGAAGTAAGCTTGGAGCCCGAGGTCGAGGAGTACCCGGTGACCATCATGCTCTCGCGCGATGGCTACCTCAAAAAGATGACGGACCGCGTGCTCAAGAAGGCTACCACGCTCAAGTACAAGGACGGCGACAAACCCTTTATCGAGTTTCCGTCCTCCAACACCCACGAGCTGCTGGTCTTTACCAACAAGAGCCAGGTGTACAAGTGCAAGGTCGCGGCGTTTGAGGATACCAAGTCGGCCCAGCTGGGCTCGTATCTTCCGACCGATCTTGAGATGGAACCCGACGAGAGTGTCATCTGGGTCATCGACCCCGAGGACTACAAGGCCGACGTGCTGTTTGTCTTTGAGAACGGCCGCGTGGTGCGCGTCGCACTTTCTGGATACGTCACCAAGACCAACCGCAAGCGCCTCAAGAACGCCATCTATGGTGGCAGCAAGCTGCTGTATGCCCAGGTGCTCAAGGAAGATCGCGACATCGCGCTGGTCTCGAGCGACTATCGTTTGATGAACTTCAACACGTCGCTGCTCAAGACCAAGACGACCACCAACACGCAGGGCGTCCAGGCTTTCACGGCCAAGAAGGGCCGCTCGGTCACCACCGTCGGCACGACCGAGGAGATTCTTGGCGCCGGCGTCTCGGCTGAGAAGTTCACCGCGCAGAGCCTGCCTTCTGCCGGTGCCCTCATGAAGGAAAACGACATGCCGAGTTTGTTTGACTAAAACAACGGCGACTAAACCGTCATGGTTTTACAAAGCAGCGGGGCCCGGAGCGCAGTAAACGCTGCGCCCCGGGCCCCATGCATTACACCAGCATCATCCCTATAGACAAAATGCCGCATAAAGCGGAACAGACATAAGCCCATCATTCATTCCAAAGGGCTTAGTCGATAGCCTGATAAGGCGCACGCCCGGATGGGTCTTTTTAAGTGAGGACAGACTTCGAGATCTTGTGTTCTCCCCCGCCTTGACTTCAATCGCAGACAAGCATCCCTGCTTCTCTACTACAAAGTCGATTTCCGCACGATTATCTCGCGCCCAATAATGCAGTGGATAACCCATGGCTGAAAGCTGTTGGGCAACGTAGTTTTCGGTAAGTGCACCCATGAATGTGCCGCCGATACCGGCAAGAATATCGGCGCGTTGAGCACCGGCCTTGGAGACCAGCAGCCCTGTATCCGCCTGATAGATTTTAAAAGCAGAAGGGTTAACGAAGGCCTCTAAGGGGCTTTCGATCTGCCCGACTAGGCTGCAGCGCGCCACCGTACCCGACAATACAAGCCAATCGAGAGCATCTCCAAAGAGAGACGCATTGCCCCCCGCTCGCACTACCTTGTATTGAAATTTACGATTCTCTTTGGCAAGCTGCTGTGGAATGGAATCGAAGCACGCACGCGTCTTTGCACTCAAGCGTTCATCAGCATATTTATTGGTGTCGGCGGAATATCCGTCGAGAATAATCCGATGCTTTTCGGCCACATCAATGATTGACTGATCATCGATGTACGTTTGGACCGCCTCGGGCATTCCGCCAACAACAAGATACTGTCGATAGAGCCCAAGCGCCTTTTCATGAAGGCTTGGCGCAAGAGGACCCATTATCTCGAATGATGAGCGTATCTCGTCGACCAGCTGATCGTGCCCCATCGCCCAGAGAAACTCCTCGAAATCGAGTGGAGCCATCTCAATCAAGTCGGTCTTTCCGACGGGGAACGAATACGACTGATGGTTAATGGCAACCCCAAGAAGCGACCCGGCAGCCGCAACGTAATACTCGGGAGCATCTTCGCAAAAGTATTTAAGGGAAGTGAGCGCTTCCTCGCATGCCTGGATCTCGTCAATGAACAGTAAGGTTTTGCCAGGCACGATACGCTGTCCCGTACGAGCCTCGATCGCACGTACGATCGAATGAGGGTCAAGACCGCCCGAAAAATCCGCTCGCGCCGACCGGTCGTTCTCAAGATTAACGTAGACAACCGATTCGAAAAGATCCTGGGCGTACGTTCTGAGCAAATAGGTCTTGCCACACTGGCGCACGCCTTTGACCAGCAAAGGTTTTCTATCAGCTCTGTCTCGCCATTCCCTAAGGAGCTCGTCTGCCTTGCGACGCATACGTAACCTTCCCTCATGAACTTCTATTTGACAATATTTTAACGCGGATTAATTTGTTTTCAGTTATTTTTCTGCGTTTAAAAATTGTTCTATACGGCACTTGAGGGAATTCGCCCCTATCTCTCGGTAAGGACAGCAAGCATTTCCACCAACGCTGATTGCCATGCGTTCTTCTTGTCCTTAGGCAAGCTTGCGAGCGAGCTCTCGCACCTCTTTCAACTTGGGCGAGGATGCCATGCTGTCGCGCTCGGTCATACCGCTGATGGTGACAATGCCCTGGTCCTCCCACTTGCAGTACGCGCAGGTTGACTTGTACATAGCGATCGCCGCATCATAGACACCCTCGCTGTGGCTATCGAGTAAAAGGGCCGTCTTGGTGAACGGGAATCCCGTGGCACCGAAGGCGTACAGGCGGTCGATGGCGGTCTTTTCCTGCGCAGTGATATCAAACCAGTAGATAGGCGAAGCGAAGACAACCATGTCGGTGTCTTTCAGCGACTCAATCACGTTGGCCATGTCATCCTTCTGCACGCAGACGCCCTCATGGGCGAAGCAGTACTGGCATCCCAAGCAGCCGGCGATCTTCTTGCTGGCAACGCGGATGACCTCGACCGTATGGCCGCCCTCACGCGCGGTCTCGGCAAACGCCTCGACCATGGTATCGGTATTAGCGCCCTTACGCGGGCTGCCGCTCAATACAACGATATTCATAGGATTCCCTCTCCCTCATGCTGCAGGCGCGCAGCATGCTTTCTTGTAACCAAAACGAATGGTGTTAATCAATCGCCAGCAGGCCATATCTCTTGTTCAAGTTCCCTAAAGAAGCTCAAGACGATTGCGATTGCCTTATACAACGTCGAAAATCAAAGAGGGCCCATAGCAACGCCACCTACCTGAAATGACATGCGGTCAAGACGAGCTACGAGGATCGTGACGAGCCGATACCGCCCGCATGCCCCCTTCGGAATAGGCGCTGAGCAGCTCCTGAGCGTGAGCAAACTCGGGCCCTCGCCTCCAACCGAGCAGGCGGTTGACCGCGAGATTTCCCTGGACGTTGTGGACGAAGAGCAGATAGGCGTCCTCGCGCGAAAGCCCAGTCTCCTCCATGATCGAGGGAACCATCTGCTCGGCGCCGCGCTCGACGACGCGCTGTGCCACCCGGGCGTACGCGTCGTCATCCGAGTAGAGCAGATAATAGTCATCGTTTGCCGGCGGACGCTGGCAGAGGGCACCCGCCTCCGTTCCCTCGAGCGGCGGCACCGCCGCCAAGGCCTCGTCGATAAGCGCGTCGAGCAGGGCGAACTTGTCCTCGTAGTGCAGATAGAACGTGCCACGGTTGATATCGGCGCGGCGGCAAATATCCGCTACCGTCATCTTCGCGAAGCCGACCTCGGCCAGCAGCGCGAAGAACGCCTCCCGTATGACCGAGAGTGTATAGCGTCGGCGACGATCGATCTTCCCCGCTTCCATTACCCCTCCAATTGCAACGCTCGACAATGCCCGGCAAACGCTCGTTTATCGACAGCAGGCCGAAGCTGTTCATTGCTCTTAAGCAAATCGACATGGATACTTTTTATAGACACCTGTTTATAATAGCTGAAAGAAGGTATCCAGTGACCCTGTACGAGCAGCTCGTTATCGAGCTCACCAACCGATCGTTTTCCCTTCATGCCGCCTACCGCAGCGGCAGCACGCCCTATGAGCTGAGTGACCGCGAGCCCGAGCCCTACGACCAGCAAATCGAGGACTTCGCCCGTATGATCGAAGAAGCCGATTGCGTGCTGGTGGGCGGGGCCTCCGGGCTCTCCGCGGCGGGCGGCGGCGACTTCTACTACGAGGACAACGCGACCTATCGCAAGCATTTCGGCAAATTCGCCGAGCGCTACGGTTTCAAGGGCGCTTTCGAGGGGTCGTTCTACCGCTGGCCCACCGCCGAGGCGCGCTGGGGATACCTCGCCACCTTCCTCGACACCACGCTCAACGCCCCGCTGCGCAAGCCCTACAGGGACCTCGACGCCATTCTCGCCGAGAAGGATTTCTTCGTGCTCACCACCAACCAGGACACGCAGTTTGTGAAGCTCTATCCCTGGGAGAAAGTGGCAGAGATCCAAGGCGACCACCGCTTCTTTCAGTGCTCCCGCTGTTGCACCGACGCGGTGTGGGATGCGGTCGAGCCGGTCTCCAACATGGTAGAGGCCATGGGAGACGGCCTTGAGGTTCCGACAGAGCTCGTGCCGCGCTGCCCGCACTGCGGGGCAGAGGCGTTCCCCTGGGTTCGCGGCTACGGCAACTTCCTGCAGGGCGAACTCTACGAGGAGCAGTACCGCAAGGTGTCCGAATGGCTCGACGCGCACGCACGGCAGAGGATCCTCTTCCTCGAGCTGGGTGTGGGCCGCATGACGCCCGCGTTTATCCAGGAGCCGTTCTGGGCCCTCACGGCGCAGTTACCGCAGGCCAGCTACATCGCCGTAAACAACAAGACGCAGTTTCTCCCCCGCGCGATCGAGGATCGGGGGCTCGCCGTTCGCGCCGACATCGCCGACGTGCTTGCCGACGTGCGCAAGACGCTGGGGAGGTAGCGCATGGAGACGGCGAAAGCAGTTCGCATAGGCAGGGCGCTAGCCGAAGCGGATCTTGTCATCATCGGCGCTAGCAACGGACTCGACATGGCGGAGGGGCTCAACCTTTTCTGCGCCGATGCTCATTTCCAAGAGGCGTACGGGGACCTCGCCCAGGCAGACGGCATCGGCTGCATACTGCAGGGGCTCGCTTCCCCGGATGCCAGCGTGCGACGCCGATGGGCCGAGCGGTTCCATCAAAAGGAGTATCTCGAATATGAGCCCGGCTCGCTCATGAACGGGCTGCGGCGTCTTACGGAGCACGCCGACACCTTCGTGGTCACATGCAACATCGACGGGCACTTCGCGCGCGCCGGGTTCGACGAGAACCGCGTGCTCGAGACGGAGGGGGGCATACGCACGTCGATCGACGAGCGGCGTCTCGCCCATCCAGACGCCCTCGCCACGGCCCAGCTCGAGGAGCTCGAGCGCCTTGTGCAAGCCCATCGCAACGGCAGGGTCGCCATCCTCGAACTTGGCGTGGGACTGCGCAACGGCATCATAAAGCACATGCTCGCCCAGATCGCGAACGTCTGCGAGCACGCCACCTACATCGTGTTCAACTACAGCCAGGCTATGGTGCCCGATGCATCGTGCGAGACGATTCTCGTTGACGGCGATATGGCCCCGGCTTTCGAGGAGATTGCCCAATGCCGTCTCTAGAGAGGGAAGCGTATAGGCTTCGAAGCCTTATCGACGATGCCGACGCCATCATCGTCGGCATCGGCTCGGGCATGTCAAGCGCCGCCGGGTTCAACCATTACAACCGCGCAGGCATGGCGCGCGCCGGAATGACGGACTGGCAGCAAGCCTTTGGCTTCAAGAGCCTTTTCGACGGCTTCTACCACCTCTACCCCAGCCTCGAGCAGCGATGGGCATACTATGCGCGATACATCGACTTCATGCTGCGCGAGCCGACCTCGCAGCCCTATCTCGATCTACGGTCCCTCATCGGCCATAAGGACTACTTCATCCTGAGCACCAATGTGGACACCCAAGTCGAGAAGACGTTTCCCACCGAGAGGATCTGCAACTATCAGGGAAGCTTCGCGCACCTTCAGTGCAAGCAGCCATGCTGCGACGAGCTCTTCGACGCGAGCCCCTACGTCGAGCGCATGCTCGCGGGCATGGCGGGGTTCGAGGTCCTCAGCGAGGATGTCCCCCGATGCCCGCACTGCGGCTGGCAGCTTGTGCCGTGGGTGCGCGACGACACGTTTCTGCAGGGTGCGGCCTGGCGCGAGAGCCTCGGACGATACGAGCGCTTCGTGCGCGAGCGCAGCGATCGCCGCGTGCTGTTGCTGGAGCTCGGCGTGGGCGAGATGACCCCCGGCATCATCACGCTCCCGTTCTGGAGCATGACCGCGAAGCTGCCGGATGCGCACCTTTTGAGCGTAAACATCTCGGGCGGCTCGGCTCCGTTGCAGCTTGGAAGCAAGGCAGGGGCGATCCAGGCCGATTTGGGCGCCCTGCTCTCGGTGGCGCGGGCAGGTGGCGAGTAACGCGGAGCGGTAGACGCGCAATGAGGTTTTAGCCGCAGCCTCCGAACGAGAGGGCTCGGAGGCTGGTATTCCTGAATCGCAGGTCACGATGGGTTATCGGAATCGCGAAGAGCGGATACCGCCAGTAAGCCCCCTTCGGAATAGGCGTTGAGCAGCTCCTGGGCATGGGCGAACTCGGGGCCTCGTCTCCAGCCGAGCAGGCGGTTGACGGCCAGATCGCCCTGGACGTTGTGGACGAAGAGCAGGAAGGCGTCTTCGCGTGAAAGCCCTGTTTTCTCCATGACCCAGGGAACCATCTGCTCCGCTCCGCGTTCTATGACGCGCTGGGCTACGCGAGCGTATGAGTCGCTGTCCGAATAAAGCAGGCGATAATCGTCGTCTGCCGACGGACGCTGGCAAAGCGTTGCCGATTCAACCCCCTCAAGCGGGGGAGCCGCTGCCAATGCCTCGTCGATAAGCGCATCGAGCAGCGCGTACTTATCCTCGCAATGCAGATAGAACGTTCCCCGGTTGATCTCGGCGCGGCGGCAGATGTCCGCCACCGTCATCTTCGCGAAGCCGACCTCGGCCAGCAGCGCGAAGAACGCCTCCTGTATGACCGAGAGGGTGTAGCGCCGCCGGCGGTCGATCTTGGTTTCTCCCATCGCCTCTCCAATCTGAGTCGTTTGACAATGTCCAGTAGTTGTTCGTTTATCGACAGGTGCACGCGTTTGTTCATTGCCCCTGCGAAAATCAACAAGGATACTGTTTATAGACACCTGTTTATTTTAGCTGAAAGGGAGCACGGATGACCCTGTACGAGAAGCTCGGCATCGGGCTTGTCAACCGATCGTTTTCCCATCGGGCCGTCTATCGAAACGGCGGCACGTCATACGATTTGAGCGATTGCGAGCCTGCTGCTTGCAAGCAAGATATCGAGGCTTTTGCCCGCAAGGCGGGGGAGGCTGATTGCGCGTTTACGGGAGAGGCAGGTAGGCAGGCGTTATGAGCATCTGCATCAAAAATCAGATTCAGAATATGAATATCGTCATCGGCTGCACGGTGGGGTGTCCATATTGCTATGCCCGTAACAATGTGAAACGTTGGCATATGATTGACGACTTCGCTGATCCTGCGTTCTTCCCGAGCAAGCTCAAGATGATGGAAAAGAAACGCCCGCAGAACTTTCTCCTTACCGGCATGAGCGATCTCTCCGGGTGGAAGCCGGAATGGCGAGACGAGGTATTTGCAAAGATCCATGAGAATCCACAGCATCAGTTCCTGTTCCTGACCAAGAGACCCGATTTGCTGGATTTAGATACCGACCTGGAAAACGCATGGTTCGGCGTTACGGTGACGAGGAGAGCGGAGCTGTGGCGTATCGACGCCCTTCGGGAAAACGTCAAAGCAAATCACTTCTTCGTTACTTTTGAGCCGCTATTCGACGATCCCGGTACGGTCGACCTTTCCGGAATCAACTGGATCGTCGTCGGTACCATGACCGGGGCGCAGAGCAGGAAGGTTCATACGGAACCGGAGTGGGCATGGTCTTTGACGGACCAGGCGCACGCGCTTGGCATTCCAATGTTTATGAAGGAAGACCTCGTCTCTGTCATAGGGGACGAAAACATGATTCAGGAATTGCCGGAAGAATTCGAAAGAGTGCTGGAGGTGCAGAGAACATGGCAGAAATGATCGATGGAATCCTCATCAATGAGGTGGAAGCAAAGAACATCATGACCAAGTCCAGCCTGCCGGTAGGCGGCTACTCGGTCAATCCCTATGTAGGCTGCACGCATGCCTGCAAGTATTGCTATGCCTCCTTTATGAAGCGCTTTACCGGACACAAGGAGGAATGGGGCACCTTTCTTGATGTGAAGCATTGGCCGGAAATCAAGAATCCGAAGAAATACGCTGGACAGCGAGTGGTTATCGGTTCTGTGACGGATGGCTACAATCCACAGGAGGAGCGATTCGGGAATACCAGGAAACTCCTGGAGCAGCTGATTGGCAGCGATGCAGATATTCTGATCTGCACAAAGTCCGATCTTGTGGTACGGGATATCGATCTGCTGAAGAAGCTTGGACGAGCGACCGTTTCATGGTCGATCAACACGCTGGATGAGAACTTCAAGAACGATATGGACTCCGCGTCGAGCATCGAGCGTCGTATCGCTGCTATGAAGCAGGTGTATGACGAAGGTATCCGTACGGTCTGCTTCGTGTCCCCGGTATTTCCCGGCATCACGGATTTTGAGATGATTTTTGAGCGAGTAAAGGATCGGTGCGATTTGTTTTGGCTCGAAAATCTCAATCTTCGGGGTGGTTTCAAAAAAGCGATCCTGGATTATATCGCCGAGAAACATCCCGATCTCGTACCGCTTTACGATGAGATCTATAACAAACGCAACCGTAGCTATTTTGAAGCGCTTGAAGTAAAAGCCGAGGAAATGGCCAAGAAGTACGATTGCCCCTTTGTGGACAACGAAATGCCTTATGGCAGGGTCCCCCAGGGGCATCCGGTGATCGTGGACTACTTCTATCACGAGGAAGTCCGAGGGTCGGATAATAGCGGAAAAAGAAATCGTTAAACGGAAACCGACGACGATTCGCTCGAGCGATTAGCGTCCACGCGTGGCTTCTGCCGATTGGCGCAACGGGCGACGGATTAAGGGATCGCTCGGGCGGATGATCCCGCTGCAGTACAGGCGGTCGCTCAATTTAGCGGCATGAGCGTTTTCGCACGGAAAACCAGTATCCCCTGTGCCGAGTTTAATCGTAGCGAATACAATGGGCACTGAGCATCAATCGAAAGTAGTCGATAGAGATGGATATGCAACTGGCAACCGAGCGGCTGATACTGCGCCCATGGGCCGAAACGGACGCAGAGGACCTGTACAGATACGCGAAGGACGACAGGGTGGGGCCGATTGCCGACTGGCCACCTCACTCGAGCGTTGACAACAGCGCCGAAATCATCCGTACCGTGTTTTCCGCGCCGGAGACGTACACCGTTTGTCTGAAGGAAGACAACAGGGGCATTGGAAGCATAGGGTTGATGATCGGCGCGCGGTCCGACAAGGAAATCCCGGACACCGAGGGGGAAATCGGCTACTGGATCGGTGTCCCGTTCTGGGGCAAGGGGCTGATACCGGAGGCGACTCAAGAGCTCGTCCGCCATGGTTTCGAGGACTTGAAACTGGACAAAATCTGGTGCGGATACTTCGACGGGAACGAGAAATCGAAACGCGTTCAGGAAAAATGCGGCTTTATTTGGCACCACACCCGCAAGGACGTCTGCTGTGAGCTGATGGGCGGCATCCGTACAGAACAGATCACTTGCCTGACGAGAAGTGATTGGCTGAGTCAGTCTAAAGCTTGATATGCGACATGGGTTCTGCGAGCAGCTCGCAAACCCCAGGTCGCAAGTCTTCGTCAGCGGTGAGCAAAGTGAGTGGTCTCAGGTGGCTTGCCTATGGGCTGGCGCGCAGGCTGGGGCTTCGCCATTGGAGCGATCGTTTCATGTACTTGCCTTTTCGCACAGCCCATGATTTAAAAATAATTGGTTTTCCGCAAGCAAGGCTTCCAAGTGCCAGGGACGTTTTCCCCGGCTTTTTCTTATCCAGTTGAGCGCACTTGCCGTCCAGGCCGTCAGATAACGAAGGCAAGCGACATAGTCATTAGGATCGTTCTTAAATGACTAGTCGTTAAAGAACGTCCCCGACCACTAACTATCGCAAGTGACGAAATCGGGCAGGCGGATGCACGAGATAAAGTTGAAGTCGTCTTTCCTCGTGTAATCGATCGCGCCATCGGCGCGGTCTTGCCACCAGAAGCCCTCGAGCGGCGGCACGACGAAGTCGAAATAGCCTTCGATTTCACGCGGGCCCTTCTTCGACCTCTTGATGGCATAGGCAACGCCGTAGAGCAGCGGCAACGCGCTCTGCTACGCGCCGCCTTCGGCATTGGGATCGCCCTTGCCCCGCACGGCAACGTAGCTCATAGACGGAACGATCAGAATGCTCGGCTTGTCAGGCGGTTTGCCCGCGATGTTGTAGCGCACCGTAGACGCTGATGGAGATGGCTGCGCGCAGGCACGAGTGCGCCGCCGCACCTCATGGCCTGTTTCTCGGGTATTTGGGGCGCGCGGCGTTCAAAAATGCGGAGCGACTCCGCACGGCTCGAGACTGAGCCGAGGTGCTCTACTCCTCGCCCTCCAGCAGCCCCACGATGCGGTCGATGTCGACGGCAAAGCGAGGCCTTCCCTCGCGCTCGTAGCGATCGAGGTATGCCTGGCATCGGGAGACAATGCGCTTGGTATTGCCGTCGATGATGTGTTGGAGTGTCTCGTAGTAGGCCGAGCCCTCGGTCCTGAAGCGGCGCTGCCCCTACAGGTGAGCGATACTCTACGCCTTGCGGCACCCCGTCGCCCACGAAGGTTAAACGTGCACGTAAGCCGTACTCTGAAAGCCGCGGCTTCCGGCAAGTAGTTTTTACCACGAAAACTCGCCTTAGATGCGCGTAGCTCTCGAAATAACACTCGCTGAGCCGTTACTTAACCGCCGACCTCGCTTGATGCAGAGGGCATTGGGGCAACGATAATGCGGATAAGTGCCGTGGATTCAAGTGGGCCTCGTGCCGTCCTTTCTGCGTTCATGCGCCCGTCTTCATTGCCTGAACTAAATTCCCCAAATAGAGCGTTATGGAGCGCATCGCGGCGTTACATGAAGAAGCCCCAGATAGCCAATTCTACCTGGGGCTTCATTGCTATTCACTACCTTTTGTGACGTGCCGTTTTAGACCCTCGGCTACTCCCACTCGATGGCGTCGGTTCTGCCGTCCCGTCATTCCAGTTACACCCAGTTTTCGGCATCGACACGGAACGCGTGCCGCCGAATGACGCGATGTCGCGTTTCGTCGGCTTCGGGGACAAAAGTTGGGACAACCTCAAAAAACTTTTTTCAAACTCAGGGCTTTGAGTTTTTATTTTTGTCCCAAGGGGCACGGAGAGCCGCCTTTGGAGGCTCGATATCGCCGAAAACGCCCGTTTTGAAACTCAACCGCCTTTGAGCCTGCAAGCCACCAGCTTCAACAGTAAGTGAGTCGACGCGGGTGGCTTACGAGCCGTTCACAAAACCGCAGGCCACAGGTCTTTGTCAACGATAAGCAAAGTGAATAGTCTCAGGTGGCTTGCCCATGAGTTGGCGTAAGCCTGTTTAGCAAAAGGCTAATCGGACACGACAGGCCGCCCGCATGGCGACGGCGTTTCCCGTGCGGGCACAAACAGCCCTGCGTGCCCTGTCGCGCGATATCCCAATGCGACGTTCAGAACCCTACCCGCCAAGCAGCCACCTCGCGAAATTCAGCACGAGCACGCCCTCCCGGGTATGGGGCTCATGCCTCGTGCGAGTGATGAGAATCTTCGGGAATGCATCCCCGATGGATAGAATCGGCGCAATCTCCCTCTCGAGCGTCGAATCGGCGCCGATATCGTCGCTCACATACACTCTCCTTCCCGGTTTCGAAACCTGGAAGGCAGTATGCGCAAGGATGCGTCGAGGTGCGATCCCAGTCGTACCATGCCAGCAGAGATGTCGAGGCACATTCGTTCATGCTGCAATGCGGGCATCGGAGATGAAAAAAAGCCCGTCGGGTAGTCATGGGCGTGCGGGAGCCCGCATCAGTAACCTGCCTCCTCGGTTGTCCCTTCTTTGCATGGTCGTCTACATAAAGGAGGAACCAGCCATGCAGATCAGCATGCTTGCCCTTCTTGGGTCACGGACCGGGGAGGCGAGGGCCTCCGTCGGGACCGCCCCGAGCAACCGGCATATCCAAGGAATGACAAGGCTCGATCGCTGTGCTGGTCAGGATGCCGAAGCGGGCCGTCCGCCAATCGGAATGCGGGTCAGGATGCTGCAACGTGATTCCAGCTGCAGGATACGGCTCCTTTGCGGTTGCCGCAAAACCTGCTGGCAACATTCTTACTATCCGAATGATGTACGCATCCCTTGGGATCGTTTCGCCTGACCAGGGCCATCTTCAGCGCCTCATCGGCCAGCTCGGCAGGCGCCTCTTCCACGCGTAATAGCCCTGGCGGGTCACCTACGCAACCAAAGATACAAAAGGGATCGAATGGCCAGAAAGGATTGTCCTTGCCGACAGGCAATCCTTGACAAACGAGCTTCAGCCTCCTTAAAATTGCGTGGTTTGCCGAACTGAGTCAGCGAAGGAGGGGTGTCGTGGTTGGTCTTTTCCGCACGTGGATGAGCGCCTAAAAAGCGGCGCTGTTATGGCGTCGCGCTGTTTTGCACGCCATTCCACGATTGGACATAACCATGATGTTTGAAACCTCTCGGCGCAGGTCTGTTTCGCTGTGCCATTCATGGCAATTTAAGATTTGTTTCGTATGGGGCGGGGAGCTCGTGTCGACATTGACGAGCTCGATTCTCCAAATGGGTCTCATTTGGCATATCGCCCTCACGACAGGATCATCTTCCCTCCTCTCCCTGGCATCGTTAGCAGGCTTTCTGCCGATTGCTTTGTTCGGAGTCCTTGCGGGCGCCGTTGTCGACAGACTGCCTTTGAAACGTGTTCTCATCGGCGCCGACCTCTTCGTTGCCGCGGTGGGCGCCGCCTTGGCGATTGCCTCGTTGGCCGGCAGCTTACCTGCGTGGTCAATACTCATCGCCCTGTTTCTCCGCGCAGCTGGCACTTCGTTCTACACGCCGGCCTCCCAATCCCTCACGCCCCATCTCGCCCCGCCAGAGCATCTCGTTCGCCTATCGGGAGTGATGCAAGCGATTCAGTCCGCCGGATACATTCTTGGCGCCGCGCTCGCGGCAGTGATTTATCCTGTGGCGGGCATTACCGCCATGATTGCCCTCGACGTGCTGGGGGCGCTTTTCGCTTCTCTAGCTGTCCTCGCCGCTCAGATAGACGCAGGAGGACTCGACGAAGCCGACCGCAGCTCGTCCTTTTCCAATAAAGTTCGAGAACTTTTCTCTGAGATTTCGGACGGCTACAAGCTGATCAGGGGATACAGGGGGCTGTTCGCCATTCTTTGGTGCGGGCTCGTCTTCGCTTTCGCGTTCTCCCCACTCGCGGCATTGTTCCCAATAATGACCTTGGGACATTTTGGCGGTAGCACGGGGGATGCTGCTTTGGTGGAGGTCCTTTTCTCCGCAGGCATGCTGGCTGGGTCCGGCATTTTGGCGGCCACGGGAGGGTTCCGCAATAGGTCGCTCACCATGGTCGCCGCAATCGCCGGCTTCGGCGTCGTCGCAATCGCATCCGGATTGCTCGGCCCGTCGCTGTTCGCCGCTTTCCTACCGGCGAGCTTTCTTATGGGCGCATGCTCCCCGCTGTACGCGGGAACCCAGACTGCCCTTATGCAGGAGCAGATACCTCCTGAGTACCTAGGCCGCGTTTTTGGTCTCTATGGAACCATTATGGCGTGGGCCATGCCCATGGGCCTCGCAGCCCCCTCCGTTTTTGCGCACCTGCTCGGAGCTCCGTTGTGGTCCGTCGGTTCTGGAGCGACCATGACACTGCTTGCGTTGGCGATGCTTCTCGCTCCAAGCGTCCGAAACGTGGGGAAAAAAGATTCCGGGCAGATTCAATAGCCCAAGCATTCGAAAAAAGAGGCGGCAGCCATCGGTTCGCGCGTCAGCCTTCAAGCCCTTGCGACGACGAGGTATTGCGCCGACATCCCACATCGCGCTCCTTATTCGCCGCCAACTATCATTTTCGGATTTGCCGGCTTGCGCAAGGCCAAAACGCTCACGCCGGCAATCGGGCAAAGGCGAAAAATCGACGTGAACGATTCTTTATTGGCATGGCTGCGCTTCCAGAAAACGACAATACACAAAAGGTGGTTCAACTTATGGAACTCATAGTCAAAGCTAAAGACATCTTTTTGGAATATGCCGGCCGCGATATTCTGGACATCGAAGAATTGGAAATCTACCCCTACGATCGCATCGGCTTGGTAGGAGACAACGGTGCAGGCAAAACCAGCCTGCTAAAAATCCTGAGCGGCAATCTAACCATTGCGGACGCCGACGTCAGGCGCTTCGGCAGCATTGCCCTCATCGGCCAGCTCGACGAACTCGACCTTGATGCGGCTCAGGACAACGGCGAGATGCTCTCCCGTCTCAACGTCGCCGAAGTGGCGCAGGAGACGATGAGCGGCGGGGAGGAAACACGCGCCAAGATTGCCTCTGCGCTCTCCCAGCATGCAAGCGCGATCTTCGCCGACGAGCCTACGAGCCACCTCGACCAAGACGGCATCCGCCTTCTCGTCGGACAGCTCAAGGCATTTGATGGGGCCCTGCTCATCGTGAGCCATGACCGTCATTTTCTCGACCAGGTGGTAGACAAGATCTGGGAGCTCAAAGACGGCGGTATTTCCGAATTCTGGGGTGACTACTCCGACTATCTGCGACAGAAAGAAGAAGAGCGCAAAGCTCAGGCGACTCGATACGAAGAGGCGATGCGCGAGCGCGATCGCCTCGAAGCCGCCATCGAAAAACAGCGGAAAAAAGCACGGCAGGTCGACGCCAAGCGGAAGGGTGCGAAAAAAAGCAACGAGTATGCAGGTCGCTTGGGGCATCAGAAAACAACCGGCACCAAGCAGAAGAAAATGCATCAGGCAGCTAAGAACATGGAGAAGCGCCTCGAAGCGCTCGAAGGGATCGAGGCCCCAGATAGCATTCGCGCCGTGCGCTTCCGCCAGAGCAAGGCCCTGGAACTGCACAGCAAATTTCCCATCTCGGCAGATGATTTCAGCTTGAGCTTCGGCAACTGCGTGCTCTATGACCACGCGAAATTCGAGATACCGCTCGGTGCCAAAGTGGCCATCACCGGTGGCAACGGCACAGGAAAGACCAGCCTGCTGAAGGCAATCGTTCGACGCGCCGACGGTATCAACATCTCTCCCAAAGCAGAGATCGGCTACTTCGAACAGACAGGTTACAAGTTCGACGCCCGCCAGTCTGTGATCTCGTTCATGCAGAATGGTTGCGAGTACAGCATGACCGAAATTCGAGGCATCCTCGCCTCTATGGGAATCGGACCGCGCGACCTGACAAAGGACGTTGGCGTTCTCTCGGGAGGCGAAGTCATCAAGCTGCTACTCGCGAAGATGCTGCTGGGCAGATACAACATCTTGCTCATGGACGAGCCTGGAAATTACCTGGACATCAAGAGCGCCGAAGCCCTCGAGCAGATGATGAGCGCCTATGCCGGAACGATAGTGTTCGTCTCCCACGATAAGAGGCTGGTCGAGAACGTCGCAGACATTGTCTACGAAATAAAGGACACCAAGCTAGTCAAAATCTTTCAGCGCGAATAGCCCTAAATGAGCAGGAAATAATCCCCGAACGGAGACAAGGGAGTAAAACGGCAAAGAAAGAGCCTCCGTCCCAACGCAGGGAACGGAGGCTCTTTAATCGCTTTTACTCATCTCCGTCGCTGGTGGCTTTGTCATGACTCTCGTACGAAACGAAACTCAGCGGCATAGTGCGGCACTCAAAATCGCAGGTCAGAACCCTGTCGTCCTACTCCCACTCGATGGCTTTGGTTCTGTCGTCCCGTCATTCCAGTTGCATCCAGTTTTCGGCATCGACATGGAACGCGTGCCGCCGAATGCCGCGATGTCGCGTTTCGTCGGCTTCGGGGACAAAAGTTGGGACAACCTCAAAAACTTTTTCCAAACTCAGGGCATTGAGTTTTTGTTTTTGTCCCAAAGGAGCTTCCGGCCGTGATTCGGGTGCCCGATTGGGCGGAATCGCCCGTTTCTGAAACTCAACCGCAGCATCACGCGCAAGCCACTCGCAACAACTGCAAATGATTGGTCGCGGGCGGCTTCCAACGCGATTCCAAAGCCGCAGGTCAGGCGACTGCGCTGCTGACAGGGAAAGGGAGTCGTATCAGGCGGCTTGCCCATGAGTCGACGATGAGGCCTCCATCGAATGTCGAGAACATGCTGGTAAAATAGGCAATACTTTTTATGACAGGAGACCGAGCATGGCCGAGCCCCACGATAGGAAGCCGATCCTCACGATCGAGCAGCAGATAGAGCACCTCAAGCAGAAGGGCGTAGCCTTCGAGCTGTGTTCCGAGGAAGAGGCCGCGGACTACCTGCGCGACAAGTGCAACTTCTTCAAGCTCGCATCCTACCGCAAACTCTTCTCGAAATACGAGGGAGGCCCGCGCGACGGCCGCTACGTAGACCTCGACTTCGGCCAGCTGCGCCTGCTCGCGGCGCTCGACCAGGAGCTGCGCCACGCCCTGCTCGGCATGACGCTCGACATCGAGCATTTCCAGAAGGTGACACTGCTTCGCGAGATGGAGGACCGCGGAGAGGACGGCTACGCCATCGTGGCCGACTACATGGCATCGCTTACCACTGCAAACAGGGAGTACCGCCTGCGCGAGCTCAAGATGAGCGGCCGCAGCCCCTACAGCTCGAGCCTCTACGCGAAGTACTCCGGCAACATGCCTGTCTGGGCCTTCCTTGAGCTCACCTCGTTCGGCACCCTCATCGACTTCGTGCGCTTCTGCGCCAGGCGATGGGGCGACAGGCGCCTCGAGGCCTCCCACTACGACCTCAAGCGCGTGAAGTCCGTCCGCAACTGCGCCGCGCACGGCTCGTGCCTGATCAACTGCTTCGCCGAGAGGGGCGCCGCCCGGGGCTCGGCGTCCAGCGGCGTCTCCCGAAGGGTCGCCGCCGTGGGAATTCCCAAGGCGACCAGGAGGAAGTGGATGGGGAACACGGCCATGCAGGAGGTCGCGACCGTGCTCGTGGCGCACTCCGGCTTGGTACCCGAGGGCTCCTCGCGCTCGCGCGCCGCATCCGAGCTCGCCGGGATGTTCGCCAGGGCCGACGGCGAAACCGAGGCGCTGCCCGACAAGGGGCCCGACGCCGCAGCTCGCTCCGCGCTCGAGTTCCTTCGCAGGTTGACAGAATCGCTCGGGTTGGTAGAATAGCCTGCAGATAGCAAAACCTTCACGGTTTTAGGGGCGGACTTGCGCAAGCGACTCTGCCCTATTTTTATATTCACTCGCTATAGGAGACGGGTGATACCTGGGTCAATGACAGAACTGAGAGGCCCGGAATAATGGAGCCAGTTAGAAACCCTCGGGTTTGCGGGGCGGGATCGTGAGAGCGGTTCTGCCCTATTTTTTTCCTCCGTCTGCCCCAAACCAAGTAGTTCGAAGATAGCCTGTAGGTGTCCTCATGGGTGCCTATTATTTTTCAGGGAATCAGACGCCCGTTCATGAACGCGGCCATCGGCCGCTTCATGAACGGGCGACCGGCTTGACCTGGATCGAACCGCCTTCATCCCCGTCTAGGCGCCGGCAATCAACACCGTAAATCCGCGCGTGCTACAATGCGGGCACCAGAGATGAAAACACAGTCCCCGTCGGGTAGTCGTGGGCGTGCGGGAGTCCGCATCAGTAACCTGCCTCCTTGGTTGTCCCTTCTCTGCATGGTCATCTACATAAAGGAGGAACCAGCCATGCAGATCAGCGCGTCGTCCACCCTGACCGTATATCACGACGGCCAATTCTGGGTCGGGCTGGCGGAGCATGTCGAGGACGGCAGATACGGCGTCGCCCGCATCGTCTTCGGCACAGAGCCGTCCAACGAGGAAATCCTGCAATTCATTACAAGCAAATGGGCGAAGCTCACGTTCTTCGGCGACGAGGCCACGGAAACAAGCAAGCCCGCGAAGAATCCCAAGCGACGCGCTCGCGAGGCAGCGAAAGCCCTTAAGCGGCCCGCGGTGAGCACCAAGGCACAACAGGCGCTCGCAGCACAGCGGGAAGCGATGAAGCGGGAGTCGGCTCAAGCAAGAAGCCAGCGTCGCGCGGATGAGGCGGAGGCGCGCTTCGAGCAGCGAAAGCTGAAGCGCAAGCAGAAGCATCGTGGGCATTGATACCGCCATCGACCCATATATAGCAGCAGGCGTAGCTTCGATTGAAACTACGCCTGCCACCTGGTGCTATAACGTTATACAGAACGTCTGTTCTATTCCCACTCAATCGTCGCGGGCGGCTTGGACGTGATGTCGTAGCACACGCGGTTGGCGCCGGGGACCTCGGCCACGATGCGGCCGGAGATGCGGGCCAGCACGTCGTAGGGCAGCTTGGCCCAGTCGGCGGTCATGGCATCGCTGGACTCGACGGCGCGCAGGATGATCGGGCGCTGATAGGTGCGCTCGTCGCCCATAACGCCAACGGACTTAATGTCGGGCAGGACCGCGAAATACTGCCAGCAGCTGTGCTCGGAGTTGCGCTCGCCGGTCTGTTCAAACAGACGCTGGTTGTAGGCATCGAGCTCCTCGCGCACGATGGCGTCGGCATTCTTGAGGATCTCGAGCTTCTCCTTGTCGACCGCGCCGATGATGCGGATGGCCAGACCCGGGCCCGGGAAAGGCTGGCGGAACACGATGTGACCCGGCAGGCCCAGCGCCAGACCAAGCGCGCGGACCTCGTCCTTAAAGAAGTGATCGAGCGGCTCAATAAGGTCGAAGTGCACACCCTCGGGGAACGGGATCAGGTTGTGATGACTCTTGATGGTGGCCGTCTTGCCGCCCGTCTTGCGAGCGCCAGACTCGATGATGTCGGGGTAGATGGTGCCCTGAGCCAGGTACTTGACCGGCTTGCCATCGGTCTCGAGCTGCTGCGCCACGGCGAAGAACTCTTTCCAGAACTGCGTACCGATGATGCGGCGCTTCTCCTCGGGCTCGGTCACGCCGGCCAGAAGCTCGGCATAACGGTCCTCGGCGTGGACGTGAATAAAGTCGACGTCAAACTGCTTGGTGAAGACCTCCTCCACCTGCTCGGGCTCGCCCTTGCGCAGCAGGCCGTGGTTGATGAACACACAGGTCATCTGCTTGCCCACGGCGCGGGCGCCCAGCGCAGCCACGACGGAGGAGTCGACGCCGCCGGACAGGGCCAGAATCACGCGGTCGTCGCCGACCTTCTCGCGGAACTCGGCCGTCATGGTCTCGACCAGGTTGTCCATGCTCCAGTTGGGCTCCAGGCCGCAGATTTCAAACAGGAAGTTGCTCAGCAGCTGCTGACCGTACTCGGAGTGCTTGACCTCGGGGTGGAACTGCGTGGTGAAAATCTTGCGCTCGACGCACTCCATGGCGGCAACCGGGCACACGTCGGTGCTGGCGGTAACGGTAAAGCCCTCGGGCACCTCGGAAACGGCGTCGCGATGGCTCATCCACACGGTCTGCTCCATGGGCGTGGAGTTAAAGAGCTTGGCGCCGGCCGTGCGCGTAATGGTGGCGCGACCGTACTCGCCCACCTCGGAGTGGCCGACCTTGCCGCCGAGCGTCACGGCAGTGATCTGATGGCCGTAGCAGAAGCCCAGGACGGGAAGGCCCAGGTCAAAGATGGCGGGGTCGATGGACGGAGCGTCCTCGGCGTACACGGAGGCCGGGCCGCCGGAAAGGATGAGCGCAGAGGCGTTCATCTCGCGAATCTCATCGGCCGAGATGTCGCAGGGGACGATCTCGGAATACACGTTGAGGTCGCGGACGCGACGGGCAATGAGCTGACCGTACTGCGCACCAAAGTCGAGTACGAGGACCTTTGCGGAAGCCTTTTGATCCATGGTTTCCCCCTCTTGTTGGCGGGGAGCCGGTGCCCACCCGCGTGAATGAACGAAAATAACCTCCATAGTGTACACGTTATATGGGGCTTCTCGTCCCTCGCAGCCATCAGCGCACGGCAAACGCACGACCTGGGCCCCTATTTGACGGCAATTGAAGTGTTACCAAACGTTGCAGATGATGTAATACGTTTGAACATTGGACGCCCTGTGCCACAATACTGCCGAACGACTCCGCCTCTGCGGCGGCAAATACGATAGGAATACCAGCATGAAGCGCATCCTTCTCATCGCCACGGGCGGCACCATCGCATCGACCGAGGACGGCAACGGCCTCTCCCCCGCCCTGACCGGTGAGGAGCTCGCTCAGAGCGTCCCCGAGATCTCAGGCCTCTGCGAGCTCGACGTCGTGCAGCCCATGAACATCGACAGCACCAATATGCGCCCGAGTGACTGGATGCAGATCCGCGATGTCATCGTCGAAGGCTATGCCGACCACGACGGCTTTGTGATCCTGCACGGCACGGACACCATGAGCTACACAGCGGCGGCGCTTTCCTATCTGATTCAGGACAGCCCCAAGCCCATCGTACTCACCGGCTCGCAAAAGCCCATGGGCAACCCCTTTACCGACGCCAAGCTCAACCTGTACCAGAGCCTGCTCTATGCGCTCGACGAACACTCGCACGACGTCTCAATCGTGTTTGGCGGCGTAGCCATTGCCGGCACGCGCGCCCGCAAGCAGCGCACCATGAGCTTTAACGCGTTCATTAGCGTCAACTATCCGCCCATTGCCTATATCCGCAACGACCGCATCGTTCGCAACGGACTCCACGGCACTCACCAGGACGAGAACCCGGTTCGTTTCTACGACAGCATCGACCCGCGCGTATTTGTCCTTAAGCTGACACCCGGCGTGAACCCGGGTATCCTGGACGCTCTTGCCGATAGCTACGACGCTGTGATTCTGGAGACCTTTGGCATTGGCGGTATCCCCGAGTTTGGTGAGTCGGGCGAGTCGTTCCAAGAGGCAATTTTCCGCTGGGTCGATTCGGGTCGCACTGTCGTTATGACCACGCAGGTCCCCGAAGAGGGCCTTGACCTGGGTGTTTATGAGGTCGGCCGTGCCTACGCCGATCATCCGGGCATTTTGCGCGGCGACGACATGACCACCGAGACGCTCGTGGCCAAAACCATGTGGGCACTCGGCCAGTCACGTGATGCGGCCGAGATTCAGCGCCTGTTCTACAGCCAAGTCAACCACGACCGCATCCCAATGGCCTAATTCAGTTGTCGACGGGTATCCCCTATTCGATGCCCTCGAGAAGCTCTGACACCGTCATGCCGAGTGCGGGCGCGATCTTAAATAGAACCTTGAGCGTGAAATTTGCCGTCCCGTCTTCGATTCGGTCGAGATAGGGTCGGCTGATTCCTGTCGCCACACAAAAATCGACCTTGGAGATACCAAGGTCCCTGCGTGTCTCTTCGACCCGCCTGCCAAGAATCTGTTTCGCACGTTCGTCCATGCAGACGAGTTTGAAATGGGGCCGAACATAAACGTAAACTATAGTTTACGTTTTGCCGAATACACAGGAGTTTTCTATGTCGGGTTCTTCGGTCCGCATGTACCGAGCCACGCTTCGCACAAACAGCGCACCGCCCAAGCTCTTCGTCGTTGAAGCCGAATGCCTTTCACCCGATGAGCGCACAGCATTTGCATTGCTATCAAGTCGCGTCGCCGCCGTTCTGGTCCCTTGCCCGGCGCAAGGTGAACTTGCCATCCAATGCCAAACGCATAGCTGCTCGCTCAATCAGGCTGCCGTAATCGCAACCAGCCAACGCGGCCTACCCCTTCTTTTAGAAGCCGGCATTGCGCTCACCCTTCGCGGCGCCGGATACGAAAACGAGGCCGCCGCCGATATGGTCTTTAAACCACGATCGAGCGGCGGCCTCGCAGCAGCCATCGAATATGCTTGCAGGCTCGTTGCCTAAAAGGGCAAGCTAGAAACCAAAGCCAAAGCCCGTTCCGGTAATCGCCGAATACATAAAGTAGACGTTGATCACGTTGAGGAACACGCCCGTAATGCAGCCGTTGCGCAGATAGCGCTCGCACACGATGCGCGCCATGGCGGCAGAGTCATCATTGTTTTTAGCCTGGCGTCCTGCCGTAAAGTACGTCGCCACGCTCAGCAGCAGGTTGAGCACCGGCAGTGCCAGCAGCTCGTAGCTCTTGCCCCAGCGCGTCACCTCGCCGGCGGCATTAAACTTTGTTGCCACCTCGGGACCAATGTTGGGGATAACACACGCTGCGACCGCCAGCGGAATCACCGCAAGTACGAGCAGCGCAATACCCATGTAGCCGGCTTTTTTGCCATATTTAAACATATGCGTCGTCCTTACACGTTAAAGCGGAAGTGCACGACGTCACCATCGGCCATGACATAGTCCTTGCCCTCAATACGCAGCTTGCCGGCGGCCTTGGCGCCCTGCTCACCGCCGAGCTCGATGTAGTCGTCATAGCCAATGACCTCGGCCTTAATAAAGCCGCGCTCAAAGTCGGTGTGGATGACGCCGGCGGCCTGCGGGGCGGTCGCGCCCTGACGAACCGTCCAGGCCTTGACCTCCATCTCGCCGGCCGTAAAGAACGACTGCAGGCCGAGCAGCTTATAGGCCGCCCGCGCGAGCACGTCCAGGCCGGGCTGCTCCAGGCCCAGGCTCTCCAGGTAGTCGGCGGCGTCCTCGGGATCGAGCTCGGAAAGCTCGGCCTCGATCTTGGCGCAGATGGGCAGCGGCTTAACACCATCGATGGGCGCCAGATCGTCGTTGAGCATATCCTCGTCCACGTTGGCCACATACAGGATGGGCTTCATAGTGAGCAGGAACAGGCCCTTGGCAGCGGCGCGCTCCTCATCGGTCATCTCCATGGACGCGGCGCGCTTGCCCTCGTTGAGCCAGGCAAGCAGGCGCTTGGCGACCTCGAACTTGGGCATGAGCTCCTTGTCGCGCTTGGCCTCCTTCTCGAGCTTGGGCAGCTGCTTCTCGAGCGTGCCAATGTCGGCCAGGATGAGCTCGGTCATGATGGTGTCGGCATCGCCGGCGGGATCGACGAACTCGCCCGTACGACCTACCTCGCGCATAACGTTGGGGTCCTTAAAGTAGCGCACGACCTCGCAGATGGCGTCGGTCTCGCGAATGTTGGCCAGGAACTGGTTGCCCAGGCCCTCGCCCTCGTTGGCGCCCTTCACCAGACCTGCGATGTCGACGAACTCGACCGTCGCCGGCACAATGCGACCCGGGTTAACGATGTCGGCGAGCTTTTGCAGGCGGCTATCGGGCACGTCGACGATACCCACGTTGGGGTCGATCGTGGCAAACGGGTAGTTGGCGGCAAGGCCGGTCTTTTTGGTAAGCGCGGTGAACAGCGTCGACTTGCCCACGTTGGGCAGGCCCACGATACCGATGGAAAGGGACACGACAGCTCCTTTTGGTACAAGCATTTCAAACTGCATAAGTATAGCGCCGCCGCAGCATCTGGGCTAACCCGGACGCCACGGCGGCACGAATGAAGCAGAGATAGGGGTCGCTGACTAGTCCGCGAGCTTCTCCACCTGATCGAGCATCTTGTCGAGCTTGGCCTTCGCCTCAGCCTTGACCTTCTGGGCTTCTTCGTGGGCCCTAGCCTTCTGGGCGGCCTTTTCCTCGGCCTCGGGATCGACGACGACTAGGTTGGATGCATCATGTTCAACCAGCTTAAGCGCATGCTCGGGGCACACCTTGACGCAGGCTCCGCAACCCAGGCAATACGTGGACTCCAGTGCAAAGCGGCCGCTTCCCACCAGATCGCAGGCAAACGTGGGGCACACGTTGACGCACTCGCCGCACGACGTGCACTTGTCAAAATCGCATTCCGGCGTGCTCACCTGCATGTTCTGGGCAAGCTCGGGGTGGTTTTGCAGCGTCGAGAGCACCAGCTGGCGCCCGTGCGTAAGCGTGCGGCGACGTTTGGCCGTCGTGGTGCCGCACATGGTGTTGAGCGTACGCTCCAACTGAGTAATCTGATGGCGATGGGCTTTGAGCTTCTGCGTCACCGAGGCCAGTGCCGCCGTTGCCGGATTGAGCTTGGTCACGGTAAGGCCCGTGGTGCGGGCGATCTTTTCCATGTACTCCTTGCGCTCGTACTCGCGGCGCTTATGGCACTTGAGGCTTTTGGGATCGACCTCCAGACCCATGCCCGTACCGGCCCACTCCTCGGCAGTGGCGATGGCCTCGCCCAGAATATCCTCGCCACCGGTGTTGCGGCACTTATCGCACACGCCCAACGGCAGGTACACGCTCACGTTGGGATAGTCGGCCAGCACCGAGAACCAGGTCTCGGCCGTAATATCGCCCACGCAGGCAACGACGACCTCGTTTTCGCGCGGCATGCGCTTGAGGGCGCGCGTGCAGGTGACGTAGGCGGTCTCGTGGCTCGTAGCTGCCGAGACAATGTCGTCGTAAAGGTTTTTGGGCGCCAGGCGCGGCGAAATAATCGCCTCGGTCGGACAGGCAGCGGCGCACAGGCCGCACTTGCGACAGGAATCGAGGATCTCGATGGCATCTTCCTCGACCTCGATGGCGTTGACCGGGCACACGTCCATGCACGCGGTGCAGCCACTCTTTTCGTTTTTGCAGGTCAAGCACGGAATGGTGTTGCCGCGCGGACGCTCCTTGTAGTCGGCAGGATTCCACTGCGGCGCCGACGGATCGAGTGCGTCGGTCACACCGCCAAGCGGGTTTTTAAGAAAGTCGAAACCCTTGCTGATTTCGATAATGTCATCAAACAGATCGTGTTCCTGCGCCATGCGCGGCCCCTCCCTGAGCAGTGCAAACAAGCAAGAAATAATGATACGCCATCGGCCCGTGCCTCGAGCAAATTACACGCGGAGCACCTTTGGGACAAATAGCCTATGGCCTATCGCCGCCTCGATTGCACAAGGTCAATCAAGCGCCAAACTATGCCTCGCACATGAGCTGCACGAGCTTTTGTTTGGTCACCTTGGCCTGCTCGTTGGCCATATTACGCTCGTTTCTAAAGGCCGCATTTGCAACACTCTGCAGGTCGGCATCGGAAATCTCGCCAAGGCCCAGATCCTCGAGCGTCGTCGGCAGACCAACACGCTGACAAAACTCGAGCACCTGTTCAAGCTCGGGCGCACGCTCCAGACGAAGCTGGACCACCAGACCAAACGCTACGGCCTCGCCGTGCATGGCCTTGCACTCGGGCAGAATCGTCAGGCCATTGGAGATGGCATGCGCCAACGCCAAGCCACCGCTCTCAAAGCCAACGCCCGAAAGCAGAATATTGCACTCGATCAGGCGCTCAACCGCTGGTGACATGCGACCCTTCTTGAGGTCGCGCTTAGCAGCGACACCACACTCCATAAGTGTGTCGTAGCAGGCACGTGCCGCGACCAGGGCCAAGTGCCCCGGCGTTCCACCATGCTCGTTGGCGCCGTGCGCCGCGGCGCACGAACGCGCCTCAAAGTACGTTGCCAGTGCGTCGCCCATACCGGCGACCGTCATACGCAGTGGGGCCGCCGCGACCACGTTGGTATCGACCACGACCAGGTCCGGATTCTTCTCGAGCATCAGATAGCGATCGAACGACCCATCCTCGTGATACAGCACCGAAATCGCACTGCACGGACCGTCCATCGAGGCCGCCGTGGGGCATATGCACAACGGCAACTCGGCATAAAACGCTACGGCCTTGGCGATATCGAGCATCTTGCCACCGCCAATACCCACCACCATGTCGCAATACTCGGCCCGGGCTTCCTTAGCCATTTTTACAACGGCATCTTCCGTACACGGACCGTTGTAAATCTTAAAGAACGGCTCACTTAGATCTTCGTCCAGAAATCCATCGACGATCTGCCTGCACAGCCAATCCTCGGTGCCCTGGTCAAACAGAACATAGGCAGCACAGCCCAACCATGACAAATACCTGCCCTGACGCGAAAGTTCGCCCGGCCCCTGAACATACCGGCCGGGACCGCCATAAACCATAGGAAGCGCCATACGAGAATCCGCCCTTCATCAAACAACGATTGGTGCAAAGTAACCTGACCCCTTTGCATCAACTTGGTGCGATGGGGTCAGGTTGGTTTGCACCATAGCAAAAAGGGGCAAAGCCGTCTGCTGGCTTTGCCCCTTCCTTAGCTTGATTTACTCATCCATAAGGTAGTAGTGACCCAGCGCGTCGGCACCCAGGATGGCGTTTGCGACCATCTCGGGCGTCACCTCAAACGGCATGTTGCACATGGTGTCATCGGGCGCGCAGGCGGCCTCGGCAACAATCATGGCCTGCTCGCGCGTAAGCTCGGCAACGCCAAGTTCCTTCATCGTGACCGGCAGGCCCAGCTCAATGCAGAAGCCCAAGACTTCCTCGAGTTTCTCAGTCGGAGCATCCTCGAGTACCAGCTGAACGATGGTGCCAAAGGCGACCTTCTCGCCGTGATACATGCCGTGGCACTCGGGCAGCATCGTCAGGCCATTGTGGATGGCATGAGCAGCAGCAAGGCCCGAGCTCTCAAAGCCAATGCCCGAAAGCAGCGTATTGGCCTCGATGATATGCTCGACGGCAGGCGTGAGCGCACCCTTCTCCAGCGCGACCTTGGCCTTGACGCCATCGGCCATAAGCGTCTCGTAGCAGAGCTTGGCAAGCGCCAGACCGGCCATGCCGCCTTTGCCACCAGCGCAGGTGCCACCGTCGGCATCGTGCGTCGCCTGGGCCTCAAAGTAGGTTGCGAGCGCATCGCCCATACCTGCCACCGTCAGGCGTACCGGGCTCGCCGCGATAACCGTCGTATCCATAAGAACGATATTGGGGTTCGCCTTAAGGAACAGGTACTTATCGAACTGGCCGTCATCGGTATAGAGCACGGAGAGCGCCGAGCACGGGGCATCGGTCGAAGCGATGGTGGGGCAAATGATGACCGGGGACTCCAGGTAGTAGGCGACGGCCTTGGCGGTGTCGAGGATCTTGCCGCCACCGACGCCGACGATGATGTCGCAGCCGTTGTCGCGCGCGAGCGCAACCAGGCGATCGACCTCGCTCTTGGAGCACTCGCCGTTAAAGTCCTCAAACAGCAGCTCGGCCTTAGCCTCGGCAAAACCACCCTCGATCTTGGCACCGACGCGCTTCTTGCCCGAAGGCGTCACGATGACGAGGGCCTTAGCGCCGAGCGGCTCGACATAGGAGCCGAGCTTGGCGAGCTCGTCCGGACCCTGGATGTACTTGCTGGGGCTATTGAAAATTGCAGCCATAACTATCCCATTCTCTAAAAGAAAAAAGAAAGGGGCTCCGTACGGATACGTGCGGAGCCCCTCGTTACGATAACAAGAGTCGATTAGAAATCGATGTCGGTGTCGTAGTAGCAGGCCTTGAGGATCTTCTCGAAGTCGGCAGCCTTGGTCTCACGCGGGTTCTCGGGCGTGCAGGCGTCGGTCTCGGCGTTCGCAGCGATCTCGGGCAGCTTGGCGAGGAACTCCTCCTCGGAAACCATCTGCGGGTTCTCGGCGTCGACCTTCACGCCACCATTCGCGTAATCCTTGATGGACTGCGGAATGTTGAGCTGGTCATTGAGGTCGCGAATCTTCTGGACGAGCGCAGCGATGAGCTCCTCGTTGGTCTCGCCGGGAAGGTGCAGGATCTCCTTGGCCACGTAAGCGTAACGCTCAGCAGCACGCGGGTCCTTGGAGTTCCACTGGATAACCTTGCCCAGGTACATGGCGTTAGCGGCACCGTGGATGATGTGGCCGTTCTCGAAGGCAGCACCGGTCTTGTGAGCCATGGAGTGAACGATGCCGAGCAGGCCCGAGGAGAAGGCGATACCGGCGATGCACTGAGCCTCGTGCATGTGCTGACGGGCCTCATGGTCGCCAGCATAGGACTTGGGCAGCCACTCGACGATCTCGCGGATGCCGTGCAGGGCGTTGGCGTCGGTGAACATAGAGGCGCAGGTGGAAACGTAGGCCTCCATGCAGTGGGTCAGAGCATCCATGCCGGTGTGAGCGCACAGCTTGGCGGGCATGGTGTAGGTGAGCTCGGGGTCGACGATGGCGACATCAGGGGTGATGTTGAAGTCGGCCAGCGGGTACTTGATGCCCTTGGCGTAGTCGGTAATGACGGAGAACGCGGTGACCTCGGTAGCGGTGCCGGAGGTAGAGGAGATGGCGCAGAAATGAGCCTTCTGACGCAGCTCCGGGAAGCTGAACGGCTGGATGATGTTATCGAAGGACTCCTCGGGATACTCGTAGAAGACCCACATGGCCTTAGCGGCATCGATGGGCGAGCCGCCACCGATGGCGATAATCCAGTCGGGCTCGAACTCGCGCATGGCCTCGGCGCCCTTCATGACCGTCTCGATGGACGGGTCGGACTCGACGCCCTCGAACAGCTTGACCTCGAAACCGCCTTCCTTAAGGTCGTTCTCGACGTCCTGCAGGAACCCGCCGCGGCGCATAGAGCTGCCGCCAGAAACGATGATGGCCTTCTTGCCCTTGAGGTTCTTCACCTCGTGGCGAGCGCCCTCACCAAAGTACAGATCGCGAGGATTGGTAAAACGTCCCATACTGTGCCTCCTAAACAAGCCCCTCTTAGACTTGCGTATATAACGGAGCACCCAATTGGCTCCGTTAGGACCGGTTTGCGCGTTGCCGGCGATGACAATGCGCGATGTCTAAACGTCTCAACGCTCAGACAAACACTATTTTACCGTTCTGGTTGGTCAGTTATTCACCTAAAGCCGCCAATGATGAAACGTTTTTTCTATCCCTGAAGACCCTTGTGCGGCATTCATACTCCCAAGCTGGGCAAACGTTTTATCAAGGTTGACTACATATCCTGGGCAGGACGGTGCCCCTCCAAAATATGCACCGTTCGCCGCCAAAAATCGACCGTTTGCGGCACCGTGATACCACTCGGTCGTCCAAGGTGCCGACATTTGTACGACATCCGTCTTCGTGGTGCAAAGGTGCAAGTCCAAGTGCGACACCCCCGGTGTGCCACATGCGGGTAAACTAGAACCTTATATAGAGACATTTGAACCCTAACCGCAGCAAAGGAGGCCCCATGGCATTCGATCCCATTCAAGAGGATTGCCATCGCCTCGTTCTTGAGGCCTTGCGCCGCGACAATATCCCGCTCACCGACGGCACCGCCGTAGAGCGTCTGATGGAACAATTCACCCGCAACCCCGCGCCGCTCATCGTGCATGATCGCGACCGCGCCGGACATCTGATTGCCAAGGTGGTCGAGGCTGTCGACTACCGCATTCCCTTTATCCCCGACGATGCCCAAGCCGAGCAGGAAGAGGCCGCTGCCGAGAACATGCTTCGCGAGGCCGCCGCGCTCGATCCGACCAACTGGGATGCCCAGCGCATGCTGACGGCCCTCACCGCCGACTCCAACGAGGAATACGTACAGTACCTGGTATCCAAGCGCGATGAAGTCGAGCATGACCTGGCGTTCAAGATCGCCTCGGCGCAGGACCCCTATGAGCGCGAGGCCGCGGGCGACCTTATGCGCCGCCCCTACCTGCGCTGGCTTGCCGCCCTTGCATCGCGCGCCCTCATTAGCGGACGCTATCGCATGTCGCTCGAAGCTGCAAACCGCAGCCTCGACTTTGCCCCCAACGATCCGGCCGGCGTCCGCCACACCGCGATGCTCGCCATGGCAAAGCTCGAATACCCCGCCGAGGAGCTCAAAAGATTTCGCTCCGCCCACTCCGTCCCCTATCTCGCCAACACGCCGCTGCGTCGTCGTCCCAAGGACGCGGAGCGCGACTTGGACCCGTGGACGCTCATCGCACTGATGAGCGCAGCCTGGCGCGAGCTGGACTACGAGGGTGCCGAGCACTACTTGCGCATCCTTGCACGCTCGTGCCCGCACGCGGCCGAGGCACTCTACTTCCAAACCGAGTTTCCCGATGGCGTCTATGCCCGCGTCAACGTGGGTGTGGGCTCTACCGACGAGCTTGTCCTTGCGCTGTCCGAGGCGACGCCGGTACTGCAGGAGGGCTTGGGCGCCCCCGACAACGCCAGCTTCGCCGCCTGGGTCGCCACCAACGATATCGTCCGCTCCCAGATCGACGAGCGCATCCTGCGGGCGGCCGAGCAGGGCCTGCCGTTTAAGGGAGGAGACCTCTAATGGATCCGAGCGTCTACATCCCCGCCTACCTGGAGCGCGCCTATCTGGCATCGCACCCCGAGCTCACCGATGCAGCACGCGAGCTTGTCCATAACGACATTAGCGCGAATCCCCAAAAGTATGCGCAGTCCGAGCATGCCCAGGCGCTGCTGTCCTATGCCGGTGTTCATCGCCACCTGCTCGACGAGCTCCGTCGCATCGAGGACATGGGCAGCGACGAGGAGTTCGAGCAGACGCGCAATCGCCTGTTCGACGACATGCGCGACGAGCTGCTCAAGATTGTCCGCGTCGATGCACTGGCCGTCGACGCGCAGCTGCTCGCCATCATCCTGGCCGACACGCCCGTTGACGCCTGCCTGGGCGACCTGATGAAGCTCGAGGTGACCACGGCCGATTACCTGCAGCAAAGCGTGCCCGGGTTTGATATGGAGGCCCCGCACTACTGGGCCAATAATGTTTTGGCCGACGGTGTCACCGCAGCGGACCTTACCGTGAGCGAGCCGGCCCTTATCGGGTGGCTTCACACACTCGAGGCCATCTCGCAGCTGTGCATGGCGAGCGCTCGTTACCGCGCCGCCGCCAACTATTCTCGCCGTGTCCTTAAGACGGAGGGCTATCCCACCCGGGCCGCCGGCACCGTATTGCTTGCCCTCGCTCGCTTGGAAGATCAGGACGGCTTTTTTGCCCTAGCCCACCAGCTCGAGGAACAGGTGGGAGCCGATGCACTCGAGAACTCCCCCTGGTACCTGCTCGCCCGCACAATCCTCTTGTTCAAAACGAACAAGATGCGTCCAGCGGTGCGTGCATTACGTGAGTTCGCCAACCGCTGCGAGGGCGGCGCGTTCTTCTTGCTGAATCCCATGTACCAGACACCGTACCTTCCCTGCCGGCCCGAGCCACGCGATCCCTGGGATCTTTCGCACCAGGCCGTTTGGGAGGCGGACGGCATTATCTCGGACACTCCCGACTTTGCCCCCTGGGCCAATGCCTGCGAAGACGTGTCGCAGCTTGCCCAGGAATTTGCGCGCCGCTACGGTTTTTAGTGACGCACTCGACCCGACCATGTCGTTTACGTTAGGAACGGTTTCATGAACCTCCGCTCATCTCTTGCCTGCACCTCGAGCGATATCGCCCGCTGGGGGCTGCGCTCCGTCCTTAAGCGCCAGGGCGGCGTACTCCCCGGCCGCATCGCCATGAAGATCGACCCCGAGTTGCTGAACGACCTCGCCGGCCTTGTCGACCGCAGCGTGGTGATCACCGGTACTAATGGCAAGACCACCACCTCCAACCTCATCGCCGACGCCGTTGCTGCCAGCGGTGCTACCGTGGTGTGCAACCGTGCCGGCAACAATATGGAGCCTGGTGTGGTGGGTGCTCTGCTCGAGGCCCGCGGCGGCCTTAAGCACACCAGCAGTGGCAAGCGCGTAGGCGTTTTTGAATGCGATGAGCTCTACACTGTGCGCGTCCTGCCCAAGCTCAAGCCGACGTACTTCGTGCTGCTCAACCTGTTCCGTGACCAGCTAGATCGCTATGGCGAGATCGATCACACCCAGGAGGTCATCGCCCACGCGTTGGAGCTTTCGCCGGCAACGACGCTCATCTACAACGCCGACGACCCGCTGTGCGCCTCGATTGCCGCGCGCGTTCCCAACGCGAGTATTGCCTTTGGCATCGACGGCGCCACGGGCACCGAGTCCGACCGCATTAGCGACTCGCGCTTTTGCTCGCAGTGCAACGCCCCGCTGGAATACGACTATGTGCAGTACGGACAGCTGGGCGCCTATCATTGCCCTTCGTGCGGCTGGGCCCGCCCTGCGCTTGTCCGTCGCGTGACGGGCGTGGAACTCGGCTGCGACGGCTACGGCTTTGACCTTGTCTTTGGACCCGATACCGACGCACCCGCAACGCACATCGCCACGCGCTACAACGGTCTGTACATGGTCTATAACGTTGCCGCCGCCTTCTTTGCCACACACGAGTTGGGCGTGAACACGGCGCTTCTACAGCCTACGCTCGATGCCTATGTGCCTGCCGGCGGTCGTATGGGGCGCTGGGATATCGCCGGCCGCACCGTCGAGGCCAACCTGGCCAAGAATCCCGTAGGCTTCGATCGACAAATCCAGTCCATCAAGACGGCAGGCGGCAGACTCTGCGCTTTCTTCCTCAATGACAACGACGCCGACGGCCACGATGTCTCGTGGATCTACGACGTCGACTTCGAGCGCATCGCCGATACCCCGGGGCTTGTCGCCTTTGCCGGCGGCACGCGTGCACACGATATGCAGGTGCGCCTCAAGTACGCCGGCATCGACGCCGCCATTATCTCGGACGTCGCGCAGGCAATTGGCGCCATGGCAGACGAGGCCGCCGATGACACCTTCTACGCCGTCGCCAACTACACGGCCTTCCCGCCGCTGGTCAAAGAACTCGACGGGCTGAAGGGTGCCGATGCAGCCACGGTTGCCGCCCGCGCCGCAGTCCGCGCCGGCGGCAGCGCTCTTCCTGTCGGTATCGCGCCAGTCGAGCTCTCGCGCCCGCTGCGCATCGTCTACCTGTATCCCGATGCCCTCAACCTCTATGGCGACGGCGGCAACGTCATCGCCCTCGAGCGCCGCTGCGCCTGGCGCGGCATTCCCGTGCGCGTGGAGGAGGTCCGCATGGGCGAGACGCTCGATCTCACCGACGCCGATATCGTCATGATGGGCGGTGGCTCCGACCGCGACCAGTTGGCTGTGGCACATGAATTGCTCGCTCAAAAAGACAAGGTCGCGGCCTATGTTGAGGACGGCGGCTCGCTGCTCGCAATCTGCGGCAGCTATCAGCTGCTCGGCCGTTCGTACTATATGGGCGAGAATCGCATCGATGGCCTGGGCGTCATTGCCGCCGAGACCGTGCGCGGCTCCGACCGCCTGATCGGCAACGTCGCCGTCAAGACCGACCTGGCACCCGAGCCCTTTGTGGGATTCGAGAACCACGGCGGCCGTACCCTGCTCGATGCAAAGGCCACGCCGCTCGGAACGTCCGTCGTCACGGGTACCGGCAACAACGGCGACGATGGCTTTGAGGGCCTCATCTACAAGGGCGTCATCGGCACGTACCTGCATGGACCGGCACTGCCCAAGAACCCCGAGCTCGCCGACTGGCTGATCGCCCACGCCCTCGAGCGCCGCGGCGACGCACAGGCCACAGCCCTGCTGCCGCTCAAGCCCCTCGACGACACCTACGAGCACGCCGCCCACGACGCCGCCATGAAGCTCCTCCCCTAACCACCACAAAGGGGACAGGTACCTTTGTGGTGGTTTTCCAGTTTGCCAACGATATACGCGCCGGCAAAAAAGTCTGCTAT
>CAJMLP010000006.1:0-98534 GCA_905214215.1 uncultured bacterium | reverse complement strand
TAGGCAGGTATCATCACGATTTTCTCAAGATGTTCGTAATCCAGAGCAAAAGCGCAGTCTCCGAATCGGCCGAACCCTTGAGCGCGAGCTCCACATCGACAGCACCCTCGAGCGCGTCAACGAGCTCAGCCATCGAAAAACGACGTGCCCAGGTAAGGTGATTCTTGACCTGCCAGGCCTGAAGCTTGAGCGTCGCGGCGAGCTCACGCCCCTGCCCACGCCCATCGAGCGCCTTGGCAACGATCAGCTCACGGATGCGACCGCATAGCAGTGTGTAGGTCCACACGTAGCTCTTAGAGGGCAAAAGCTTAAAGAGCTCGAGCGAACGCCGCATATCGCGAGCCGAAACGGCGTTGAGGAAGTCCCAGGGCTGAACCTCGGCCGTACGCACGATCCAACGCTCCACGTCGGCAAGCTCAATCTGGGGCGCCTCGACCATCTGGGCGAGCTTTGCCAGGTCGTTATCGAGCATGCGCGTGTTTTCGCCCGAACGCGAGACGAGCTCCTCGGCAGCAGCAGTCGAGATGGACTTACCATGCTGCGTTGCCATCTGCTGAACGCGGCGCGGCAGTTCCCAGCGCTTGGTACCCGAGCAATCGACGATAGCCTTCTTGTCGATCTTGGCGATTGCCTTATACAGGCGCGTGTTCTTGGCAAGTGAGTCGGCGATAATGAGACAGACTGTCGTAGGGCTGGGGCTTGCGAGGTACTCGACGAGCGGTTCCGAGACTGCCTTGGCAAGCTTGGAGCAGCCGTCAAGGATGACCAGGCGAAACTCGCTACCCATGGGAAAGGTATTGAGCGAGCCGATGATCGACTCGATATCGGGATCTTTCGTCATGTCGCGTTCGTCGAGGTTGAACTCAACCATACCCGACTTTTCCAAGCGAGCTTTCATACGCGAGACAGCGTGGTCGCGCTTGACTCCATCGGTACCGACGATCAGATATGCCGGCAGCAGACCGGTTTCGGACATTGCGCTCCCCTCTCGCACACACTCGAATTCGTACCGTGCCATTTTAGCCCAGGGGCACACCGCGCGCCAACGATGTCATCACGGTCGCTGGCATCGCATGGCAAAACCGGTTGCGGTCGGCGAGACGGTAATGTCTCCATGTTCGATGGTGCAAGCGAAAGCGCCGCCCGCATCGCGAACCGCATCGATGCAGGCATCGGATGGATGGCCGTAGCGGTTGCCCTCGCCCGCGCTCGCGATAGAGAGCTCGGGCTTAAGCGTGCCCAGCAGGTCTGTGTCGACGGAAACTTTTGAGCCGTGATGCCCCAGCTTGAGTACATCGATATCGCCCACTTCCTGGACAAACTCGCGCTCCTGATCGAGCTCGGCATCACCAGTGAGGAGCACGCGCAGGTTCTTACCCTCCTGAGCGTAGGAGAGCAGCAAAACAAGAGAGTCCTCATTGCCCTCGCCATCCACGGACTCGAATGGCCACATCACGCGGGCGCAAAATGAGCCGATGTCGACCGTATCCCCACGGCGCACCTGCCGATACTCCACGCCAGGTCGGTTCAATACCTCGGCAGGAGCATCCTCCAGCGCATCCGCCGCCACGGCAATCGTTCCGACCGAAAACTGTTCGAGCACGGCAGGCAGACCACCCCAGTGATCCTCATCCCAATGCGTCACAAAGACGACATCGATATGGTGCACGTTATTGCGGACCAGCGCGCTCACCACGCGCTCATCGAGCCCACAGTCCACGAGCGCCACTGCGCCGCCCTGGCGGATAAGAATCGCATCGGCCTGGCCAACATCGAGGACCGTAACCGAAGACGGAGTGAATCGATCCCAGTAGACGTACGGAATCGCAGCCAAGAGCACCAGGCATGCAAGCCCCACCGCCATAGGACGTGCACGGGGACGCGGCCACCAGACCAGCAGAGCCGCCAGCAAACACGGCACCAGGTAAATCCACATGCTATCGGGCGGCACGCTCACGGATGCACCTGGCACGGCGGCAAACAGCTGCTCGAAGAACAACGCGCACCGGGCGGCAATCATGGGTACGACGAGTGCCCAAGCCTGCAACGGCGCCACGAGCGAAAAGGGAACCAGCACAATCGACACAGCGAGCAGTAGACTCACCACCGGACCGATGACCGCATTCGCCAGCGGAGCAATGAGCGAGAACGTACCAAAGGCAGGAATGGTAATGGGAAGTGTCGCCAACTGCGAGCACAGTGTGACGGAAAGCATGCCGGCAATGCCCGTCGGCACACCCAGCTCCCCCAAAGCATAGGTGACGTACGGGCAAAAGCACAGGATGGCAAAGACGCTGGCACATGAAAGCTGAAAGCCCATCTCGAACAGCACCGTCGGCCGCAGTAGCACAAAGATGGACATGGTTACGAAGAGTGCCGATGTGCCATGCCGGCGACGCCCCGCGCCGTTTACGACAAGCGTCGCGAACACCATGCAGCACGCGCGCACTGCCGAGGGAGACGCGCCCGTAAAGACAGCGTAACCCACAAGCGTTATCGCCAATATCGCCCGTTGAAGACCCCGTGAACACCGGGTCTTTTGCAATAAACCCTCGATTACAAACCCCACGATAGCCAAATGGCTGCCCGATACGGCGATAAGATGCGCAGTTCCCGTCACCGAAAACCATTCGCCCGCCGGCTGGGCGCGCAGCTCGGCCGAATGACCACAGACAACTCCGGCTATGAGCGCACGCGCCGGGTCGGTCGCAGGCGCGATAGACGCAAGCAGCCCATTTCGCAGTCGAAGCAGCGGCTCCGGAGAGCCCTCATCGACCGACACAATCCGAACGGCTTTAACCTTGCACGCCTCGCCTCGAAGCACGCGTGAGCGCCCATACGCATCGTTCTCAAAGCGCGAAATTCGACCGATAGCACGTACATGCGAACCGGCGTCGAGCTCGCGATCACACGACAGCCGCACCTGACCCAAACGCTTTTCGCCCGCATACGCATCGCAGGTATAGGAGTACGCAGCGTCACTGATGGACGGGTCGCCGTGCACAACAAACTCGAGACTGCTCGCAGCCCGATTATCCAGTGCGCTCGAAGCACGCAGTGTCCCGATCGCCCAACCCGCGGACACGACCGCCCCCGCCAAGAAGCCAAGGCCCGCGGCATAAAGCCATCGTCTCCACCGCACAAGGCGCATACAGGACCGAGCCAATACGATACAAGCCGCAGCCGCAACGGGAATGGCCATAAGCGACGCGACGGGCGCTGCCCGCTCTCCCAACAGCAAATCGGCCGCCATGTTAAGTACCAAGCCACAGCTCACACACAAGCCGGCACAAAGCGCCATCGTCCACGGCATCAATGGCCGTGGTGGCATCACTTGCTCGCGATCGGTCGCAATCATACGCAAATGCAATCTTTGATTTTGGCGAGCTTCTTCTCACCAATCCCCGATACGCGCATCAGGTCATCGACTGAGGCAAAAGCACCGTTCTTTGTCCGCTCATCGATAATCGACTGAGCCATAGAAGGCCCGATACCAGAAAGCGTCTGCAGCTCCGCCGCACTTGCCGTATTAATGTTCACGAGCCCCGACGAAGACCCCGCGCCAGGAGTCGTGTCAGCACCGATTTCGGCCCCGTCGACCGCCCCAGCCGCTTGTTGCTCCCCCACCGTCGGAACATAGATCTTTTGGCCATCTGTGATCTTGGACGCACGATTAAGCCCTGTCACATCCGCCTCGGCCGTAAGCCCTCCGGCGGCATCGATCGCTTGGGACACCCGTGCTCCATCTTTGAGCCGATACACGCCAGGCCTAACAACGGCGCCATCCACATCGACGTACACCTCGGCAGCAGAGGAGCTCTTGGCCGAAGACTCATCGGCATCATCAGGAGACGCATCCCCGGCCCCGCGCACATCCGAGGAGCTCGCCTCATCACTATGCTCAAACGACACGCCGCTGGAGCGGCTATTAAAACTTGCCATCGCTAAGCCGCTCGCGGCGGCAATGACAACCAAAATCGCCGCCACCACCGCCTTGTGTCCGAGCAGCTTTTCTGCCCAGCGGTCCATCCGTTTAACCCGTTCGTGTTGTTCGCGCTGCGCCATAGCAAAACCTCCCAACACCATCGTGTCAGGAAACGAACGCCGCAGCTTCCGCACGTCAACACCAGTTTTCGCGGTCAAACCAAAAGCTGACCAAAACCTTGCGAAAAAATGTCCATTTATTCAGACACACGTCAGCGAATGAACATCTTGGCATCATTTGCCCAGATAGCAAAAGACCGACGATACAGGCGCATCGTCGGTCTATGCAGGCAATTACTCGTGATCTTGGTAAATCTCACGCGGAGCAAGCTCCGAATGTTTGCGTTTTAAGGTCTTAGGGGCCTTATACGTGTTGCTGGAGAAGTCGATATACTCGGTCTGCTTAAGCAGGCGCTCGATCATCTCCTCGTGGTCGAACAGCTCCCAGGCCTCGTGCACGGCATCGAGTTTGGCGTGCGTCTCGGGACGACGCGGCATAAACAGCGTGCAGCAGTCGGGCGCCGCCTCGGTGGAAATATCGAACGTGCCGACTTCCTGAGCGCGCGCAATAATCTCCTGCTTGTCCGAACCGATCAACGGACGGAACACGGGAATTTTCACGGCCTCGTTGACGGCCATGATGTTCTCGAGCGTCTGGGAGGCAACCTGACCGAGCGACTCGCCGGTCACGATGGCCTTGGCGCCCTCGATATGCGCAATGCGCTCGGCAACCGAATACATAATGCGGCGATACATGATCACGCGCAGGTTGCTGGGGCAGGTGACGGAAATCTCACGCTGGCAATCGCCAAACGGCACCACGTACAGGCGGCCGATCTGGACACCCGGCTCAAGCGCACGGATGATGTCCTGCACCAGGTATTCACTCGTGTCGGGCGTCTGCGGACGACCGGAGAAATGCACCGGCACGCACACCGCGCCGCGACGCGCGAGCATCCAGGTCGCCACCGGAGAATCGATGCCCGACGACAGAAGCGTCACGACCTTGCCGGCAGAACCCACCGGCAGACCGCCCACGCCGCGCTCGGAGCGCGCGTACACGTAAACGCTACCCTGGACCACCAGTACGTGCACCATCGCATCGGGATCGTGCATTTGAACCTTTTTATCGGGGAAGGCCTCGCACAGCACCTCACCCACCTGACGATTGATATCAATCGAGGTGAGCTCATAGTCAGTATTGGAACGCTTGGCGTGCACTTTAAACGAATCGAAGGGGCCAAACTCGCGCAGCGCCTTGACAGCGGCGGCGCAGTACTCCTGCGGGTCGCGGTTGGTGTGGTACGCCAGGGACACACGGGCAACGCCGGGGACGGTGCGGATGACACGCGCCGCCTCGTCGGCCTGATGTTCGTTAAAGGTCACGAGGATATAACCGGAAATTCGAGACACGGCGTTCACGGAAAAGGCGGCCAAAGCCGCCTTAATGTTATCCATGAGGATATGCTCAAAATGTGCGCGGTTCTTGCCCTTCAGTCCAACCTCGTGATAGTGGACCAGGCAAACGCGAGCTGCCATTTAGGCTTCAGCAACCTTATGGCCGAGCGCCTTCTCGTAACGGGCCTCGTCGTAGGAGATATCGCCGTCGACGATCTCGTCCATAGCCATCGAGATGGTGTCGGCGCCGGAAAGCGCGATGGTGATGTCGTCGACATCCTGAACAGCAAGCACGCGGTTATGCTGGCCGCGCAGCATGCTATTGATGTCGCAGGCACGCTTAGAGGCAAGCGAAGCGAGCAGGAAGCGGTTGTGATCGGTCTTCTCCAGAAGATCGTCAATGCAAGGCTTTACAACGGACACGGACCTCAGATCCTTTCATGCATATCGAGAACGCGAACGAGCTCATCGGTCGCGCGGTCGAGATCGTCATTCACCACGACGTCGTCGTAGCGGTCGGCAAGGGCAAGCTCATCGGCGGCGTTTGCCATACGCAGCTCAATCGTCTCGGGCGTCTCGGTACCGCGACCGACCAGACGCTCGCGGAGCACCTCAAGCGAAGGCGGCTTGATAAAGATCAGCACGGCCTCGGGGAAACGCTCCTTCACCTGCAGGGCGCCCTGGACATCGATCTCCAAAATCAGAGACGAGCCCGAGGCGAGCTTGGATGTGACCTCGCTCACCAACGTGCCGTAGCAGTTACCGTGGACCTCGGCCCACTCAACAAACTCACCGTTTGCCACGCGGCGGTCGAACTCCTCGCGCGTCAGAAAAAAGTAGTTGACGCCGTCGACCTCACCTTTGCGTGGTGCTCGCGTGGTAGCCGAAACCGTCAGACCCAGGTTCGAGCGGCGCTCGCGCACACGAGTGACGAGCGTACCCTTGCCTGCGCCTGACGGTCCAGAAATCACAAAGAGCTTGGAATCCTGAGCGCTCACTTATTTGGTCAGCTGCTCGAGGAGCTGCTCGCGCTGACGGACGCCGAGGCCCTGGACGCGACGAGTAGCGGAGATACCGAGCTCCTCCATGATCTTGGCGGCCTTGGCCTTGCCATAACCGGGGAGAGACTCGATGAGGGTGGAAACCTTCATGCGGGAAGCGATGGGGTCATCGGAGTTGAGCACGGACTCGAGGGACTTCTCGCCCTTCTTGATCTGCTCGCGAAGCTCAGCGCGGGCGTGACGTGCGGCGGCAGCCTTCTCAAGAGCCTGCTTGCGCTGCTCGTCGGTAAGCTGAGGGAGTGCCATTCGTACCTCCAAATAGTTGGGTTATATCTGATTCAATAATTGGCATTTTAGCACGTAGAACGTACAAAATGCGTAATCGCGGCTCCATAGGTTAGACGATACCCGCAAAAAGTGCAATATACTGCGCCCAAAGTTAAGCCCCTGACCTGCGATTCCACACAAAGGATGGGAAAGTTTACGCAGGCACAGGGGCTATTTTGTGCTAATGAGACCCAAAAGTGGTGACTTAGGGGAATCTTTTACGCGACGTTTTCGACCAGCTCGGCGACGATGGCGTCAAAGGCGGCAACCGGATCGTCGGCACCGGTGATGGGACGGCCCACCACAATGTGGCTTGCGCCACGCTCGATAGCCTGGGAAGGCGTCGCCACGCGGGACTGGTCACCAAGGGCGGCACCCACCGGACGCACACCCGGAGTCACGATCAGGGCATCAGGACCCAGCAGCTCACGCATGTCGTGAGCCTCCATCGGCGAGCACACGATGCCGTCGATGCCGTTGGTCTGGGCAAGCTTTGCCAGACGGGCGGCTTCCTCGGCAACGGGCGACTCGACGCCGATCTCGGCCAGCGCATCCTGATTCATGCTCGTGAGCACGGTGATGGCGACGAGTTTGGCGCGGTCCTCACGCGCCTCCTCGGCACCCTCGCGGCAGGCAGCGAGCATAGCACCCGAGCCCAGGCCGTGGACCGAAAGCAGGTCGGCACCGGCAAGCGAGGCCGAGCGGGCAGCGCCGCGCACCTGATGCGGAATGTCATGGAACTTAAGGTCGAGGAAGACCTTAAAGCCAAGGTCCTTAAAGGTCTTGACGATCTGGGGACCCTCAGCGTAATAGAGCGTCATGCCGACCTTGAGCCAGGCGGCATGGCCCGAAAGCTCGTGGGCGAGCTCGAGCGCACGCTTACGGTCGCAGTCGAGGGCGACGATAACACGGTCGCGGGCATCGGTCTCTAGCATTCGAAAGCACCCACCAGCTCGTTGATGTCCTTTACGCCCTGGGACTCGGCCCAGGCCTCGAGCTCATGCGCGATCTTAAGCGAAGCACACGGATCGACGAAGTTGGCCATGCCGACCGACACGCAGGTGGCGCCGGCCAGGATAAACTCAGCCGCATCCTCGCCGGTCATGACACCGCCGACACCGTTGATGGGGATATCGACGGCCTGAGCGACCTCCCAGACCATGCGAACGGCGATGTGGTGGCACAGCGGGCCCGAAAGGCCGCCCTTGGGCTTGGCAACACGGGACTTGCGGGTGTGCACGTCAATGGCCATGCCCTGGATGGAATTGATGACCGAAAGGCCGTCGGCGCCGGCGGCCTCGAGAGCCTTGGCAATCTCGGCGACATTAACCGGAGCCATCTTTACGAACAGCGGCTTATCGGTCACCTTGCGGCAGGCAGCCATAACGGAAGAGGCGCCCTCGGGCGTGGAGCCCATGGCGGCACCGCCGGCGGCGATATTAGGGCAGCTCACGTTGATCTCGTACCCGGCAGCCCAGGGGCACAGCTCGACATACATCTCGAGCGCGCGGACAAACTCGTCAACGGAGTGGCCGGCAACCTGACAGATGACCTGGCAGCCGTCCTTGGACAGCTGTTCGAGCCACGGGCCGGACTCACGGGCAAAGGCAGCCACGCCGGGGTTCTGAAGACCCACGGAGTTGATCATACCGCCGGGAATTTCGGCCATGCGGGGCGCGGGATTGCCGGGCCAGGGCTCGGCAGCGCAACCCTTGGTAGTGATGGCGCCCAGCTGGGAAACATCAAAGAAGTTCTGGAACTGCCAACCGTAGCCAAAGGTACCGGCTGCGGTGTTAATGGGGTTCTGCATCTTGACGCCGCCGAAATCGACGGCCATGTTCACGGTACCCACTAGAAGACCACCACCTTGGAAGCATCGAACACGGGGCCGCACATACAAGCACCCTTCATACCGTCAACCGTCTCGACATTGCAGGTGTTGCAGGCGCCAAAGCCACAGCTCATCATGCGCTCGAGCGACACCTCGCAGTACACACCGGCCTCGGCGGCAGCGGCGGCGACCTTCTTCATCATGACGGCGGGGCCGCAGCTGGCGACGTAGTCGTAGCCGCCCTCTCCAAGCAGCTCGGCTGCCGGATCGGTGCAAAAACCGTGCGTGCCGAGCGAACCGTCGTCGGTGCACACGTTAACCGTGGCGCCCAGCGCACGGAACTCATCGACACCCACGACTTTGGAAGCGGTGCCAAAGCCCAGGCACACGTCCACATCAACACCCTGCTCGGCAAGCATGCCGGCAAGACACAGCACAGGCGGAACGCCGATGCCACCGGCGACGAGCAGTGCCTTCCTGGTGCCCTCGGGTACCATCCAGCCACGGCCACCGGGGCCCAACAGGTTAGAGGTGGAGCCAGGGCCCATCTGGGACAAACGGCGGGTATCGTCGCCCACGACGGCGTACCACAGCTCGACGGTGCCGGCCTCGGCGTCGGCGCGATAGAAGCTCAGGGGCACGCGAAGCAGCGAGGAGGCATCGCCGGGCACGGCAATGTTCACAAACTGACCGGGCTTGAGCGCACTTGCAAGCTTGGGGGCCGAGATGACGAGCGAGAAGATGCCGTCGGCGATCTCCCGGTTCGAGACGACCTCGAAGTCGTGCATGCGTGCAGTGGAAGGTGTGGGCATAGACGCTCCAATCCCCCATGCGGTTGCATGGTCTAAACGAACAGAAAGCGCGGCACCGCAAGGGCGCCGCGCACAAAAGCGATAAGGCTATGCTAGCAGATGCAGCCGTCGGCGAGCGTCTGCTTGCCACCGACAAATACATCGGTGGCACGACCGGTGAGCGTGCGGCCGGCAAAACCGGAGTTCTCGGCGCGCGACTCGTAACCGTCCTCGCCAACCGTCCAGGTTGCGGAGGGGTCGAACACGGTCAGGTCGGCGACAGAGCCCGCCTTGACCTGAACCTGATCGAGGCCCAGAATCTCACGCGGCTTGATGGCCATGAGCTCGACCATGCGGCTCACGCTCATCTTGCCCGTGTTGACCAGCTCAGTGAGCACGAGCGACAGCGAAGTCTCGAGGCCAATCATTCCAAAGGGCGCGAGCTCGAACTCGCGGGCCTTCTCCCACGGGGTGTGGGGAGCGTGGTCGGTAACGATAGCGTCGACGGTACCGTCGATGACACCCTGACGGATGGCCTCGGCATCCTCGTCGGTGCGCAGCGGCGGATTGACCTTGAGCGAGGTGTTGTAGGTCTCGTCCAGGTCGTTCTCGGTCAGGAACATGTGGTGCGGGGTGGCCTCGCAGGTCACCTGGACACCGGCAGCCTTACCGGCACGCACGAGCTCCAGGCCATGAGCGGTGGAGATGTGCTGGATGTGCAGCTTGGCACCGGTCAGCTTGGCAATCTCGATGTCGCGGGCAATCTGAAGCTCCTCGCCGGCGGCCGGCCAACCCTCGAGGGCCAGACGGGTCGAGACCTTGCCCTCGTTGATCTGGCCGTGGCCGACCAGATCCTCGTCCTGGCAGTGGCTCATAAAGACCTTGCCGAACATCTTGCCGTAGTCCATGCAGCGACGGAGCATGCCCGCACCCTGCACGCCGCGACCGTCATCGGTGAAGGCGACGGCGCCGTGGGTGACCATATCGCCCATCTCGGACATAGCCTCGCCCTTAAGGCCGCGAGTCATAGCACCAGAAGGATAGACGCGGCAGTGGCCGACCTCGGCAGCGCGGGACTTGACGAACTCAACGACGGTTCCGTTATCGGTAACGGGGTCGGTGTTGGGCATGGCGCACACGCCGGTGAAGCCGCCCTTGGCAGCAGCGCGGGTGCCGCTCTCGATGTCCTCTTTGACCTCGTAGCCAGGCTCGCGAAGGTGAACGTGCATATCCACCAGGCCGGGGACGAGGTACTTGCCGGAAAGGTCGCGGACCTCGGCTCCCTCGACGGCGAGATTCTCGCCGACCTCGGCGATCTTATCGCCGTCAATCAGGACGTCAACGACACCGTCAAGCTCGACGGACGGGTCGACGACGTGGGCATTCTTAAGAAGCAAGGCCATTATCGGCACCTCCAAGCAGCAGATACAGGATAGCCATACGCACGCAGATACCGGCGTAGACCTGCTCCAGGATGACGGAGCGTTGCGGGTGGTCGGCCATATAGGAGTCGAACTCGACGCCGCGGTTGATGGGGCCCGGGTGGCAGATGATCGCATCGGGCTTCATGAGCTTCTCGCGGTCCTTGGTCAGGCCGAAGAGCTTGTGATACTCGCGAATCGTGGGGAACGGAGCGCCCTCAAGGCGCTCCTGCTGCACGCGCAGCATGTAGACGACGTCCAGCTCGGGCAGGACGGAATCGAGGTCGCTCGTCACGTGGTCGCAACCCAGAACCTCGGGCGCCGGCGGCAGCAGCGTGCCGGGGGCGACAGCGTAGGTCTCGCAGCCCATGATCTTAAGGGCGGGGATCAGCGAGCCGCAGACACGGGAGTGCGCGATATCGCCGACGACAGCGACCTTCAGACCGTGGAAGTCACCCTTGTGCTCCCAGATGGTGTACAGGTCGAGCAGGGCCTGCGTAGGATGGTTGTGCTTGCCGTCGCCGGCGCAGATAACGCTCGCGGGCGAGTTCTGCGTGACGATGTAGGGAGCACCGGCGTGCTTATCGCGAACGACGATGCAATCAATCTTGTAGGCGTTGAGGGTCTCGACGGTGTCGACGAGGCTCTCGCCCTTGACCGTGGAGGTCGAGGAGCCGCCAAAGTTGAGGCTGTCGGCCGAAAGGCGCTTCTCGGCGAGCTCGAAGGAGCTGCGGGTGCGCGTCGAGGGCTCGTTGAACATGTTGACGATGGTCTTGCCCTTGAGCGTGGGGACCTTCTTGATCGCACGCTCGTTGACCTCGGAGAACGCCTTGGCGGTCTCAAGGATGAGCTTGATGTCCTCTTCGGAGTACTCGGTAATGTCGATCAGGTGCTTATGGTTGAACGCCACGGTACTACTCACCTCCCAGCGGCGCGGAGCCCACATGGGAACCCGGCGCGACGTCGTTAATCTCGACAGCGGTGCGGCCGTCTACTTCCTTCATATATAGGTGCACGTTCTCCTCATGCGACGAGGGAACGTTCTTGCCGACAAAGTCCGGCGAGATGGGGAGCTCACGGTGACCGCGGTCAACGAGAACTGCCAGCTCGATGCGGCTCGGACGGCCCAGGTCCATGACAGCATCCAGAGCGGCGCGGATAGTACGGCCCGTATACAGGATGTCGTCCACCAGCACGACGCGCTTGCCGTCGACGCTGAAGGGAATGTTGGTAGCGTGGATCGCGGGAGCGAAATTGGTAGCGTAGTCATCGCGGTAGAAGCTGATGTCGAGGCTACCGAGCGGAACGTCGACGCCCTCGATCTCCTTGATCTCCTCGGCGAGCTTCTTTGCCAGAAGGTCGCCGCGCGTGACGATGCCGACCAGAGCGAGGTCTTCACAGCCCTCGTTGCGCTCGAGAATCTCGTGCGCAATGCGGGTCATCGCTCGATTGACGGCGGTCTCGTCCATGATGACCGCCTTGGGGGAAGTCGTGCCCATCGATCTCCTTCCTCACATGTCTTGACTGCTGACACAGTCAAAAAAATAGATGCCCGACCGCTTAAGCGGACCAGACACCCACAGGAAAGGCTGCTCTTTGGCAGCTATGTAATTCCATGTGGGTATCTCGTACCCCTTTAATGGTCAAGGGATAGTGTAGCCAACCTCGAGCTTAATTGCGAGCATAAATACAGAGCAATCCGTAAACGTGCGCAGGCGCTCCATAAACCTATATATATTTGTGGGACGAGCTTGAAAACACACGCACGAGCTGGCATAATCCCCTCTGCTGCACGCAAATCGGATCTACGTCCAGGGCCGTAGCGTGGGCACTATCGCCAAAAGAGGAATATTTCTGTGTAGATTGCGCACAGGGAGCGACTTCTGTGCTATAGTTCAGGCTTGTTTGTTAACGCGACATGTTCGTTTGTCGCCCAAGGAGGGTCAGTTATGTCCAAAGTTTGCGAAGTTTGCGGTAAGCACCCCGTTGCCGGTCGCTCCATCAGCCACTCTCACCGCGTCACCAACCGTAAGTTCCGCCCCAACATCCAGCGCGTTTACGTCGTCGTCGATGGTCACCGTCGCAAGATGAACGTTTGCTCCACCTGCCTCAAGTCCGGCAAGGTTGCGCGCTCCTAAATAAGGTCTTACCAACAAGTACCTCGGACTCTCCGGGTCAAAGACCTCGCGTTCATATAGAACTTACCAAAGGCGTCCTCCCCCACGGAGGGCGCCTTTTTGCACTCATTGGGGACAGACTTACATGAGTGTTTACAGATGTCAAAGGAATCATAGCCCAGCTGATATGCCTTGAAGCTTGACCAGCGGTACGCATCGAGCGAGTCGAGCGCGCCTTTCACAGGATTGAGATGGATATAATCGAGCAACTGGACCGCCTGCGTGTCCGACTCGACCGCGACCCGCGAATAGCGATTGTCAAACAGGTGCCCCGTTCTCCCCGTTTTCCCATTGAAATACTCATATAAGTCTGTCCCCAATGAGTGGGGCGATGCGGCAAACGGGAAGTTAAAAGTTATAGTTGAAGCGTTTCAGTTAATTGAAGCGTTTTAGTGTGCCTTTTACGGGAATCTTACCGTTTACCGAATTATTTCTTGCTATCATGCTAGACGTAGGGTAAATCTCCGATCGCAAGGAGACACAAATGGTGAAAAAGTCACCGGAAAACACTACTCCCGCAATTGTGGACAACGTAGAGGCGCTTGAGGCTAAGCTCGCTCAGATGCGAGAGGCCCAGGCGCTTTTTGCTACGTACACGCAGGAGCAGGTCGACAAGATCTTCTATGAGGCCGCCATGGCCGCCAACAAGGCTCGTATCCCGTTGGCGAAGATGGCCATCGAGGAGACCGGCCGCGGCGTTCTTGAGGACAAGGTCATCAAGAACCACTACGCCGCAGAGTACATCTACAACGCTTACAAGAACACCAAGACCTGTGGTGTCCTGGAGCGCGACGAGGCTTATGGCATCACCAAGATCGCCGAGCCCATCGGTATCGTGGGCGCCGTCATCCCGACGACCAACCCCACCTCCACTGCGATCTTCAAGACGCTGATCAGCCTGAAGACCCGCAACGCCATCATCATCTCCCCGCACCCGGCTGCCGCCAAGTGCACCATCGCCGCCGCCAAGCTCGTGCTTGACGCCGCCGTCAAGGCCGGCGCCCCCGAGGGTATCATCGGCTGGGTCGATGTCCCCTCCATCGAGCTGACCAACATGGTCATGCGCGACGTCGACATCATCCTCGCCACCGGTGGCCCGGGCATGGTCAAGGCCGCCTACTCCTCGGGCAAGCCCGCCCTAGGCGTTGGCGCCGGTAACACCCCGGTCGTCATCGACGACACCGCCGACGTGCTGCTCGCCGTCAACTCCATCATCCACTCCAAGACCTTCGACAACGGCATGATCTGCGCTTCCGAGCAGTCCGTGACCGTCATCGACACCATCTATGACCAGGTTAAGGCCGAGTTCCAGAAGCGCGGCTGCTACTTCGTCAAGCAGGGTGCCGAGATGGAGGCACTGCGTGCCGCCATGTTCAAGAACGGCGCTCTCGACCACCGCATCCCCGGCATGGCTGCCGCCAAGATCGCCGAGCTCGCAGGCATCGAGGTTCCCGCCAAGACCAAGATCCTGATCGCCGAGGTCACCTCCACCGACCCCGCCAAGGAGGAGTTCTCCCACGAGAAGCTCTCCCCGGTCCTGGCCATGTACCACGCCAAGGACTTCCAGGAGGCCGTCGACAAGGCCGAGCACCTGGTGCTCGCCGGTGGCCCGGGCCACACCGCCTCTCTGTACGTGCACCCCGCCCAGGCCGAGAAGATCAGCCTGTTCGAGCACGTCATGAAGGCCTGCCGTATCGTCATCAATACCCCGTCCTCGCACGGCGGCATCGGTGACCTGTACAACTTTGGCATGAAGCCGTCTCTGACCCTGGGCTGCGGCTCCTGGGGCGGCAACTCCGTCTCCGAGAACGTTGGGGTGAAGCACTTGATCAACGTTAAGACTGTGGCCGAGCGCCGTGAGAACATGCTGTGGTTCCGCGCTCCCGAGAAGGTCTACTTCAAGAAGGGTTCCACGCCCGTCGCCCTCGACGAGCTCGGTACCGTCATGGGCAAGAAGCGTGCCTTCATCGTCACCGACCAGTTCCTCTTCAAGAATGGCAACACCCGCGCCATCGAGGCCAAGCTCGACGAGATGGGCATCGCCCACGACTGCTTCTACGACGTCGAGCCCGATCCGTCGCTGCAGTGCGCACGTCGCGGCGCCAAACAGATGGCTCTCTTTGAGCCGGACGTCATCATCGCCGTCGGCGGTGGCTCCGCTATGGACGCCGGCAAGATCATGTGGATGATGTACGAGCACCCCGAGTGCAAGTTTGAGGACATGGCCATGGACTTCATGGACATCCGCAAGCGTATCTTCACTTTCCCCGAGATGGGCAAGAAGGCCTACTTCGTCGCCGTCCCGACCTCTTCGGGTACCGGCTCCGAGTGCACGCCGTTCGCCATCATCACCGACAAGGAGACCGGCATCAAGTGGCCGCTCGCCGACTACGCGCTGCTCCCCAACATGGCTATCGTTGACGCCGACAACTGCATGACCGCCCCGCGCGGCCTGACCGCTGCCTCCGGCATCGACGTCATGACCCACGCCATCGAGTCCTACGTCTCCATCATGGCTTCCGACTACACCAAGGGCCTCTCCGAGCGCGCTGCTAAGCTCGTCTTCGAGAACCTGCCCTCCAGCTTCACGAACGGCGCCAAGGACCCGCATGCCCGCGAGGAGATGCACAACGCCTCTTGCATGGCCGGTATGGCCTTCGCCAACGCCTTCCTGGGCCTCAACCACTCCATGGCTCACAAGCTCGGCGCCTTCCATCACCTGCCTCACGGCCTCGCCAACGCCGTCATCCTGACCCGCGTTATGCGCTACAACGCCGCCGAGGCTCCCGTCAAGATGGGTACCTTCTCCCAGTATCCTTACCCCAACGCGCTGCACAACTACGCCGAGATGGCCAAGTACTGCGGCATCGAGGGCAAGGACGACAAGGAGGTCTTCGAGAACTTCATCACGAAGCTCGAGGAACTCAAGGACTTCATCGGCGTCAAGAAGACCATCGCCGACTACGGTGTTGACGAGCAGTACTTCCTCGACACCCTCGACGAGATGACCGAGCAGGCATTCAACGACCAGTGCACCGGCGCAAACCCGCGCTACCCGCTCATGAGCGAAATCAAGGAGCTCTACCTGGACGCCTACTACGGCCGCGAGCCTCAGGACTACGCCGTCTGCTAGTTTTAGCACGGTTTTTAACGGCGGGGGTGCACGGGTGTTTCACACACCCCCGCCGTCGCTTCTATCGCATCGTTGAAAGGATGCAACCATGCTGCTACCCGATTCCAAGACCGAGCTCGTCCGCCGTGGCAACAAGGTCGTTTACGACCTGGGGGACAAGATCGTCAAGGTCTTTAACGAGACCAAGCCTGTCTCCGACGTGTTCAACGAGGCTTTGAATCTTGCCCGCATCAATGAGTGCGGCATCCGCAGCCCCAAGGCTCTCGAGGTTTCCCAGCTCGAGAACGCCAACGGCTGGGCGCTCGTGACCGAGAAGGTTCCGGGCACCACCCTTGCCGAGAAGATGACTGCTGAGCCCCAGCGCTTTGGTGAGTATCTCGAGATGTTCGTCGACCTCCAGATCGAGATCCACGGCTATACCTCCCCGCTGCTCAACCGTCAGCGCGACAAGTTCGCCCGCATGATCGACAGCCTTGATCAGCTCAATGCCACCACGCGCTACAACCTTCAGGAGCGTCTGGACGGCATGACCAAGGAGTTCAAGGTCTGCCACGGCGACTTCAACCCCTCCAACGTCATCGTCGGCGACGACGGCCAGCTCTATGTGTGCGACTGGGCACACGCCACCCAGGGCTCCCCTGCTGCCGACGTTGCCACCACCTACCTGCTCTTCGCCCTCAACAGCAAGGACCAGGCTGAGGCCTACTTGGAGCTCTACTGCGACCGCGCCGACATGCCCATGCAGGTCGTGCGTCAGTGGACGAGCATCGTCGCCGCTTCCGAGCTCGCTCGTAAGCGCAACGTGAACGATGAGTTCCTGAAGAACTGGATTGACGTCGTCGATTATCAGTAATATCTGAGCGATTTATTTCGCATCGGAGGCACAAGAAAACCCCGCAGCTCATATGGGCTGTGGGGTTTTCTTTACCCATCGAGTTTATTCCAACAAAATAGACTGCTCCGCATCTCATCCTAAGAGAGATACGGAGCAGCCCCGCAATTACATCTAATAGCAGAAACGTCGATTAACGGCGGGCCGCCTTAACAAGCTCGGCAATCTTGGCGACGACCTCGTCGATCGCCACGTCCTCACGCTCGCCCGTGGCACGGTCCTTGAGCTCCACAGTACCATTCTTGAGGCCACGCTTGCCAAGCACGACCTGATACGGGAAGCCCATGAGGTCGTTATCGGCAAACTTAAAGCCAGGACGCTCGTCACGGTCATCGACGACAACCTCGATACCCTCGGCGCACAGGCCCTCGACGATTTGGTCGCAAACGTTAGCGCACTCCTCCTTCTTGGGATCGAGCGGAATCACCGCGACCTCGTACGGGGCAACGGAGACCGGCCAGACGATGCCGTGTTCGTCGTTGTGCTGCTCCACGACGGCAGCAAGCGAGCGGGACACACCAACGCCGTAGCAACCCATGATAAGCGGCTTCTCCTTGCCGTCCTCGTCCATAAAGGTGGCGCCCATGGCCTCGGAATACTTGGTACCCAGCTGGAAGACCTGCGAGACCTCGATGCCGCGAGCAGCAGAGAGCGGCTTGCCGCAGTGCGGGCAGGGATCGCCGACAACGACGGTTACCAGGTCGGCCCACTCGTCGACGGTAAAGTCGCGCTCGGGGCAGGCACCGGTAAAGTGATAATCGATCTCGTTGGCACCGCAGGCCCACTGCTTGGACTCGCGCAGGCTCTCGTCGCACACCAGGCGAATGCCCTCGGGCAGGTTAACCGGTCCGATAAAGCCCTTATGCAGACCGTAGGTCTGGAGCTCCTCATCAGTCATCATGCGATAGCCCTTGCCAAAGACATGCTCGGCCTTGCAATCGTTGAGCTCGTGGTCGCCCGGAACAATGGCCACGACGGGCTTGCCCTCGGCGTCGAGGAGTGCCAGAGACTTGCGCGTGCCGTTCTCGGGGAAGCCGAAGAACTTTGCAACGGCCTCGATGGTGCCCATGCCCGGAGTCTCGACCTTGGTAAGCGTACCGTCGCCAGGACCCTCGGTCACAACGACCTTGGTGCTTGCGGCCTCATCGTCGGCAGCGAAGCCGCAATCGTCGCAGTAGACGAGCGAAGCCTCGCCAGCGTCGGCCAAAGCCATGTACTCGACGGAGGTATCGCCACCGATCTCGCCGGAGTCGGCGACAACGGGCAGAGCCTTGATGTAGCAGCGCTCGCAAATGTTGGCATAGGCCTGCTTCATCTTGTCGTACTCCTCCTGCAGGCTCTCCTGCGTAGCAGAGAAGCTGTAGGCGTCCTTCATGATGAACTCGCGACCGCGCATCAGGCCAAAACGGGGACGGAACTCGTCGCGGAACTTATCCTGGATGTGATAGAGGTTCACTGGCAGCTGCTTGTAGGAACGCAACTCATTGCGCACCAGGGCAGTCACGGTCTCCTCGTGCGTGGGTCCGAGCACAAACTCGCGGCCGTGGCGGTCATCAAAGCGCACAAGCTCCTTGCCATAGGCATCGATACGGCCGGACTCACGCCACAGCTCGGCATCGACCATGATGGGCATCATGAGCTCCTGAGCACCGGCGGCATCCATCTCGTCGCGCACGATGTTCTCGATCTTGCGGATCGAGCGCCAAGCGAGCGGCAGATAGGAATACAGGCCGGCGGCCTCCTTGCGGATCATGCCAGCGCGAAGCAGCAGACGGTGGCTCGCTAGCTCGGCATCCGCCGGATCCTCTTTGAGCGTCGGCGCATAGAGCTTAGACATATACATTGCTCGGGTCATTTATTTCTCCTCAATAAGTTTGTCGACCTCGGCCATAAGCGCGTCGACAATTTGATCCTCAGCTACTTTACCAATGATCTGGCCATGCGAAAAGAGCAGGCCCTGACCACGTCCGCAGGCAACACCCAGGTCGGCGTCAGATGCCTCTCCGGGGCCGTTGACCGCACATCCCATCACGGCGATCGAAAGCGGCGCGGAATAGTTCTTAAGCCGCTCGGTGACCTCCTCGGCGATGGGAATCAGGTTAACCTGGCAGCGGGCGCACGTGGGGCACGAGACAATCTCGGGACCACGGCGACGCAGGCCCAGCGACTGTAGAATTCCCCAGGCGACCGGCGGCTCCTCAACCGGATCGGCCGTGAGCGACACACGCATGGTGTCACCGATGCCTTCGGAAAGCAAGATACCCAAGCCTACAGAGCTCTTGATGGTGCCCTGAAGCTTGGTCCCCGCCTCCGTCACGCCCAGGTGGAGCGGAACATGCGGTATCTCGCGCGACAGGGCGCGATAGGTATCAAGTGTCGTCTGTACGCTATGGGCCTTGGCGGATAGCACGATGTTGGTAAACCCACGGTCCTCAAAGTGCCGCACAAAGCGTTCGCTCGACATCACGAGCTTTTCGGGCTGCGTGAGGTCGTCGCGCTCGGCAATATCTTGCTCAAGCGAGCCCGCGTTCACGCCAATGCGAATCGCGCAGCCCGCGGCACCCGCGGCATCGATGACGGCATCGACCTTAGCCCAATCGCCGATATTGCCGGGGTTGATGCGCAGCTTAGAGGCACCAGCCTCGACAGCGCCAATGGCAAGCTTATGGTTAAAATGGATATCGGCGACGATTGGCACCGGAGACTCGGCACAGATGGTGCGAAAGCCCTCGAGCGCAGCCTCGGTAGGCACGCTCACGCGCACGATATCGCAGCCAGCCTGCGCCAACGCGCACACTTGCGCAAGCGTTGCCTGGGCATCAGCAGTATCGGTGCAGGTCATAGACTGAACCACGACCGGAGCGCCACCACCGATCTGCACGCCGCCCACATGCACGGGGCGCGTCAACTCGCGAGGCAAAGGATGGGATAAAGACAATCCAAACACTCCCCTACAGAATAAATCGAAGGATGTCGGAACGAAGCATATAGACAAACAGCAGTGCAAAGAGCGCGATGCCGACATAGCTGACGATTGTCTGCACTTTGAGCGGCAGCTCGCGGCCCGCAATCTTTTGAATGATCTCGATGACCAGCTTGCCGCCATCGAGTGGTGGGATGGGCAGCAGGTTCATAAAGCCAAGCGAGAACGAAATGAGGGCGGCAAAGGAAAGGAACGTGGCAGGGCCGGCAGCAGCGGCCTGTGAGGACATAACGCTAATACCCACGATCGAAGAAGACTGATCGAGAATCTCCATCGTATGCTGCGGCTGGAGCAGGCGCATCACGCCATCCGCTGTCTGCACGACATAGGAGAACGACAGGCGAGCCGACGTGATGGGGTCTAAACGGACCACCTGCGTAGAGGCATACACACCTAGGCGCTCGTCCTCTTTGAGCGCAACCGTGGTCGAATGCTGCTTGCCGTCACGCTCGTACTCGATGGCGATATCGTCCTTACCGGCAGCCTTGCCGATGGCATCGTAGACATCCATCCAAGTGGAACATGAGACACCGTCAACCGAAAGGATCGCGTCACCGCCCTCGATACCCGCCTTGGCGGCAATAGACCCATCGTCAACCTGACCGATCACGTTGGTATCCATCGGCACGGTGACACCCGCAATGGAATAGATGCTCATAAGGAGCAAAAAACCCGTCAAGATATTGACGATAATGCCCGCGAGCAGCATAAAGGCGCGCTTGAGAAAGCCTTGGCCAAGATAGGTGTGCGAGCGCTCTTGCGCAAGGAACTCGGCCTCGCCGCACGGCAGCTCCCACACATCGCCCTCGGCAGTCGCATGTTCGCGATCGAAACGGCGACCATCAAAGGTGGTATAGCCTGCCTTGTCTCGCGGCAACGTCTGATATTTGGTGGGATAGTAGCTCGGCGAGGGCTTCTCCCCTTCCTCATACCAGGGCGCGATGGAGCCCCAGCCCAGCAAAAGGGCGCATGCCTCGAGCACATCCTCCTCGGAAAGCTCGAGCTCGACAGCAAGGTCGGCCACGGTCACGCGACCATGACGATAGATAGCCGCGAGCACGCGGTCGGCGCACGAAACATCGGTCGGATCCATACCGCAGATGGCAGCGTAGCCACCCAGCAGCAGCGGGGTCACGCCAAACTTGGTTCCAATGCGACGCGACGTGTAATGGATGTCAAAGCGGCACGGCAGACCCAAAAAGAACTCGGTCACACGGACGCCGCAGGCACGCGCCGCCAAAAAGTGGCCGCCCTCGTGCAAAAACACGAGGACGGAAAGCATCAGCAGGCCCCAAAAGACCGATGAGAGAACGCTCAGAACAGTATCCATAAAACGAAAAAGCAATCCTTATGGGTTAGGAACGGGTTGCGGCGAGCACCTGCGCAGCCTTTTCACGCGCCCACGCATCGATGTCGCGAAGCTGCTCAAACGAATCGACCACCTGCATATCGTGGGCGTCCATGCAGGATTCCACAATGCGATCGATATCGGTAAAGCTGCAGCCATCGTGCAGGAAGGCATCGACGGCGACCTCGTTGGCGGCATTGAGCACGCACGGCATGGTGCCACCCGTCTTGCCGGCACGCTCGGCCAGTGCCAGACAGCGGAAGGTATCCATGTCGGCAGCATCAAACGTGAGCTGCCCCAGCTCGCGGAAATCGATACGAGGCGCCGGAGTATCCCAACGCTCGGGATACGAGAACGCGAACTGGATGGGAATACGCATGTCGGATGCACCGAGATGCGCCATCACGGAGCCGTCGGCGAACTCGACCATAGAGTGAATCTTGGACTGACGCTGCACGACCACGTTAATGAAATCGAGGTCGCAGTTAAACAGATGCATGGCCTCAATGCGCTCCAGGCCCTTGTTCATGAGGGTGGCGGAGTCAATGGTGATCTTGGCACCCATGGCCCACGTGGGATGCGCGAGGGCATCGGCACGCGTCACGCGATCGAGCTCGTCGCGCGTGCGGCCAAAGAACGGACCGCCCGAGCAGGTGAGCCAAATGCAGTGGGCCTCGCGCGGGTTCTCCCCCAGATAGCACTGGTAGATGGCGGAATGCTCAGAGTCGACCGGAATAAGCTGGCCCGGTTGCGCCAACGGCATAAGCAAGTCGCCACCGACGACGAGGGACTCCTTGTTGGCAAGGGCAAGGCGCTTATTCGAGGTCAAGACCGCATGGCTCGCCTCGAGACCGGCGGCGCCCACAATAGCGACGAGCACGCAGTCGACATCGTCGCGACGCGCGAGCTCGCAAACCGCCTGCGCGCCAACGCCGAGCTGTGTGCCCTCGGGCAACTCCTGCAGCACGGCGTCATCGCCATGAGCGACATCGGCAACGGCAACCGCCGGAACCGAGAACTCGCGGGCAGCGGCAACGAGCTCCGAGGTGCTGGAATTAACGGACAGCGCCGTCACCTGCAGGCGATCGGCATGCTGGCGGCACACATCGAGCGCCTGGGTGCCGATAGAGCCCGTACAACCCAGGATGGCAACGCGAAGGCGTCCATCGGGGCCATACGTCGTCTGGAAGGACATTACAGCACGCCTCCAATCATCAGCAACAGCTGTGCGGTGATGCAACCGAAGATAAGCGAATCGCTACGATCGAGCATTCCGCCGTGGCCCGGGATAAGGTTGCCGGAATCCTTGACGCCCACACCGCGCTTGATGCGCGACTCGATAAGGTCGCCGATAACGCCCAGAATGGACACGACCACGCCGCATAGCAGCGCATAGGGCAGGCTGAGCTTGTAGAAGTGCGTCGCCCACAGGATGAGCCAAATCAAAACCGAGCCCAAGATGCCGCCGGCAAACCCCTCCCAGCTCTTTTTGGGGGAGATCTTGGGAACCATCTTGTGCTTGCCGATACGGCTGCCCACGATGTAGGCAAACGAATCGGAGACCCAAAGGGACGCGCAAACGCCCACTGAAAGGAGGGCGCCGGCAAAACCGGGCACGGCATCGCGCAGCAGCACGATAGCCGACAGCATAAAGCCAGTGTAGATGGGACCCATGAGCGTCACGGCCACATCAGAGATGCGGGTACGCGGCGACCAGACATACCAAATGCCCACAGCGAGCATCAAGGCAAAAAGCAGGGCATTCAGCAACATCGAATCGCCCAACGCCGACAGCGGAAAGAGTACGGCGGCAGCGATACCCATGCGTTCGTTAGCCATCTTGCCATCGAGCCTTGTCATACGGAAAAACTCATAGCAGCACAGACCGCTCATGACAGAAACAAAGATGGCCGTGGGCACGATACCCAAAACCAGGCACAGGATAAAGACAACGGCGTAGACGATACCGGCGGCGGCACGGGTAATAAAGCCCGCCAGCCACGAACCGGTGCCGCTCTTCGCTGCAGGCGCTCCCGCAGTGGCAGCCTTGCGCGCAGGCGCCGCGGAAACTGGCGTCTTGGGAGCAGATGCCTTGGGACGATCGGACACGATTAAGCCTCCTCGGTCTTGCTCAGTCCACCAAACCTACGGTCACGGCCCTGATAGGCCAAAATGGCGTCGACAAGGCCCCAACGATCAAAGTCGGGCCAATAGGTATCGGTGACGTAGAATTCGGAATAAGCCACCTGCCACAGCAGATAGTTCGAAAGGCGCAGCTCACCAGAGGTGCGAATCACAAGTTCGGGATCGGGAAGACCGGCGGTATAGAGGTGGGAAGCCACCATGTCGTCATCAATTGCGGCAGGATCGATCTTACCGGCGGCAGCGTCGGATGCGATCTGACGGACAGCGCGGGTAATCTCGGCACGCGCGCCGTAGTTGACGGCAAGCGCCAGCGTCATACCGGTGTGATCGGCGCACTCGGCAAGACCGCGCTCAAAAACGTCGCGAGTCTTCTTGGGCAGCGCGGAAATGTCACCCAAAAAGACTACGCGCACATTTTCGCGCTTCAGAAGCGGCAGCTCGTCGATAAACGTCTTGGCAAACAGGTGCATCAGAACGTTGACTTCGTGCTGCGGTCGATTCCAGTTTTCGGTCGAAAATGCATAGGCCGAAAGCACGTCGACGCCCAGGCGCACGCAGGCGGTAATGATCTCGCGCAGCGAGACGATACCCGCCTTGTGGCCCTCGGTGCGTGCAAGACCGCGCGACGTGGCCCAACGACCGTTGCCGTCCATGATGCACGAGATATGGTGCGGAATGTTATTGAGGTCAAGGTCGGAAAAACCGACGCCCGCAGGGGCGTCGGCAAAGTACTCGACCAGTTTATGCTCGTCGTATTGCACCTTAGATCTCCATGACCTCGGCTTCTTTTTCCTTCAGAAGCTCCTCGACCTTGGCGACATATTCATCGGTATGCTTCTGGACCTTGGCCTGCTCGCGACGTACGTCGTCCTCGGTGAGCTCCTCATCGCGCTCGAGCTTGTTGTTGAAGTCGCGACGGATGTTACGGATAGACACCTTGGCCTGCTCGGCGTACTCGCGGCACTCCTTGACGAGCTCGCGACGGCGCTCCTCAGTGGGAGCCGGGAACGGAAGACGAACGACGGTGCCATCGGAGTTGGGGGTAATACCCAGATCGGAAGCGCCGATGGCCTTGACGATAGCATTGATGAGCGCCTTATCCCACGGCTCGATGAGCAGCATGTGAGCCTCGGGGGTCTTGACGGCGGCAACCTGCGTGACCGGCGTGGGGACACCGTAATAATCGACGGTGATGTCGGACAGAATGTTGGCGTTGGCACGACCGGTACGGACCTTGGAGAAGTTATGCTTGAGGGACTCGAGCGACTTGTCCATATGGGCGGTGATGTTCTCTGCCATGCTTAATCCTCCTGATAGACGAGCGTGCCGACGGGCTCACCCGCGAGCGCGCGCTTGACGGTGTCCTCGCCATCGATGTTGAGGACCAAAATAGGCATACGGTTATCCTGGCACAGGGCCGTAGCCGTGGAATCCATAACCTGCAGACCGCGAACGAGAACCTCGTGATAGGTAATCTTGTCAAAACGGACGGCATCGGCGCACTTGACGGGATCCTTGTCGTAGATGCCGTCAACCTTGGTGGCTTTAATCAGAATCTCGGCGCCGATCTCGCACGCACGAAGAGCCGCGGCGGTGTCGGTCGTAAAGTACGGATTGCCCGAACCGGCGGCAAAAATAACGACGTTGCCCTTGGAAAGGTGGTTGATGGCGCGACGGCGAATATAGGGCTCGCAGATCTCGTTCATCTGGATAGCGCTCATCACACGGCAGGGAACGTCGTTATGCTCGAAAGCATCCTGCAGGGCGAGCGCGTTCATAACGGTCGCGAGCATGCCCATGTAGTCGGCCTGAGCACGCTCCATGCCACCGGCAGCGCCTGCCATGCCGCGGAAAATATTGCCGCCGCCGACAACGACGCCGACCTCATGGCCAACGGCGAGCAGCTCCTTGACCTGCTTGGCAAGATGATCGGTAACCTTGGGGTCGATGCCATATTGGCCGTCGCCCATCAGCGCTTCGCCGGAAAGCTTAAGAAGCACTCGTTTATATCGGATGTCGGACAAAGCGATCCTCCTTTAATTAGACTCTCAATATGATATCAAAGGCTCTGATAAGAGCCATGAAAAAGCAGGCTGTGAGTAAAACCCACAGCCTGCTCATTACCAGCTACAAGAGCTTATTTACTCGCCACGGACCAGACGGTCAAAGGCAACGACGGTAATGGTGTCGCCGAGCTCCTTGGAGACCTGCTCAGCGTACTTCTTGATGGTGAGGGAGCTGTCCTTGATGAACTCCTGCTCGGTGAGCACGGACTGCTTGTAGAACTTCTCCAGACGGCCAACAGCCATCTTCTCCTGGATAGCCTCGGGCTTGCCGGACTCGGCAGCCTGGGCCATGTAGATCTGCTTCTCGTGCTCGACGGTCTCGGCCGGAACCTGATCGCGGGTAGCGCAGATCGGGGCGACGGCGGCAACCTGAAGGGCAACGTCGTGAGCGAAGGTCTTGAAGGACTCAGCCTGAGCGGTCTCGGCCTTCTCGAAGGCGAACTCGACGAGGACGCCGATCTTACCACCCATGTGGATGTAAGAAGCGAGCGCGCCGTTCTCGGCCTTGCGGGCAGCGAAGCGGGAGATCTTCATGTTCTCGCCCATGATGTGAATCATCTCGGTGAGCTCGGAGGAAACGGTCTCCTCGCCCATCGGCTTCTCGAGCAGAGCGTCGACGTCAGCAGGCTCGGTGGTAGCGACAACCTCAGCGACCTTAGAAGCAAAGCCGGTGAACTTGGCGTTGGAGCCAACGAAGTCGGTCTCGCAGGAGAGCTCGAGCAGAGCACCGGTCTTGCCATCCTCGGAGACGAACGCGGCGACAGCGCCCTCGTTGGTCTCACGGCCAGCCTTCTTGGCAGCCTTGGCAAGACCGTTCTTACGCAGAACGTCGACAGCGGCGTCCATGTCGCCGTCAGCCTCGACGAGAGCCTTCTTGCACTCCATCATCGGGGAGTCGGTCATCTCGCGGAGCTGCTTGACCATAGCGGCGGTAATCTGGGCCATTGTGGTTCCTTTCAAAGAGATGAAAAAGAATTAACTAAGACTGATTTACTCGGCCTTGGGCTCAGCGGCCATCTCGGCCTCGGAGACCTGCTCCTTGCCGGAGCCAGCGAGGCAGGCGTCAGCCATGAGCTCGCACATAAGGGTGACAGCAGAGATAGCGTCATCGTTGCAGGGGATGCCGTACTCGACCTCGTCGGGATCGGAGTTGGTGTCGATCAGAGCGACGACGGGGATGTTCAGGCGCTGAGCCTCCTTGATGGCGTTCTCCTCGCGCTTGGTGTCGATGACGAAGAGAGCCTGGGGCAGACCCTTCATGTCGCGGGCACCACCGAGGTTGGTCTGGAGCTTGGTGAGCTCCTTGCCGAGCACAGCCTGCTCCTTCTTGGGGAGCACTGCCATGCGGCCGTCCTCGACCATGGCCTCGAGCTCCTCCATGCGGTTGATGCGGGAGCGGATGGTGACGAAGTTGGTCAGCATACCGCCGAGCCAACGCTGGTTGATGTAAGGCATGTTGGCGCGCTCAGCAGCGTTCTTGACGGCCTCCTGAGCCTGCTTCTTGGTGCCGACGAACAGCACATTGCCGCCCTTGGCGACGTTCTTGACGAAGGTGTAGGCCTGATCGGCGTCGAGGATGGTCTGCTTGAGGTCGAGGATGTAGATGCCGTTGCGCTCACCGAAGATGAACGGCTTCATCTTGGGGTTCCAGCGACGGGTCTGGTGACCGAAGTGGCAGCCGGCCTCGAGCAGGGTGCGGATATTAATCTTGGTAGCCATGTTAAACCTCCTGTGGTTTGCCTCCGCGCGGGGTCATCCTCCAAAACCAACCCGGACATGTGCTACCAAAGCCCGGGCACCACGGTATGAAGTAGCCGCGCGTGCGTGATAAAAACCTGTTGCCGTGAAGCAACCCGATGAATGATAGCAGGAATGCATCTTCCTGCCAACCCGCAATCAAAACCACACACCTGAGCGCGGCGCGGGACGTCCCAGCCACTATTCGCCGCGGGGATGGGCTTGAGCCACAGCCCGCTTAAGCCGATCGGGTGTGAGATGCGTGTAGATCTGCGTCGTGGACAGGCTCGCATGGCCCAGCAGCTCTTGAACCGAGCGCAGGTCCGCACCGCCCTCGAGCAAGTCGGTCGCAAAGGTATGGCGCATCGCATGCGGGGCGATGTCGGCAGGCATGCCGGCGAGCGTCGCCAGCGTATGAAACCGCCGCCTGAGCATGGCGGCACTCATGCGATTACCGCGCGCCGATATAAGCAGCGGATGCGGCCCGGTAACGGGGTCACGACGCTTTGCCTGAGCGAGCAACTCCGGCCTCCCCTCCTCAATATAGAGACGCGTCGCCTCGAGCGCACGACGATACAGAGGGACGATACGTTCTTTGCTCCCCTTGCCCCACAGGCGCAGCGTGCGTTCGGACCACGCAATGGACTCCACATTGAGTGCTGCGAGCTCAGAGATACGGGCGCCCGAGGCATAGAGCAGCTCGAGCATCGCCGCATCGCGCAGTCCCGCGGGTGTTGAGGTATCAGGCGTCTTGAGCAGCGCCTCGACCTGCTTGGTCGTAAGGACGCCCGGCAGGTCACGCGGCAGCTTGGGCGATGCGATCGCCGAGACTGCATCGCCCTCCACGACCCCCTCGGCAGCCATCCATCGATAGAGCGATCGGATAGCCGACAGATGCGCCGCAAGCGTTCGGGGAGCCACCTGCTCACGCGAAAGCTCGGCAAGATAGCGACGAATGGTGCGCACGTCGGCAGCGAAAGCATCGATATCCTCGCGCTCGCACCAGGCAGCAAAGCGCTCCAGCCTCGAGCCATAGGCCGTCACCGTATTGGGAGAAAGCCCCTCGACACGTGCGATATAGGCGATAAACGAGTCGACGGTGTCGTACAGGTCAAAGGCTATGACCGGTCGCCTCCAAACAGATCAGGACGAGTGGCCAGATAGGCATCAAGGGCCTCGAGCGCACGGTCCGCATAGGCCTGGTAGCGGTCGCGCTTGCTGCGGCGCTTACCATCCTCGAGTGGCGGCACCAGGCCAAAGTTGACATGCATAGGCTGATAGCCCACCGTGGCCGGATCGGTAGCATAGCCCACGAGCGCGCCCAAAGCACCCACGCGCGGCAACTCGACGCCCGCGACACCGATAGCCTCGGCATAGGTGTTGAGCGCCGCGAGCAGACCGGTCGCCACGGCTTCCATGTACCCCTCGGTGCCGGTGATCTGACCGGCCAGGCGCACGCCGGTACCGGGCACGGCAAAGGTGCCATCGAGCACGTGCGGGGCGTCGACAAAGGTATTGCGGTGCATGACACCGTAGCGGAAGAACTCAGCGTTCTCCAGGCCCGGCACCATATGGAAGACGCGCTTCTGCTCGCCAAAGGTCAAGTTGGTCTGGAAGCCCACCAGGTTATAGGCGGTCTTCTCCTTATTCTCGGCACGCAGCTGAATCGCCGCCCAGGGACGACGACCGGTTCGCGGATCGGTGAGGCCGACGGGCTTCATGGCGCCAAAGCGAATGGCGTCCTTGCCGGTGCGCGCAACTTCCTCGGCAGGCTGGCAGGCCTGGAACAGATCGCCGCCCTCAAAGTCCTTGAGCACCACGCGGTCGGCCGTGGTAAGCGCCTCGATAAAGGCCTCGTACTCCTCCTTGTTGAGCGGAGCGTTGAGATAGTCGCCGCTCCCCTGCTCCTCGTAGCGCGACTGCGAGAACAGCACGTCCATATCGAGCGTGGAGGCATCGACGATCGGCGCCGCGGCATCGAAGAACGCAAGGGCGTTGCCACCGACGAGCTTCATGACCTCTTCGCTCAGCGCCGGCGAGCACAAGGGGCCGGCGGCAATGACCACGTGACCTTCGGGAATCTGCGTGACCTCGCCGTGAATGATCTCGATATTGGGACGGGCGGCAACCTCGGCCTCGACAAGCTCGGAAAACTTGACGCGGTCGACCGCCAGGGCACCGCCGGCGGGAACAGCCGCGCGATGGGCGCAATCGAGCAGGACTGAACCCATGCGCTCAAGCTCGGCCTTCAGCAAACCAGCCGCGGAATCCGGACGGGTCGACTTAAACGAATTGGAGCAGACGAGCTCTGCCAAGTGATCGGTATGGTGAGCCGGGGAGCTCACCTGGGGGCGCATCTCGCACAGCTTAACGGCAAAACCGCGGTCTGCCAGCTGGATCGCGCATTCCGAACCCGCCAGACCGCCACCGATAACCGTCACCTGATCAAACAGCATCTGCAAACACCTTTCTAATTGACATGTTTTCCATTGTGACCGAAGGGTGTCTGGGCGTGAAGGGCAAACTTGGAGGGCGCATACCTTCCATCCATCATGCGCTCGATAAGACCCTCGAGCTCAAGCGAACCCAGGAGCTTAAGTACGCCGACGGCATCGAGCGAGACGAGCGCCGCAATGTCGTCGACCTTGAGCGGAGAGGCGATGAGCGCGTGCATCACGGTCTGCTGTGTTGGATCCAGGTCGGCAATGCCGGGAGCATCGGGGCGCGAGTAGCGCAGGGTGCCGTAGATGCGTGAGATAGCCATCTCGATAGATTCCTCGTCGATGATGCAGCAAGCACCGTTCGCAATGAGGTAATTCGTGCCACGCGACTCGGGCGATAGGATCGACCCCGGCACGACAAGAAGTTCGCGCCCCAAATCCATAGCAGCCTCGGCTGTAGAAAACGTCCCGGAAGGCATACCCGCCTCGGAAACAAAGAGGGCTTGCGACAGGGCCGCGATCACGCGATTGCGGCGCGGAAAGGCAAACTTGCGCGGACCCATGCCCCACGGAGAGATCGACACGACCGCGCCACCCGTATCGAGCGTGCGCATAATAAGCCCCGCGCTCGAGCGCGGATAGACCACGTCGGCGCCCGTCCCCAGCACCACGACGTGTTTGCCGCCGGAATTGACCGCAGCCCAACCCGAGGCCTGGTCACAACCGACCGCGCCGCCCGAAACTACCGTCACGCCCGCCTCGACCGCAACCTTTGCCGCAAGCTCTGCCACGGCAAGACCATACGGCGAGGCCTTGCGCGCGCCGATGATGGAGAGCGCGGGCGTCGAAAGCACCTCGGGGTTGCCGCGCACATAGAGCGTCTGGGGTACATCAGAAAGCTCCAAAACGGTCTCGGGATACAACGCATCACCTGGATGCAGCTCGTAGATCCCCTCGGCCATCATTGGTCCCTCCTTCCCTGGTACATCGCTGCCTCGAGCACGTGGTCCTGCGTCACTTGCTCGCTCTCGGCGACGTCGGCGATGGTACGCGCGATACGCACCAGTCGCACGATGCCGCGACCCGTGAGATGTGTGCGCTTCGACAGGCCGAGCACACACTTCTCCGCCGCATCATCGAGCTCAAAGGTCGAAACGACGCCGTCAATGGACCGTGTCTCGTCATCCTCGGCCTCGGCATCCGCATCGTCCATACGGGATTCGCGCCAGGCGCGAAAAGCGCGACCGCGCACAACGTAGTCACGTAACTCGGCAGACGACATACCCTCCGCACCCTCGATAATCACTTGGGGGTCGGGACGGGTCACATCGATCATCATGTCGATACGGTCGGCCAAAGGACCGCGCAGTTTAGACCGATAGCGCTCGACCATCGCCGCTGAGCAGCGACACGGTACCTCGCGATCGCCCAAAAAACCGCAGGGGCAGGGATTGCTCGCAGCCAGCAGCTGAAAGCGCGACGGGAAGGTAAAGGCCCCGTCGACGCGCACGATCCTCACATAGCCGCGTTCGATGGGCTGACGCAGCGTCTGCAGCACACCCGTGGGAAACTCAGCAAGCTCGTCCAAAAAGAGCACGCCGCCATGAGCAAGGCTGATCTCACCTGGGTGCACCGGGCGCCCACCGCCGATAAGACCTGCGGTCGAAATACTATGATGGGGACTGCGGAAGGGCCGGTGCCCCGCCAACAAGCCATCAATGTTCTCACCCAAAACCGAATGGATGCACAGCGCCTCCTGTTGATCCTCAACGGAAAGCTCGGGCAGGATGCCGGTCATACGACGCGCGAGCATCGTCTTGCCCGATCCCGGGGACCCGATCATAAGCAAACCGAGCTCACCCGCTGCCGCCAGCGCCATGCCGCGCTTGGCGACCTCCTGCCCCAGTACGTCGGCATAGTCGAGTTCGGGCTCAAAGGTCGCCTCGAGCACTTCAGAATCCAAGTAGTGCCGCGCGGCATCGCCCATGCCATGGGCAAGCTGAGACAAATGATCGATGAATCCGCAATCCACGCCCGCGAGCGGCACATGCTGATCGGACCTGCCGGCGATAAAGGACAGCCCCATATCACGCGCCAATAGCTGAAACGCCACCTCGCCCTTGACGGGAAGCACCGTACCGTCCAAGCCGAGCTCGCCGGCGATAAGGCAGCGATCGAGGTTGTCACGGGGAATCTGCCCATCGGCCGCCAGAACCGCGATGGCGATGGGCAGATCAAAGCCGCTACCGGTCTTGCGAATATCGCCGGGCGCTAGGTTGACCGTAATGCCCGAGCGTGGGATCTCGAACCCGGCGGAGCGCATCGCGCAGCGAATACGACCGCGTGACTCCATCACCTCCATACTCGGAATGCCGAGCATTTGGATGCCCGGAACACCACCGGCAAGCGAGACCTCGACCGTGACGTGAATCGCCTCGACGCCACGGATGCAGGCCGCGTGAACGGCAAACGTCTCGAACGCCATCACGACACCTGCCAATCGAACGCGTTGTACTGATGCTCGATCTCGGCGATATGCCTGCCACGAATGGTGACGCCCACGGCATCGAAGCGAATCGCCTTGAGCGGATAATGCTCCATGAGATAGCAACTTGCGATGCGGCGGTAGCGGCGTTGCTTTTGGGCGTCCACGGCCTCCTCGGGAAAGACCCGCGTGCTGCAATCCAGTGCGACGCGTCTGGTCTTGACCTCGGCCATCACCACGACATCGTCGAGCTCATCGAGCAGCACCAGATCGGCCTCGCCCTCGGTGCAACGATAACCCTGCTCCAGCAAGGTGTAGCCGCGCTCGTTAAAGTAATCGATTGCGATAAGCTCGCCCAGCATGCCCAGCTCGCGGGGACTGAGTCCCTTGATAAACTCGGGCGTCATCGCCCCGCAGTCGAGCTCGCCGTTTTCCCAACGCTCCTTGAGCTGCTGCGTCTTGCTCTTTTTGCTTGCGGCACTCATGGGGTCTCCTTTCCCGCACGCTGCATTGCCCCGATGATGAGGGCACCTTTCATGCGGGTAAGTACCGGAAGCAAACCAAAAGCTGACCAAATGCCGTCAAAAAATGGGCCGTACGCAGCAATGGTGTTGCATACGGCCCGCTACCAGCAGGTTTATAAAACCCCTGAGGTCCCTGTCTCCACAATTGACCTAGAAAAGGCGCTCAGTCTGCAGAAAGTTTCCGCAAAAGCTCACGCGGTGCAGTGGACAAAGTCCATGTTTGCGAATGGCCTCGATATGCTCGGGGCTTGCATAGCCCTTCGACTCGGCCAGATGGTACTCGGGATACTCGGCGTCGTACTCGACCATCATCTCGTCACGCGTGACCTTGGCCATGATGGACGCTGCGGCGATGCAGGCGATTTTGGCATCGCCCTTCACCACATCGCGCTCGTTAGGAACGGCGCCCAAGGGGTTGCCATCCATGAGGACGCAGTCAGGTTCAAGTCCCGTATCGGCCACGGCGCCCGCAACGGCGGTACGGATAGCACGGGCCATGCCCATTTCATCGATATCCTTCGGCGCGATATGGCAAAAACCGATTGCCGTCGCCACCTCGGCAATCTTCACCGAGAGCAACTCGCGGCGCGCGGGCGTGAGCTTTTTGGAATCGTTGATACCCCAGACGCGCGGCTCCATAGGAAGACAGACGGCGCATACCGTCAAAGGGCCGGCCACCGATCCGCGACCTACCTCGTCGACACCAACGACCACCCCATCGCCGCCAAGCTCATGCATAAGCTCGTACATGTCATTGACGCGCTCGCGCTCGGCAAGCTCTTTGTCATGGCGTTTGAGGGCGCGTTCACAAGCCTTGATCACCTGCTGGCGCGGGTCCTCGCGATAATGCTCCACGAGGGCGGGGATCTCCTCAAACGTGGCGCTCGCCAGCTCGCCGGCAACCTGCGATGCCGAAACCGAGCTCGTCATGTTGGCCATACCAGGCCCTCCTTGCATGCAAATCAGATAAAAAGAAGGGCCACCCGAAGGTGACCCTTGTGTCCAAACGAGTGGACAGACGCTGCGATCTTCTTAGCGCTTCTCGGGGATGCGAGCAGCCTTGCCCACCTTGTCGCGGAGGTAGTACAGCTTGGCGCGACGGACGCGACCATGACGAACGACCTCGAGCTTGGCGATCTTGGGGCTGTGAAGCGGGAAGGTACGCTCAACACCGACACCGAAGGACATCTTGCGGACGGTGAAGGTCTCGCGGGCACCGGCGCCGGCCATGCGGATGACGTCGCCCTGGAAGACCTGGATGCGCTCGCGGTCGCCTTCCTTAATGCGGTAGTGAACCTTGACGTTGTCGGCGACGCGAACCTGAGGAATGTCCTCGCGGATCTGCTGACGCTCGATTGCGCGGATGTAATCCATGTGCAATTCCTTACTCTTCTAGAGGTGCCGTACCACCTTGGCCGGCACGTAGTTGAACAAACGTATTCGAGTATACACGCGCGGGTTTCTGCTGCAAGAACATTTTTTTACGCAGACAAAAAGACAAAACCCGCACATGATAACCGCCCGTCTCACGAATGAGACGGGCGGCATGAAGGGGGCTACGCTAGGCGTCTAAACCCAAAACGTTAGGCGGAACGCTTGGCCTCGAGCTTGGCCTGAGCGGCAGCCAGGCGCGCGAGGGGCACGCGATAGGGCGAGCAGGACACGTAGTCCACGTCGGCCACGTTAAACAGGCCCTTGATGGACTTGGGGTCGCCGCCGTGCTCGCCGCACACGCCAAAGTGCATGTCGGGATTGGTAGCGCGGCCCTTCTCGACGGCCAAGCGCACGAGCTCCAGCACCGCCGTGTCGATGGTCTCGAAGGGATTGTCCTTCAGGATCTTCTTGTGCAGGTACAGCGGGATGAACTTGGCCTCGGCGTCATCGCGCGAGAAGCCAAAGGTCGTCTGGGTGAGGTCGTTGGTGCCAAAGCAGAAGAAGTCGGCATGATGGGCGATCTCGTCAGCGACCATGCAGGCACGCGGCAGCTCGAGCATCGTGCCCACGGGAATATTGAGCTCGACGCCTTCCTCGGCGGAAACCTCGGCGATCACGCGCTCGATAACCTCGCGGGTCTGGACATGCTCGGCCGTGATGGAAACGAGCGGAACCATGATCTCGGGGCGCGGGTCGACACCCTCCTTGATAAGGCGGGCAGCAGCCGTGGCGACGGCGCGAACCTGCATGAGCGGCAGATCGCCAAAGACGACGGACAGGCGCACGCCGCGCAAGCCCAGCATGGGGTTGGACTCGACCATGCCGTCGATACGACGCAGGCGGGCGCGCAGGGCAGTGAGCTCCTCCTCGGGAGCGCCGGCGGCCTCCTTCTTGGTGATGGCGACCTCGAGCTCGCGAGGATTATCCAGGAACTCATGAAGCGGCGGATCGAGCAGGCGGACGACCACATCGCGACCGGACATGGTCTTGAACATCGCCAGGAAGTCCTCGGTCTGAACCTTGAGCAGGTCGGCCAGGGCCTGCTGCTTCACGGCCTCATCATCGGACAGGATAAAGCTCTGGATGATGTTCTTGCGGTCGCCCAGGAACATATGCTCGGTGCGGCACAGGCCGATGGCCTCGGCGCCAAACTCGAGCGCGAGCGCGGCATCCTCGGGGTTGTCGGCGTTGACGCGCACGTGGTTGGCGTGGCCGCAGGTCTCGTCCAAGCGAATCTCGTCGGCCCAGGACAGGATGGTGTCCAGGTCGCCGGTGAGCTCGGCCGAAACCAGGTCGACGGCGCCGTCGACGACGATGCCCTGGGTACCGTCGATGGAGATGACATCACCCTCGCGCAGCACGCGGTCGCTGCCCTCGATGTGCACGACCTTCTCGGCAGCGTCGATATGGAAGCGCTCGACACCGCAGACGCAGGGCGTACCCATGCCGCGGGCGATAACGGCGGCATGGCTCGTCTTGCCGCCATGGCTGGTCAGGATGCCCTCGGCGGCGACCATACCCTTCAGGTCATCGGGGTTGGTCTCCCAACGAACCAGAATGACCTTGTGACCCTCGTTGGCGCGCGCGACGGCGTCGTCACTCGAGAACACGACCTCGCCCACGGCGGCACCGGGGCTGGCGTTAAGGCCGCTGGCCAGGGCCTCGTACTTCTTGGAGGCGTCGAACTGCGGGTGCAGGAGCTGATCGAGCTGCGCGGGATCGATGCGGCTCACGGCCTCCTCGCGGGTGATGAGGCCCTCCTCGACCATCTCGATAGCGATGCGCAGCGCGGCGGTAGCGGTGCGCTTGCCCACGCGAGTCTGAAGCATCCAAAGTTTACCCTGCTCGATGGTGAATTCGATATCGCACATGTCGCGATAGTGATCCTCGAGCGTCAGGAACACGCGCTCGAGCTCCTCACCTGCAGACTCGAGGCCCGGGGTAGTCTTGAGGTCGGCGATGGGCTCGGTGTTACGGATGCCGGCGACGACGTCCTCGCCCTGGGCGTTGACCAGAAAGTCGCCGTAGAACTCCTTGGTGCCGTCGGCCGGGTTGCGCGTAAAGGCGACGCCGGTCGCAGAGGTCTCCCCCTTGTTGCCAAAGGCCATGGCCTGGACGTTGACGGCAGTACCGAGCTCGTCGGAAATGCCGTGCTGCATGCGGTAGATGCAGGCGCGCTCGTTCATCCAGCTGCCAAAGACGGCCTGGATGGCAAGGCGCAGCTGAAGCTCAGGATCGTACGGGAAGACGGGCTTGCCGTCGGCGACCTCGAGCTCGGGATACAGGACGGCCTCGACGTTCTCGGAGAAGATGCCCTTAAAGGTCTCGACGAGCTCCTGCAGATCCTCGGCCGAAAGCTCGGAATCGACACGAACGCCAGCGACCAGGCGGGCCTGGGTCAGGGCGTTCTCGAATTGATCGGCATCGACGCCCATGACGACGTTGGAGAACATCTGGATAAAGCGACGGTAGCTGTCCCAGGCAAAGCGCGGGTTCTGCGTCTGCGCGATAAGGCCCTGGACGGAATCGTCGTTGAGGCCCAGGTTGAGGACCGTGTCCATCATGCCGGGCATAGAGAACGGAGCGCCCGAGCGAACCGACACGAGCAGCGGATCGGAGGCATCGCCGAGTTTCTTGCCGCAACGGGCCTCGAGGTCCGCCTCGGCGGCAACGATCTCATCGAGTGCGCCTTCGGGCCAGACGTTGCCGGCACCGGAGTACTCGACACAGGTCTGGCAGGTAATGGTAAAGCCACCGGGAACCGGCAGGCCGATACGGCTCATCTCGGCAAGGTTAGCGCCCTTGCCACCAAGCACGAAGTTCATGGATTTGTCGCCCTCAGTGACACAGGTGCCCTGGGCGTCGGTTCCAAAACGGTAAACCCTCTTGCAATCGCTCACGATACTTCCCCTTCCATGCACTTACGCGCACGACCGTGGTAACGAATCGACCCGCCGAATGCGAGCCGTGAGGGTACTATACGGCGGGTTTTGGGCGGGCTTGCGCAGAGGGCGCGGGGGTTGGTAAACGTGGTAAATATGGCGGTAAACGGTAGGTAAAGTTGGTTACCTTATGAAGATACCAATGCAAGATGCTTGCAGGTCAAATGCTAGTTTATTGCTAAATCGCTTTACCAATATCGTGCATTATTTTTAGGTAGTCTTTTAGAGACGGGCATTTTTAGCTACCCCAATAAGCTAGCTTTGCTGGGCTCGGCGGGCGGCGCGGCGGGCACGGGCATCTTGGATTTCCTCCAAGTGGCTAATGATCTCGGCAGCGCTTTCCTCGATGGCTTTGCCGTCGGTACGCACTACAAAGCAGCCCAGGCGTTTCATGAGCGCGCGGGCTTCCTCAAGCTCGCCGCGCACGCTCTCGGGCTCGGCATAGGAGCCGGCAACGGCACGAGCGTAGTCATCGCCCAAGCGGCTATCGCGAATTTCGGAAATCACATCGACGGTCGAAATCAGGCCGAACAGGCGCATCGGGTCAACCTCGTAAATCGACTTGGGCGGCACCATGCCATGCGCCAGTGGGACATTGGCGACCTTGTAGCCCTGATAGGCTAAATACATCGACAGCGGCGTCTTGGATGTACGCGACACACCCAGCAGTACGATATCGGCACCCGACAGATCGTCACAACCACGACCGTCATCGTGCTCAACGAAATACTCCATGGCCTCGATACGATGGAAATAGCGGTCATCGGTCTTGTGAATCACGCCCGCAACGCCCTTGGGCGGCACACCGATGAGCGACGACAGTACGGCGAGCGTCGGGCCGATCAGGTCGACCGAACGGATATGCAGCATGCCCAAGTAGTCGAGCACGCGAGCACGAAGGGCAGGGTCGACGATGGTATGGAACACGGCGATATCGCGATGGTCGGCATCGACGCGCGGCCCCACAAATGACTTGACCTGCTCCACGGAGGTCACCTTAGGCAGGCGCAAAACGCGAAAAGCCCCTTCATCAAATTGCCCGGACGCCGCAAGCACCACCTCACAAGCGGTATCGCCGAGCGAGTCGGAGATAACGATAACGGTGGGACGAGCGGTGACCGGGCAATCCATGCGGGGCTCCTTTTGCGCTTATGCGCAGGCTGGCTTACTTTTTGCGGGCAAGCTCACCGATGTTGGCGATGCCGGAGAAAACGGCCTCGAAGCGGTTGAGTAGCTTAAGGCGATTATCGCGAAGCTGCTCGTCCTTGTCCATGACCATAACCTCGTCGAAGAAACGGTCGATGGGCGCGCGCAGGGCGGCGAGGGCGGCAAATGCGGCCGGGTAGTCCTCGGCAGCAAGGGCGGCATCGACAGAGGTCTGAGCAGCCTCGGAGGCGTCGGCGAGCGCGAGCTCGACCTCGCCCATCAGGCTGCGGTCATACTCCGCACCCAGCTCGGGCTTGGAGATGTGCGCGGCGCGAGCATAGGCGGTCGCCAGGTTGTCGAACGTCTCAGCGTCGTTCTTGCGGGCCTCGTCGAGGGCGGCGCAGCGGGCGAAGAAGACGGACGGGGCGATGATGTGCACCGCGGAGACGGCGGCGACGGTATCGGCCGGAATCTTTTCGTCGCGGGCCATGCTCACCAGGCGGCCATGGAAGAAGTCACGAACCTGCTGGGCGACCTCGGCGGCGTCGAACTCAATGCCCTGCTCACTGTAGAGCTCGAGGGCGAAGTCGATGAGCGACGTGGGGTCGATCGGCAGGCGGTCGCGCAGGATGTTGATGATGCCGATAGCGGCACGACGCAGCGCGTAGGGGTCCGAAGAGCCGGTCGGGGGCTCGCCGATGGCAAAGATACCGGCGATGGTATCGAGCTTGTCGGCGCAGGCCACGATGCAGCCAGCGGTGCCCTCGGGCAGCTCGTCACCGGCAAAGCGAGGACGATAGTGATCGCGAATAGCATGGGCGACCTCGTCGTTCTCCCCCATCGCGGTGGCGTAGTAACCGCCCATCACGCCCTGCTGGCTCGTGAATTCGACGACGGCGTTGGATACCAGGTCGGCCTTGCACAGGTGCGCGGCGCGAGCAGCGTCGGCGGCAAGATGGGCACCCAGGTGAGCCTCGCGGGCAATAGCGAGCGCGAGCTGCTCAATACGCTCGGACTTGGCGAGCACGCTACCGAGTTTCTCCTGGAAGGCAACCTTGGCCAGACGCTCACGGAACTCGTCGAGGGAGATCTTCAGGTCCTCCTCGTAGAAGAACTTGGCATCGTCCAGACGTGCGCGCACGACGCGCTCGTTGCCGTCGATCACGCGCTCGGCATTCTCGGGCTTGCTGTTGGAAACGACCACGAACTCACGCGTGAGCTTGCCCTCGCCGTCATAGATCGGGAAGTAGCGCTGGTTGGTGAGCATGGACTCGCAGATAATCTCGTGCGGGACCTTGAGGAACTCCTCGTCGAAAGTACCGACGAGCACCGTCGGCCACTCGCAGAGGTTAATGACCTCCTCAAAGACCTTCTTGGGCGTATCGACATGGCAGCCGGGGCGAGCGGCCTCGACCTCGGAGATACCGGCAAGGATGGCCTCGCGACGGCGCTCGGCAGAAAGCACGCCGGCGTCCTCGAGTACCTGCTCGTAGGCGGCGGGGCTGGCGACAACGTGGTCACCGGGGCCGAGCACGCGATGGCCGCGCGTGGTGTTGCCGCTCGTCACGTCGGCAAACGACACGGGCACAACATCCTCGCCCAGAAGGCAGCAAATCCAGCGGACCGGACGCACGAACGTCGCGTGCTCGTGGCCCCAGCGCTGGGAGCGGTAGTTGGGCCACTGCAGGCCGGCAATGGTCTTCTCGCACAGGGCCGTCAGGATCGGGGTTGCCGGTGCGGAGGGAATGTTCTTCTCGGCAAAGACATACTCGCGACCGTCGGTATCCTCACGACGGACCAGGTCCTCGGCAGCCACACCGCACTTGCGGGCGAAGCCCTGGGCGGCCTTGGTGGCGTTACCGTCAGCGTCGAAGGCGATGTTTGCCGCGGGGCCACGCTTGACCTCGTGAACCTCATCGGTCGCGGTGGCAACGTCGGCAACGAGCGCAGCCAGGCGACGCGGGCTCGAGATCACGCGGACCTCGCCATGGGCCAGACCGGCCTCGTCGAGACCCTTGGCGATCATGGTACCAAGCTGCTTGACGGCATTGTTCAGCGGTGCAGAGGGCATTTCCTCCGTACCGATCTCAAACAGGAAATCCTTAGCGTCTGCCATGGCTTACGCCACCTCGCCTTCCTGGTCGGCATTCTCGTTGACTCCGGCGACCTCGGCCATGTAGGCCTCGCAGCACGCCTTGGCGACGGCGCGGACGCGCAGGATGTAGTTGGCACGCTCGACCGCGGACAGGGCGCCGCGGGCATCGAGCAGGTTGAAGGCGTGGCTGCACTTCATGACACAGTCGTACGCCGGCAACGGCAGCTTGCGCTCCAGGCAGGAATGGCACTCGGCCTCGTAGTCGTCAAACTTCTGACGCATCATCTCGACGTTGGCGACCTCAAAGTTATAGGCACTGAACTCGCGCTCGTTCTCGAGGAACACGTCGCCGTAGGTCATGGGCGTGCCGTCGGGCAGATAGCTCCACACCAGATCGTAGACCGAGTTGACGCCCTGAGCGTACATGGCGATACGCTCCAGGCCATAGGTGATCTCGACGGGCACGGGGTCGACCTCGATACCGCCCACCTGCTGGAAGTACGTGAACTGCGTGACCTCCATGCCGTTGAGCCAGACCTCCCAGCCAAGGCCCCAGGCGCCCAGCGTCGGGCTCTCCCAGTCGTCCTCGACAAAACGGACGTCATGGTCGTTGGGGTCCAGGCCAATGGCAGCAAGAGACCCCAGGTAAAGCTCCTGAGCATTAACCGGAGAGGGCTTAATGAGCACCTGGAACTGATAGTAGTGCTGCATGCGGTTAGGGTTCTCGCCGTAGCGGCCGTCGGCGGGACGGCGGCAGGGCTGCGCATAGCAGGTGCGCCATTCGGCGGGACCGAGCGAGCGCAGCGTGGTCGCGGTATGGAAGGTACCGGCACCGACCTCGGAGTCATAGGGCTGCATAATGACGCAGCCCTGCTCGCCCCAGTACTGCTGGAGGCGCAGGATGATGTCTTGGAAGGAAAGCGATGAAGCGTTCATGCCTCTAATATCCCCTCGTCGAAACGATTACACGGTTAGGTACTGTACTATAGCGGTTTTTAGTCGATAGCGCCGATGCGGTTGAGCGGCCAGTAGCGCACAAGCGCCACAGCGATCAAATCAGAGCGATCGACGGGACCAAAGTAGCGCGAGTCGGCAGAGTTTTCGCGGTTGTCGCCCATCACCCACACGCACCCGTCGGGAACGGTGTAGGGATAACTCACCTGGGCGCCAGGCGCTTGGACCGAAAGCGGCCAGCTCATGCCCGTCGTATAGTCCTCATCGAGCGCTTGGCCGTCAACGACCACCTTGCCGTCCTGCAGGTCGACCGTCTGGCCGGCCGTGGCAATAACACGCTTGACAAGAACATCATGCTCGGAAGTGACATCGGGGTTGTGGAACACCACGATATCACCCTGTTTGACGGGCTGACCGAGCTCGAGGCTCACCTTTTGTGCCAGGATCTGGTCGCCAATCTCGATCGTGTCCTCCATGGAGCCGGTGGGTACCACAAAGGGCTCGACCACAAAGGTGCGGATCAGGAAGGTGGCCACGAGCGCGATCGCGATGACCGCGACCCACTCAAAAGCGCCCCTCAACGCGGAATGCTGCGATGGAACCATTCTCACTCCTCGCTCTGCGAATACGAAGCGTCCAGAATCTCCTGCGCGTATGCGCGCTCCTGGGGCGTAAGCCGCGCCGTCTCGATCAGGTCGGGACGCCAGCGGCAGGTGCGCTCGATGGCATTCTTACGGCGCCAGGCGTCAACCTTGGCATGGTCGCCGCTCACGAGCACCGGAGGCACACCCTGGCCATTGAACTCAGCGGGGCGGGTGTACTGCGCATACTCGAGCAGGCCTCCGTCCTCGGCGGTCGAGAACGACTCGTCGACGTTGCTCATCTCGTCGCCCAGGGCGCCGGGAATCAGGCGTACGACGGCATCGGCAACGACCATAGCGGGAAGCTCGCCGCCCGTGAGCACGTAATCGCCGATCGACAGGCGCTCGTCGGCATACGCATAGGCACGCTCGTCGACACCTTCGTAACGGCTGCACACAAACAGCAGGCGCTCGCTTTTGAGCAGACGCTCGGCCACATGCTGCGTAAAGGGCTCGCCGCACGGGGTGAAGAACACCACCGTCGGCTTGGGGCCCTCGGAGCTGATTGCCTCGATTGCCTCGGCAATGGGCTCGACCTTCATGAGCATGCCCTGCCCGCCGCCGTACGGCTCGTCATCGACGGTACGATGGCGGTCGTGCGTCCAGTCGCGCAGGTTATACGCCTTAAAATCAAAAAGGCCGGCCTTGCGGGCGCGGCCCAAGATCGACGTGGACATAACGGGCTCAAACATCTCGGGAAAGACCGAAAGGGTCTCAATCAGCATGTTGTCCTCCCTACTTGTCCATATCGATCAAGCCATCCATCACGTGGACGGAAATTGTTCCTGCATCGGGAAGATCGAGCACGACCTGCTCGATCACGGGAATCAGTACCTCGCCGTACCGATCGCCTTCGACAACCCAAACATCGTTGGCAGGCGTCGACATGATCTCGACAATCGTGCCGAGCGAACCGAAGCGCTCGTCGACCACCTCGCGACCCATCAGGTCGGTATAGGCGGCGTCGAGCGAATCGAGCTCAAAGTCGTCACGATTTGCCAGCACATAGCATCCCGTGATGCCCTCGGCGGCCGTCAAGTCGTCAATGCCCTCAAACGAGACCAGATCGCCATCGCCCGTATCGGTGACGGACACGACCGTGCAAAAGCGGTCGCGCTTGAGCGCCGGCGGCGTCAGGGCGACGCGCATACCCGGCTCTAATACAGAAGGAAGCCCCCGCAGCGGCTGCGCGAGGACCTCCCCCTTCCTTCCGTGCGGCTTGACCACACGGGCGATGTTTTTGTACTGGGACCTCAAGGTCCTAGCCCAGAACCTCTACCTCGACAGCAGTGTCGAGGCGAGCGGCCAGTGCACGGGCGAGCGTGCGAATGGCCTTGATGGTACGGCCACGACGGCCGATGACCTTGGCGACGTCATCCTCGGCGACCGAAACCTCAATCGTAGAGGCGTCGTCACCATCGATGACCTCAAGGCTCACGGAATCCGGGTCGTCGACGATCTGAACAACGAGATATTCGACGAGATCGGCGATGCGATCTGAGAGCATTGCCTCACCCTCGAGCTGTGCAGCGTCAACCTCAGGCACGATTTACTCCTCGGCGCCCTCAGCGGCCTCAGCGGCAGCCTTAGCGGCCTCGGCCTCTTTGGCGAGCTGCTTCTTGGACTTCTTGACGACGGTCTCGGTCTTCTCGCCCTCGTTGGCGGCCTTGACCAGAGCGGCGACGGCGTCGGTGAGCTGAGCGCCCTTGGACTGCCAGTCGGCGATCTTCTCGAGGTCGAGGTTGATGGTCTTGGGGGCGGTCATCGGGTTGTAGCGGCCAACCTCCTCGATGATACGACCGTCACGCGGGGCGCGGGAATCGGCGACGACGACACGGTAGTACGGACGCTTCTTAGCGCCGTGACGAGCAAGGCGAATCTTGACTGCCAAAGGAAACTCCTCCAACCAAGCAGCTTTAGGCTGCAACTACAAACAAACAGTTGAACATAATACGCCATCGACGCGGGCAGGTGAAGTCCGTGAGACCAACTTCTTCGGTGTAGTCGAGGGCAAATCCATATCTTAGACAAGAATTCGGGATTTGCAAGCACATACACGCACCCCACATGAGCTGCGCGGTATACTCATGACATGGAAAGACGCGAACATACATACGGTTATGAGGATGCCATGGGCGTCACGCCGCCTCCCTGGACGGGTCCGGCAGTGGGCCTGATGGACCTCGATGCGTTTTTTGCGAGCGTGGAAATGCTCGATCATCCCGAATGGCGCGGAAAGCCGCTCATCGTGGGCGGAGACGCCGATTCGCGTGGCGTCGTGTCCACGTGTTCGTATGCGGCACGTCGCTTTGGCGTGCACTCTGCCATGGCCTCGGCCGAGGCGCGGCGCTTGTGCCCGCAAGCCATTTGGACGCACGGGCACTTTGATCGCTACCGCGAGGTGAGCGCGCAGGTCATGGCGATTCTCGCCGACGAGACCCCGCGCGTTGAGCGCGTATCCATCGACGAAGCCTTTATCGATATCACACCGGGTCGCTTTGCGCCCGAAGACCCACTGCTGGTTGCGCGGCGTATAAGCGACCGCGTGGCAGCGCTGGGAGTGACGTGCTCCATCGGCGTGGGCTGCAACAAGACGGTTGCAAAGATCGCAAGCGAGCGGGATAAGCCGTTTGGGCTGACCATCGTGCGCCCCGGAACCGAGCAGCGCTTTTTGGCCGCGCTGCCGGTGTCTGCCATGAGCGGCATCGGACGCTCAGCCGAGGAGCGACTGCGCCGCATGCGCATCTACACCCTCGGCGAGCTATCACGTGCACCGGAATCCACCTTGGCCTCTATTTTTGGCGTCAACGGCGAACGCATGCGCCAGCGTGCGCTGGGACTCGAGGTTTCCGAAGTCACGAGTCTGGACGAGGAACGCGAGGTTAAATCGGTGAGCAATGAGCGCACCTTTGCGAAAGATTTGACTGAGCGTGGGGACATCGAAGCGGCGATTGCGCTGTTGGGAGAGTCAGTGGGACGCCGTCTGCGCCGTCAGGGACTAACGGGCGCCACGGTGACGCTCAAGCTTAAGTATTCGTATGGCAGCGGGCGTACGGCACAGCGTCGACTTCCACACCCCACCGATGACGAGAATATCTTTGTTGCCGTGGCGCTCGAGCTGCTCGACAATATCTGGCAAGAAGGCATGCACGTGCGTCTGGCAGGTATCGGAATGAGCGACTTCAACCACCAAGGCGGTATCCAAACCGACCTGTTCTGCGAAGTCGATGGCCGCGGGGCCCAATCCAGCGACCGACGCGACCTCTCCGTCGCCATCGACGCCGTCCGAGACAAATTCGGCGACACCGCCCTATCCTTCGGCCGCCAATCCCGCTTCAACGATTAACCGCCTTTAGGCAAAAAAGAAAGCCGGGCAGGTGCGGAAAACCGCAACTGCCCGGCGAAATGCGCGAAGCTAGCTAAAAAGCCCCGTATCAAATGAGCTACTAGAGGAGATTGAGGGGGAGCTGGGGGGCGTCACCCCAGAGCTTTTCTAGGCGGTAGAAGTCGCGGGCTTCGGGAGTGAAGACGTGGACGACAACCGAGCCGTAGTCCATGAGCATCCAGGTCTTCTGCTCGCGGCCCTCGATGGAGAACGGATGCTCGCCGCAAGCCTCGGCGACCTTCTCCTCGATCTCGTCGACGATCGAATCGACCTGGCGGTTGTTGGTACCGGTGGCAAGCACAAAGTAGTCGCACACGTCGGAAAGCTCGGTCAGGTCGAGCACCTGCACGTCCTCGCCCTTCTTGTCGTAGGCGGCCTGCGCGGCGGCGCGGGCGACATCCTCGGCGGCGACACCGCTCGCGGACAGCGAGGCGGCGGTGCGGTCGGACGTGGCAACGAAACTCTTGTGCTCCACACCTTCAAGAATCTGCTCGTCAGTCATGGTCTCGTCGGCCATGGAATACCTCTTTCTAGACACACCCGAGCTAGCGCAGCTGGGCGTAATGGTTGTAAATCGTAATAGCCGTGGGATAAAGATAGCGCCCGGACTGGATCACATAGACCAGACCCTGCGCAAAACAGGAGAAGAACAACTCGTCAAGCGTCGACTCCCCCACCATCTTGCGCAGCGCGTGGGCATAATCACCATGGCGGTTGGGTTCGATGGCATCGGCCACAAAGACCACCATATCGAGCGGCGTCATGTCGCAGGCACCCACGGTGTGACGGTCGACAGCCTGGAAAACAGCCGGCGACAGCTCGGGGAAAAGCTGCGGAAGCTCATAGGCGGCAACAGGGCCATGCAAAAGCGGCGTCGCGGCGGAAGGAGAGCCGGCAACCTTGATGCCATAGTGAAGCGCGCGGGCCACGAGCTCGTCATCGGAAAGAACCTTGTCCCAATCGTGAATTAAGCCGGCGGCAGCCGCATCAAAGCGGTCAACGCCGTAGACCTCGGCCAGATGAAGTGCGGTCTCGGCAACACCCAGCGAATGCACATAGCGCTTGCGCTTATCTTTCATGCGAACATCGAGCAGCTCTTGAATGCGCTTGAGCAGCGCGCGCTCATCGCCCTCAAACTGATCCTCTACCGACAACGTAGCCCCCATCACTCAAAATCTTCTTGGCCCAAATCGGCATATAGCCTGCGCTTGCGAATGTAGCCGAGCACGGACTCGCTCGTAAGATAGCGCACGCTCATGCCGCGGGCAACTCGCTTACGAATGTTCGTCGAGCTGATCGCCAGCGCCGGAATCTGAATATAGCGCACGTCGAACGGCAGCCCCGACTCTTTGATTCGGGCACGCGCCGTATCGATATCAAAGCCCGGTCGCGTCGCCGCAATAAAGGTAGCAAGCTCAGCGATTCGTTCGGCATCATGCCAGGTCACAATATCGATAATCGCATCGGCGCCCGTAATAAAGTAGAGCTTTACCTGCGGCGGGTAAAAATCGCGAAGGGCATGAAGCGTATCGGCCGTATAGGTTACGCCCGGACGGTCAATCTCGAACCGGCTCGCCAAAAAGGCCGGGTTCGCGGCGGTGGCGAGGACCGTCATGGCATAACGGTCCTCGGCAGGCGTCACCGGCTTGTCAAGCTTAAAGGCGGGAGAGCCCGCCGGCATAAAGAGCACAGCGTCCAAGTCGAGCGACTCGCGCGCCTGCTCGGCAGTCACCAGGTGCCCGTAATGAATCGGGTCGAATGTGCCGCCCATAATGCCAAGCCGAAACTCCTTGCCCTCTTTTATGGGAAGCTCGGGCAAACCGATTCCACCGCGCAGCGACATGGCTTACTCGCCCTCCGAGGTCTCGGCATCGTCCGCGGCATCCGCCGCATCGATAGCCTCGACGCCCTCATCCGCAGCATCGGCCACGTCAATGGCCTCAACGGCAACGTCCTCGCCAGCGTCCTCGAGCTCCTCGTACTCCGAGAAGTCCTCAGCGCCCTCAAAGTCAAAGGCGCGCTGGCAAATGCGGACCTCGTCGCCCGCACGGCAACCGGCCTTCTCGAGCGCGTCGTCAACACCCATACGCGCAAACTTATGCTGCAGGTAGATGACGGCTTCCTCGTTTTCCCAGTCGGTCTGGATGACCATGCGCTCGATGGCACGACCGACCACGCGGAAGGCACCGGGCTCTTCCTGGACAATGCGGAACCGCTTCTCGCGCTGCAGACGGCGGCGCTCCCACTCCTCGTCGCGCAGATCGACCGGCTCATCAGAGACCGCCAGCTCGGCGCGAAGCTTAGCCACCTGCTCGCCTACGGCAAGCATCAGCGTATTGAGACCGGCACCCGTCACGGCGGACACGGCAAAGAACATATGGCCGTCGTCGAGTGCCGCACGCTTGAGGTCGGCAATCTTGTCGGCCGTGCCCGGCGCATCGCACTTGTTGGCGACGACGATCTGCGGACGCTCCGAAAGCTCGGCGCCATACTGCTCGAGCTCACGGTTGATGATACGGTAATCCTCAACCGGGTCGCGATCCTCAAACCCGCCCGTCATGTCGACGACATGCATGATCAGCGCCGTACGCTCGATGTGGCGCAGGAACTGGTGGCCCAGGCCCTTGCCCTCGCTCGCGCCCTCGATCAAACCAGGAACGTCGGCAACGACGTAAGAATACTCACCGGCACGCACCATGCCGAGGTTCGGCACGAGCGTGGTAAACGGATAGTCGGCGATCTTGGGACGGGCGGCACTCATGCGCGCGATGAGCGAAGACTTACCCACCGAGGGAAAGCCCACGAGCGCAGCATCGGCCATAAGCTTCATCTCAAGCTCAATCCAATGCTCCTCGGCCGGTTCGCCCAGCTGAGCGAACGCGGGCGCGCGGCGCACCGACGTCACAAAGTGCGTGTTGCCCAGGCCACCGGCACCGCCGGGCGCCACGACAACGCGCTCGCCATCATGCACCAGATCGGCAATCTCGAACATCGGGGTCTGCGTCTCGGGGTCGAGCTCGCGCACCACGGTACCCATGGGAACCTTAAGAATAAGGTCCTCGCCGCTCTTACCGTTACGACGGGCACCCTGCCCGTGCGTGCCGCGTTCGGCGCGGAAGTGATGCTTAAAGCGGTAATCGATCAACGAAGACAGCTGAGCATCGGCCTGGATGACGACATTGCCGCCACGACCGCCGTCGCCGCCATCGGGGCCGCCCTTGGGGACAAATGCCTCGCGCCTAAACGACATGCATCCGGCTCCGCCGTCGCCGCCGCACACGTTAATGCGGCTGATATCGGTGAACTGTGACAACAGAATCGCCTCCTACAAAAAGAGGGAGACCCTTGAATCCTAAAACTCAAGTGCCTCCCACATATGTGCTCTATGAAGGGTGAATTACGCGTTCGCGAGCGGGCGTACGCTGACCCTGTGCTTGATACCCTTGTGGAACTCAACGGTACCGTCGACCAGCGCGAACAGCGTGTCGTCCTTGCCACGGCCAACGTTCTCACCCGGGTGGATGTGAGTGCCGTGCTGACGGACGAGAATCGTGCCCGTGGTTACCGTCTGGCCGGCATAGCGCTTCGTGCCAAGGCGCTGACCGCGGGAGTCACGGCCATTACGGGAGGAACCGAGTCCTTTTTTGTGTGCCATTGTGTATACCTACTCTTTCGTTACGAGTGTAATCTACTCGGCGACGGGAGCCTCGGCAACAGCCTCGGCCTCTGCCTTGACAGCCTTCTTGGCGCGGGACGTAGCCTGGACCTTCACGATCTTCAGCTTGGTGAGCTGCTGACGGTGACCCTTCAGACGACGATAGCGCTTGCGCTTGTGGAACTTGAAGACCAGCTGCTTCTCGCCCTTGAACTGCTCAACGATCTGAGCGGTAACCTTGGCCTTGGCCAGCTTGTCGGGATCGGTGACGATCTTCTTACCATCGTTGAGGAAGATGACCGGCAGGGTGACCTTGTCGCCCTCATTGCCCTCGATCTTCTCGACGGTGATGACATCGTCGGTGGCGACCTTGTACTGCTTGCCGCCCGTGTTAACGATTGCGTACATGTTTACTTGCCCTTCATGCATCAGTTAGTGCAACAGTCGAATATAGTAGCAGGCGAAAATACCCCCGTCAACGAGTATGTGGAGCAAATCCACAAGTTCGCACAGGTATGGGGCTGACGAGTCGGCCCTCGTCGTCCTCGCATGCTTGATTCTGACGCTCGACATCGTAGGAGCAGATGGTCACGAGGTCTTGCATACCGGTGGAAACAATAGGTGCATCCACGCCCGGGGTCAAGCCCTGCAACAAAACATCAGCAGCAGAAAGCAAAATTTCCGGACGCATGGAGCCCTCGTTGTCGGCATGGGTGTCGAGCATGAGCACCAAATGGTCCGGGCGCTCCCCCGCCGTGAGCTCATAGCCCACGAGCGTGTGATCCAAATCCAAGCGCTTGCTCTTTTTGCCGCGCGCGTAGTCGATGCCATGGTCCGCGCGCAGCGTGTCGATCGCACGACGCACCTCGTCGGCGCTTACGGGCGCCTCGGGATCCAAGTGCAGGTCGATGCGATACGACAGACGCGTGAGTTGCGCCGTCAACGCCGGCGTGCGCACGTCGATATACGCCGCCTCGATGGGCGCCAGATCGGCCGGAGACGCCGCAGCCAGGCGCCCAAACGCCTCGTCGAGCGCCACGAACTCGGTCATAAACAGGTCATACCACTCGCAGATCGACGACGTACCCACCGGTAGCGCCGAAGAGAAGCCCACTCGCATGTGCGGAGAGAAGCCCTGCGTGACGGCATAGGGAAGTCCCGCACGGCGCACGATGCGCTCAATGGTATGGATTACTTCGAGATGGCCCAGGTACTTAAGGCGATCGCGCTTGCCATAGCGAACACGAAGTCTAAAGAGCGTGGGGTTGTCGGTCAGGCGCTCACTCATGCGCGATCACCCATCAATACATTCTTGGCGTGGAGCGTGGGGCAGATTCCGCAGCCGGTGCACGACGTGCGGGTGCAGTCGGGAGTCGTGACGCCCTCGAGCGAGCGACGGTACTCGCGCTCGAGGAAGCCGCGCGTGCAGCCGGGGCTCACATGCTCCCACGGTAGGCGCCAGTCCAACTCGTAGGGCAGGTGCACGAGCTCATTGAGGTCGATGCCGTTTTTGGCAGCAGCCTCCTTCCAGTTATCGAGCGAGAAATGCTCTACCCAAGCGTCAAAGCGAGAGCCCGCGCGCCAAGCATCGATGATGACGGGCGTCATGTCACGACCGGCGCGGGACAGCGCGGCCTCGATGAGCGAGGTCTCGGCATCGTGGTAATGCACGCGGACGGCACGGTTGCGAACGCTCGTGACAAGCAGCTTCTGGCGGCGCTTGACGTCGTCGTAGTCGAGCTGCGGGCACCACTGGAACGGCGTGGCAGCCTTGGGAATAAAGACCGAAACCGAGATGGACACCGAGATCGAGCCGCGACGAGCCTTGGGCACCACGGAACGACCGAGCTCCAGCACGTGATCGGCCAGATTGGCGATGGCCACGATGTCCTCGTCGCGCTCGCCGGGAAGGCCCATCATAAAGTAGAGCTTCATGCGGTTCCAGCCGGCCTCGAAGGCTGCCTTGGCCGCACGGTCCAGGTCCTCCTCGGTCACGTTCTTGTTAATGATGTCGCGCATGCGCTGGCTGCCGGCCTCGGGCGCGAACGTCAGGCCGCCCTTCTTTTCGCCGGCGACCGACTCGGCCATATCCACGCCAAACGAATCCAGGCGCTGCGACGGAATAGACACGCGAATACCCGTATCCTCCAGGCGGCGGTTGAGCCTGCCGAGCACGTCGCGAATGCAGGAGTGGTCGGTCGTGGAGAGCGAGGTCAGCGACACCTCGTCATAGCCGGTCTTTTCCAGACCCTGAATCACCGACGAGACGATCTGGTCGGCCGAGCGCTCGCGCACCGGGCGATACGTCATGCCGGCCTGACAAAAACGACAGCCGCGGGCGCAGCCGCGCAGGATCTCGATAGACAGGCGGTCGTGAACCAGCTGCGCATAGGGCACGCACGACTGCGACAGCGGATTCGTGGCGCCGAAATCCTCGACGACGCGCTTGTAGACCACGGTCGGCGCATCCTTGCCCTCACGCGGCACGGTGTAGCCATGCGGCGAGCAGGGCTCGTCGTGACGAACCTCATAGAGCGACGGCACGTAGTTGCCGGCAATGGATGCAAGCTGCTCAACAATCTGCTCGCGCGGGACTCCTTCGTCGCGCAGGCGGCGATGCAGCTGGCAGGTCTCGAGCAGCGATTCCTCGCCCTCGCCGATGAGGATGGCATCGAAGAAGGCCGCGTACGGCTCGGGGTTGTACACCGAAGGACCACCGGCGATGATAATGGGGTCGTCCTCGGTGCGGTCGGCCGCCAACAGCGGAATGCCAGCGAGGTCGAGAGCCTCGAGGAAGTTCGTCACCGCCATCTCATGCGGCACATGCAGACCGACGATATCAAACGAAGCGACCGGCGCTGCACCCTCGAGCGACAACAGCGGAATACCCGCCTCGCGCATGGCGTCACCCATATCGGGCCACGGCACATAGCCGCGCTCACAGGAGATGCCCTCGGCCTGGTTAAGGATGTTGTAGAGGATGGCGATGCCCTGGTTGGGCAGACCAACCTCGTACACATCCGGGTAGATCAGGCAGCAACGGTAGTCGGCATCGGCCTTGGAAAGCGTGCCCCACTCGTGATCGATATAGCGACTCGGCTTCTCGACCTTGGCGAGCAACGGCTCAATTAAATGAAAACAGTCTTGGTATGCAACGCGCAACGGAAAACCCCTAAGCAGCGAGATCTGATGCGTCCTGATAGGACGCCATAGGACGGGTAGCGCCCGCGACCGTGGTCACCAGATCGCGAACGCGGGAGAACGTGGCAGTGACCACCTCGTTGGCACGGCTGTAGTCGACATCGCGCTCGTAGAGCGAAACGAGCGCACGGCCCATGCCATAGGTGCCCGCGGCAGCAGTGAGCGCCTTGACGGCAAACCCAATATGCGGCGTCTGCTTGACGAGCGCGCGGGTGACCGCGCGGATCACAAGACCGCCGGCAAGCACGCCGGCGACCTCGTAGCCGCGCTCGGGCTTAATGCCGCGTCCAAAGACGGCAGCGAGCTCAAAGAGCATGCCCACCTGCGCCAGCGCCATAACGGGATAATCGGCGCCCGGCAAAAACACCAAAGCCCCGGTCGCCATATTGGTGAGCGCACACGAGGTGATGATGCGGTTGGCCGCCGCGATGCGCATGAAGGCAAAGTTCGCCGCAAAAGCCGTTTCCTTGTCCGTGCGATCGAGAATCCAGCGGGCAAGCGTCTCGAGCAGATACGTCTTATCGGTTGCCGCTACCACGCCAAGCATGGGCGTGGACTCCTCGATAAACGGCACCTCCACAGCAGACTCGGCAAGCACGCACACGGGCGCGCCGGCGATCACGAGCTCCTGCACGGCACTCTCCAAGCGGTCGGAACCACACGAGAGCACCAGCACCACATCGGTATCGGTCTTTGGAGCAATTCGCTCCTCCCCCAGACGCTCGACGCGCACAATGCCCGAGGTCGTCTGCGGCACAAAGGCATCACGCACCGTCTCGGCCAGAAAGCGCGAGGCGGACGAATCCAGATAGACCGAGACGCGCACCGGCGTATCGGAATCCTTCTTAACGGACGCGCCCATCTTAAAAGCGCGGGTCAGCTTATCTACGGGAATTTTCATAGCAAACCCCTCCAGCGGTTACGCGGCGCCCGAACGATGCCGCCATATGGATTGTACGATACCCACCGTCAGCAGCTGAATCATCATCGAAGACGAACCGAAGCTAATAAACGGTAGCGGAATACCGGTAATCGGCATCATGCCGATGCACATGCCGATGTTTTCGAAGGTCTGGAACGCCCACATGCCAACGATGCCAACACACGAAAGACGCAAAAACAGGGACTCGCACTTAAAGGCGACGCGAATCGTCGAAAAGATCAACAGCACGTAGAGGCACAGGAGCAAAAAGGAACCGCAAAAGCCAAAGGTCTCGGACAGGAAGGCGAAGACGAAGTCGGTGTGGAACTCAGGCAGAAAGCCGCCGGCCGACTGCGTCGCATGGCCCAAACCCTTACCAAAGAAGCCGCCCGAGCCAACGGCGATTAGCGACTGCTGCAGGTTGTAGGCATCGTCCGAATCGGCATTATCGGGGTCGATAAAGACCGTCAGACGGTTCATCTGGTACTGCTTGATGAGCACATCGTGGCCGAGCAACGAATCAAAGACCGAATCAAGCGCCAGAACGAGGGCCACCAGGCCCACGAGCAGGGCCAGGGTCGACAGCACCCATTCGCGGCGTGCACCGCTCATACAGATGACGATGGCGCCCGAAACAAGCACGACCAGGCCCGAGCCCAGGTCGCCCATGGCAACGACGGCCAAAAACGGAATGGACAGCATGCCGCAGAGCTTGACGTAGTCGCGAACGGTATCGATGCGACCGTTATACTGCGAGCCAAGCGTAGCAATAAAGAAGATGGTGATGAGCTTGGCAAGCTCAACCGGCTGGAATGTCAAGCCGATACCGGGAATCTTGATCCAGCCCGTCATGCCCAGACCGCCCGTATAGGACAGACCTGGAATCTTGGGCGAGAGGATCACGATCAGGTCGATGACGAGCAACGCCGTCGAGAAATTGGAAATACCGCGCAGGTCGGTACGCCAGACCAGCACCGCCAGCACCGTACCGATTCCAATTCCCAGCAGATGGCGTGAGAACGAAGCGTCGGCCTTAAACTGCGAAGCCGACCAGATAATGATGGCACCGTAGGCGACGAGGGCCACAGTAGCCACGAGCACACCGATATGCACCTTTTGGCGAAACGTGCCGCGCGAGGCCGAAAGTTGCTTGTTGACACGGTCCAGGCTGCTGCGAGAGCCGGTCTTGGTTGAACGGAACAGATCCGCCGGAGAAAAATCCATCGCAACCTCCTATCGAACCGAAGAATCGCCCGAGGCCGAAGAGGTATCGGGCTCGTCATAAATCACGCCGAGCACGTCGCGCACGACATGCATCGCGGTATCTGAGCCACCGCCGCCCTGCTCCAGGACGGTAGCGATGACATACTTGGGGTCATCGGCCGGTGCATAGGCGCAGAACCAAGCGTATTCGTCCTCGCCGCTTTTCTCGCCCGTGCCCGACTTGCCGTATACCTGCGGCGTCAGGGTACCAAAGTGCGCCGCCAGGGACGTCGATGCCGTGTATATCACGTCGTGCATGCCGTTGCGAACAAGAGCCAAATCCGAATTGCTGTTGATCTTGGCCTCCAGGCGCTTCTTCTTGCCCTTGCCGTTGTACTTATAGGCATCGCCGTCGCCATCGCGCGACACGGCAGATAAAAACACGTGAGGCACGTACTGTTTACCGCCGTTGGCAAGACCCATATAGGCGCACGCCATCTGCAGGGGCGTCACCAGGATGTCGCCCTGGCCGATGGCAATGTTCGTCATATCACCGGCATTCCACTTGCGGTCCTCGGCAGATGCGTCGGTGAAGTACGACTCTTTCCACTCGGCATCGGGAATACGGCCCGCGCCCTCACTCGGCAGATCGATACCGCAGGTCTTGCCTAGGCCCCAGCGACGAAAGACCTCCTGCAGCCCCTCGGAATGTTTCTCGTCATAAAAGAACGCCTTGCCCATGTCGTAGAAGACGGGGTCGCACGAGTTGGCGATACCCGACTGCAGCGTCATGGTGCCGTGGCCGGAATGCAGCCAGCAGTACTTGCCCCACGACTTGCCCAGACCCGTCCAATAGCCCGTGCAGTTGGTCGTCTGCCCCGACGTGTAGGTTCCAAACTCAAGACCGGCCAGTGCCGAGAGCGGCTTGATGGTCGAAGCCGACATGTACTGTCCGCTAATAGCGCGGTTGAGCAGCGGGTGCGAACCCTTGTCATCATTGAGCTCGGTCCACACGTCATTTGAGACGCCGCCGATAAAGACGGACGGATCGAACTTGGGCTCGCTCGCCATGCCCAGGATCTCGCCATTGTTGGGATCGAGACACACCACAGCGCCGTTGCCGGCATTGCTGTAGCCAGTGGTCTTGGCAAGCTCGATAGCGCTCGCCAGTGCCGTCTCACAGGCCTGTTGGATCTTAAGGTCGAGCGTGAGCTTAATGTCGGAGCCGGCCTTCGCGGGCACGGCGCCGGCCTGACCGGTCACATTGCCCGAGGCATCGACCTTGACGGTCTGCTCGCCACGAATACCCTGCAGCAGGTTTTCGTAGTAGCTCTCAACGCCCGCCTGGCCCACGATATCGCCCGACTGGTACGTAATCTTGCCAGCAGAAGCATCATCATCGCCAGAGGTTTTCTTATTCTGGGCCTCGAGCTGCTCGGAGGTAATGGTGCCGGTATAGCCCAAAATGTGACAGGCCGTCTCGCCGTACGGGTACTGGCGCTCGGTACGCTCGGCAATCTTGACGCCCGGGAACTCGCCGGCGTGTTCCTTGATATAGGCAACCGTGGAGCGACGGACGTCCGTCGCGATGGTATGCAGGCTCTGAGCGCCCTCTGTATTGTCCTGAATATTGCGAAGGACCGCCACATAAGGCATTCCAAGCACGTTGGCAAGATGGCGAACCAGAACCTCATCCTCGGCAAGGTCGCGGTAGGCCACGACAGCAAGTGAGGGACGGTTCTGGACAAGTGCCACGCCATTGCGGTCGAGGATGCGGCCGCGCACAGCGGGTGTGGTAACGGTGCGCGTCTGATTGCTATTAGCCTGCTTTTCGTAATAGTCCGACGAGACCATCTGCATGCCCCACAGCTTGACGGCAAGCGCCGCGAACATCGCGCCCACACCCGTGGTGAGGATGGAGAAGCGGCCCTTAAAGGCGGTCGCCGCGGTATTGCCCTCGCCCTCGGTGGCGCGCGGGGCCGTTCCATGCTGTGTATCGTAGGTAAAACGGGAATCGCCACGACGCAAGATGACCAGCGCGACCACGATGGCCACAACCAGCACGATACCGGCGATAATAACCGTCATCTGGGAAGACATCTACGGGCCTCCCCTATTTGAGCTTGCGGGTCTTGGGCTTAAAGCGCATACCCGTCTGGCGTCCGCCACGTGCGGAGAATCCATAGCCGGACTGCGGCACGACGCCGGACATCAAAAACGGAATGGCAACCAGACCCGTCAGGATCGAGGACGGCAGCGCATGGCCGAAGATCGCCACGACAAAGCTCGTCTCCAAACCCATAAACAGCAAGATGATGCTGTAGATCACATTAATGACGAGCGCAAAGGCGCCCACGGTGACGCCGCGCGCACTCGGGGTACCGCCCGTCTGACCGACGGCGCTGTGCACCAGGGCAAAAGAACCCACGGTCAGCAGAAGCGACATAACGCCCACCGGAACGGCAGCGGACAGGTCATAAAACAAGCCGCTGCAAAAACCGCAGACGACGGCACGGGTCGGGTCGCCCGAGAACACGCTTAGGCACACCAGAATAATCATGAAGTTGACGCGACCTCCCGCAATGGAGATCTGCGGTGCCAGGCCTGCCTGCAACAGCACACACACGATGGCGGCGATTACAAACGTGCGGGAGCTCATCCCCTGCTCGTGTAGATCCATGGACATGCCCCCTATTCGCTCGAGCCAGAATCGGTCGTCTCGGACGTGTCGGAACTGTCATCCGAGCTCTCGTCCTTCGTCTTGGTCGCAGCATCGCGCGACGTTCCCTGCGGCGTGCTGTTGGCCGTGCTCACGTCCTCATCCGAGGCCGACTGTTCGTCGGTCAGCGAGGTGATGACCAGCACTTCCTCGTTGTTCTCGGCCGTCGTCTGGGCGCGCACCACAATGGTGTAGTACACGTCGTTTGCGGATTTTTCAACCGACGAGACGGTGCCGAGCGGAAGGCCCTTGGGGAACACACCGCCAATGCCCGAGGTCACGATGATGTCGCCAACCTTAACATCGGAGTCGACGCTCACGTACTCAAGACGCAGCGTGCCGTCAGCCTGACCCTGCAGCATACCCTGGGCGCGCGTGTCCTGCACCATGGCGGATACGCCGGAGTTCTCGTCGCCAATCAGGCGCACGGTAGAGGTCTTGGCCGATACCTCGATAATCTGGCCGATAACACCGGCAGAACTCGTCACGGGCATGTTGATGGTAAGGCCGTCGGCAGAGCCCTTGTCGATGGTAACGGTCGAGGTCCAGGCATCGCCGGAGGCACCAACGATACGAGCAGCGGTCGATTTGAGGTTATAGGTCGACTGCAGGCCGACCAGCCCCTCCAGACGCTCGGCGGTCTTTTGAGCCTCGGAGAGCTCGGCAACCTTAGAGGTCAGTTCCTCGTTTTGCTTCTTAAGCTCGTCAAGCGTGTCCTGCGACGCCGTAAGGTTAGAGAACACGTTACCGATCGCATTGAAGGGAGCCGCCACAGCCGAGCCCACAAAGCGCACCGGCGAGGTAATCGTCGTCACGCCCGAGCGCACGGCATGAATCGGTCCTGCCTCGCCCTCGCGGATGTAAAACGTGAGCAGCAACACCGAAATCAGGCTGAAAACAATCAACGGGCGCATACCCGTTGATTGTCGCTTGGTATTCAGATTTGTGGAGAAACCCGAAGATCGTGCCAAATGGAATCCACCTTTTGGAAATTAAGCATTGGTCTGGACGAAGCCGCCATCAAACGCATTGGCCTCGAGCACGCGGGCACAGCCGTTAACGACGTTATCGAGCGCCGTGGGGCTAACGTTGACCGAAACACCGGTCTCATCGCGCAGGCGCACGTCGAGACCGCGCAGCAGCGCGCCGCCACCGGTCAGCAAAATGCCGTAGTACATAAGGTCCGAGGCAAGATCGGGAGGCGTAGCGTCGAGTGCGTCCTTGACGGCCTTGGCCATCTCGTCGAGCGGCTTGTTGAGCGCGCGACGAATCTCCTCGCTCTCGATGCGCACGGTCTTGGGCAGACCGGTGATCACGTCGCGGCCGTTGACCTCAACGTCGAGCTCGTCCTTGAGCGGCACGGCGGAACCGACCTTGATCTTGATGTCCTCTGCCGTACGCTCGCCGATGGCCAGGTTGTAGGCATCACGAACGTGCGTGAGGATGGCCTGATCGAACTCGTCGCCGGCAATACGAATGGACTGCGAGACGACGATGCCGCCCATAGCGATAACGGCGACCTCGGTGGTACCGCCGCCGATGTCGATGACCATGGAGCCGGTGGGTTCCTCGACGGGTAGGTCGGCGCCGATAGCGGCTGCCATAGGCTCTTCGATCAAATAGGCCTGGCGGGCACCGGCCTGGATCGTGGCCTCAAAGACAGCGCGCTTCTCAACCGACGTGACACCGGAGGGAACGCAGACGACAACACGCGGACGCGGAGTCCACGGATAGCGCTTCTCGGACGCCTTATCGATAAAGTAGCGAAGCATGGCCTCGGTAACATCGAAGTCGGCGATGACGCCGTCCTTCAGGGGACGAACGGCCACGATGTTGCCGGGCGTACGGCCGAGCATGCGCTTTGCCTCGATACCGACCGCCAAGATGCGCTCGTCGTTCTTGTCGATGGCGACAACAGAGGGCTCACGAATGACGATGCCCTTGCCGCGCACGGAGACAAGCGTATTTGCGGTGCCGAGGTCGATGGCAAGATCGCCCGCATAGCTACCGAAGAACATATCCATCAAAGAAAACAACGCAACTCCTGATGTGTTGGATGATTGCTGGAAAACTACTAGCCCATCATACTAGCGCAAGCCCGGCACCTCACTTGCGGTGAAGCGCCGGGCAAAGCTAAATCCCATAAGGTCACTACTGGTTGTCAGCAGCCGAGAAATCCATATCGAGCGAAGAAACGGCCCAGCCGATATGGTTGTCGGAGCGCACGAATTTGACGGTGTACTCCTGCTCGCCGCCCTTGGACAGCGATGCCTTCACCTTGGCGGTCGTCTCGGTCATGGACTGATCCATGCCCTCGACGGACACGGTGGCACCCTGCGGAATCGAGGAGATGATCATCGACTTGGCGTCCTCGGACAGGCTCGAGGCCAGGCAAGACTCGGCCTTTGCGGTGTCACCGTCGCCGGCAGCCTGGAACAGATCGGCAACGACAGATTCCTGAGACGGGAAGCCAAAGCCTCGCGTGTAGGCAAAGCCCAGACCGCCCGCGGCAATCAAAATGAGCAGAAGCAGCACGATGAAGACTTTGAGACCCGTGTGGCGATGGCGACGACGGACCTTGGCCTGCTTACGATCCTGACGGTCCTGCTGGACCATCTCGGACTCGGACAGCGTAAAGAAGCCGGTGTCCGAGGGATCGGGCATAAACTGACCGGTCGCGCCCGTAGGATCGAGCGGATCGACGGCAGGAGCGTCCATCGCGGGCGCCGGAGCCGTGGCCATAGCCGTCTGGGCAGACAGCGCGGCAAGCGAATCCTGCACGCGGGCAAGCTCATCGGCCTGCTCGGAGGTGAGCTGGTAGATGCCATCGGCAGTAGCGGCATTAAAGGCGTCGAGTGCGTCGGAGGGACGGCCGGCGGCAGAAAGCGCCTGACCCATGCCGGCGTTGAGCGCACGCGTGTCGTCGCGGGGGCCGGCAAAGTCGATAGCCGTGCGGTAAGTCTCCACGGCATCCGCCGGACGGCCGAGCTTAATGAAGCAACGACCGAGCTCGCCGAGCGCGGCGGCAGGAGCCGGATTGGCGCCGTCGATGGCAGCCTGACGGAAGGCGGTTCCCGCGTTGGCATAGTCGCCCGACTGGAACAGCGCATTGCCCAGGCCCAGATAGGCCTTGAACGGCGTGGCATAGGAAGCATCCTGCGTAGCAGCTGAGAACGCCTGGGCGGCCGTCGTGTAGTCGCCCACGGCGGCGAGCGCCTTGCCGCGGTTGGTGAGCAGCGCGCCGCGCTTGCCGTAGGTGCCGTCGTTGAGGGCGGCGGCATAGGCCTCGGCGGCCTCGGCATACATGCCCAGGTGCATCAAGGCGTTGCCACGAAGGTGATCGGCCTCGCCCATAATCTCATCGGGAGTCTTTGCCGCCCCAAGCATCTGGGCTGCAGCAGAAAAATCACCCGCGCGGTAAGCGGCGCGGCCCTGTTGGATCAGCTGGCTATTCAAGGAAGTCCCCTTTACTCGTGAACGATCTCGACATGGACGATCTCGTCGCCGGCACGCAGCTGCGAAATCACATCGAGACCCTCGACCGTGGTACCAAAGACGGTGTAACCAGAATCGAGGTTATGCTGGGCACCCAGGCAGAAGTAGAACTGCGAACCCGCGGAATCGGGATCCATGGAGCGTGCCATGGCAAGGGCGCCATCGACATGGCTGTTGCGCGGATTGGTGGCAAACTCGCCCTTGATGCAGTAGCCGGGACCACCGGTGCCGGGCATGCCGTCGGGGCCCTCAAGACCGGCGGCGACGTCGGCGCCGGACATGTCGCGGGTATTGGGGTCGCCGCCCTGGATAACAAAACCGGGCACATAGCGATGGAACTTAAGGCCATCATAGAAGCTCATCGTGGAAAGCTCGCAGAAGTTAGCGACATGAATGGGAGCGCCCTCGCCGTCAAACTTGACCTTGATGGTACCCTTCGACGTCTCGATTACGGCGCACTCGTCGCCGACAAGCTGATACTCGGGCGTGTAGAGCTCTTTCTTAAAACCAAACATGTGGTTCCTTCCTCGTGCGTTTAAAGCATATTTGTACGAATTGTAGCAATAAGCACGGGCTTACATCAATTGCGCACGTAGGTTATGCCGACTATGGCGAACTAATTTTAGGAACGCTGCTGCGGCTTCCAGGAACCCACATTGGCGTCGTACTGGTTCAGCGCGCTGTTGCCACCCTGCGCGATGGGCGCCAGGATCTCGCTTTGGTGGGAACTCATCGACTCGCCATCGGGAATGGCCAGCGAGATATCCCAGCTCTGGCAGATCACGTCAACGCGCTCATACATCCACTCGGCAAGCTGCTTTAAGTGGGCGATGTCGTCCGCATAGACCGTATCGTCCTGATACTTAAGATTGTTGAGCTCATCTTGCGTCTTTTTGATCTGGTCGCGCAGGGCGTAGGCACTCTGCGACAGCTCCTGACGGGTGGACAGCGGCGTTCGGAGATAACCGTTGTTAAAGGAATCGATGACCTCGCCAATCTGGTCCTCGTCAGCGTAGGACACGATGGTCTGATACAGACCGTCGAGCCTGGTATAGAGCTGATCATCGGTGAGCACGGTTTCTTCCTGAACCACCTCGGCAGAATCGCCCTGCTTGGTATCGTCCTCAGTCGCCTCGCCCTTTTGACGCGTGGGGAAGGTGGTTTGTGCAGCTTGGCCAAACTGGTCGTAGAAGCCAGGCATAACACCCATGGGATCGGTCGTCACGAACCAATAGGCACCACCGCACACGACGGCAAGGACCGCGATGATAATGAGCGGCTTGGGAATATGACGCTTATGCTTGTGATAGGCGTCCTCGTCGGGGTGCACCTTGCGCTTGGGTTTTTGAGCATCGTCATGCAGGGAAACGGGCGTGGGAATATCGACCTTGGGGATACCGAAATCCTTATCGAAAGCCGGCAGCACGCAGGTCTCATTGGGGTCAGCGGCGTCCGAAAGCACCGCAGCGGCAGAGGCCGGCGCATGCGGCACCTCGGTATCGATCTGCTCTTGCGTTAGGCGCGGAAAGCCCGCCGTGCGGCCCGCTGCCAGGTCGGATGCGGCCGCGTCCTCGGAGAGAATACCCGGAGCGGGGCGTCCGCATTTGGGGCACGTACGATCATGCGGAGAAAGACGGGCACCGCAGCCCTCACAGAACACGAACTCGGTGTGCTCGGGGCCATCGCCCGGACCCACATAGGCGTTGCAGTAGGGGCAGAACGAGGCGCCGTCCTCGATAGTCTTAAGGCAATGCGGGCAGATCACGGCATCCTCTTTTCGAAGCAATTCAAACAATCGAGGTTAGAGCATAACATCGCCACGGCCCCACAGGAACAAGGCACCAATTCAACATCGGCAGGGCGCGTAGCTACTTCTTCTTTTTGCTTGGCATCGAGACTTTGATGCCCTGGGCGGACTTGGTCACGCGAGAGCGATTGGCTCCGGTACCCCTCTTTTTCTTGGGCTGAGCCTGGGCCACGCCCTCGAGTGCGCGGGCCTCGGCCTCGCGAGCGGTGCGATCTTCGCGGCGCTGCGCCATGTCGGCGGCGACGCGCTTGGCAAAACGCTCGGCCGTCGAACCCGTCGAGCTCACCTTGCCGCCACCGCGACCCAGGCGGACGCGCACACCGCGGCCAAAACCAGTTGCGACATGACGACGACGCGGCTTGAGCGAATCCATCATCGTGGCGAGCTTAAAGAAAACCGAGCAGGTAAAGACCACGATGACAGCCAAGATAACCATCTGGCCCATCGACAGGTTGGCAATAGACAGCAGCTCCGGGAATCCGATAACGCCCACCAGGATGCCGGCGACTACAAACACAAAGAGCACCACACGTAAGGGCGTGAGAGGCTGCGAGATGCGCCAGATCAGGCTGACGCTCGCCGCGCACGACGTAAGCAGGCACATCGTAGACAGCGTGAGCTGGCTAAAGCCAAACGCGCGCGCCACAAAGATATCGAGCGCCGCAGCCAAAATGACCGCAATCGACGCCGGCAGTGCACGCTTGAGTACGTTGGTCAAGAACGCACCCTTCACGCGAGCGTTGTTGGGCTCAAGGCCCAACACAAAGCCCGGCGCGCCGATGCAGAAGAAGTTGATGAGCGTCATCTGGATGGGCTCGAAAGGGTACGGCGGCAGCGCGATGCACAGCGCCGCCAGGCCCATCGAGAACAGCGTCTTGGTCAGGAACAGCGAGGCCGAACGCTGCAGGTTGTTGATGGAACGACGGCCCTCGGCCACCACGGCGGGCATCGAGGCAAAGTCGTTGTCGACGAGTACGATCTCGGCCACGTTGCGCGCGGCATCGGAACCGGCCGCCATGGCGACGGAGCAGTCGGCCTCCTTGAGCGCCAGCACGTCGTTGACGCCGTCGCCCGTCATGGCCACGGTGTGCTCGCGGCGCTTGAGCGCCTGCACGAGCTCGCGCTTCTGCTGCGGGGTCACACGACCAAAGACATGGTAGCGGTCCACTGCGGCATCGAGCTTTGCCGGCGTATCGAGCGTCGTGGCGTCCACATAAGCGTCCGCTCCCGGCACGCCCACCACGCGAGCGATCGACGACACCGTACGCGGGTCGTCGCCACTGATCACGTTGAGGGTCACGCCCTGCTCGTTAAAGTAGCCGATGGTCTCGGCCGCCGAGGTACGAATCTCGTCGCGGATGGTCACAAAGCCCACGGGCTCGGCCTCGCCCACCATATCGCCATCGGGCGTAAAGCCGTCCACGCGCGCCACCACGAGCACGCGGCAGGTATCGGCAAGCTCGGCGACACGGTTCTCGACCTGCGAAAACACACGCTCCGAAAGCACAAACTGCGCGGCGCCCATCACATAGGAGCCCTGCGCAAAAGAAGCGCCACTCCATTTTTTAGACGACGAGAACGGAATGACCGACAGCGGCTCAGACACCTCGACCGGGCGATCGGCGTAATAGTTGAGCAGCGCCTGGCAGGTCTCGTTGGCATCGGCCGAAGTCGCACGCGCCACGTTAGCCAGCGCAAAATCGAGCACTGTGGTATCGACGGGAACAGCCGCCTCCTCCGAGTCCACGCCAAAGCCAACACCCTCAACAGGCAGCGGGTAGGTGCCCTCGACCTCCATGCGGCCCGACGTGATGGTGCCCGTCTTGTCCAGGCACAGCACGTCGACGCGAGCGAGCGTCTCGATGCAGTAGAGCTGCTGCGCCAGCACCTTGCGGCGGGCCAGACGCACCGTGGCGATGGCGAGCACCGACGAGGTCAGCAGCACCAGGCCTTGCGGGATCATGCCCAGCAGGGCGCCCACCGTGGACAGCAGCGCCGACGAAGGCACATGACCAGCCAGCAGCTCGGAGAAGCACCACGAAAGCGCGCTATCGCCCGGGGTTCCCGCGGCATCCCACAGCTCGCTCACACTCGAGGCAAACAACGCCAAACCGAGCGGGATCATGATGATGCTCGCAAAGCGCACGATGGCGTTAAGCGCGTTCATGATCTCGGAATTGACCTTTTTGACGTACTTGGCCTCGTTATTAATTTTGGCCACGTAGTTGTCGGCGCCGACATGAATCACGCGGGCGCGCAGCAAGCCCGAGTCGATAAAGCTGCCGCTCATGAGCTCGGAACCGGGCTGTTTCTTAATAAGGTCGCTCTCGCCCGTCAGCAGGCTCTCGTTCACGAGCGCCTCGCCCGAAACCACCACGGCGTCAGCGGGAATCTGATCGCCGCGCCCCAGGCGGATGATGTCGTCGAGAACGATCTGGTCCAGGTCGAGCTCCACCTCGGCGCCGTCGCGCACCGCGATGGCCTTCTTGGAAGTCAGCAGCGTGAGCTTATCGACCATCTTCTTGGAACGCATGGACTGAATGACGCCAATAGCGGTATTGAGGAACACCACGAACAGGAACGTCAAATTCTTAAACGAACCGGTCAAAATGACCAGGAACGCCAAGATCACGTTGATCAAATTGAACAGCGTGCAGAGGTTCTCGAAGATGAGCTCTTTGACCGACTTGGTCTTGAGCTCCATGTTGCGGTTGATCTTACCGGCGGCAATGCGCTCCTCGACCTCGGCGGTCGAGAGTCCGCGCTCGATATCCGTTGCTGCCATACCACGTCCCATCACGTCGCGTCGGTATAAGAAAAACCGCCCGGACCATGCGAGGTTCGGACGGTCTCACGTTCGATGGTGCCCCATGTTGGATTCGAACCAACGGCCTTCTGCTCCGGAGGCAGACGCTCTAATCCCCTGAGCTAATAGGGCCAACGTTTGGCATTATACCCAAGTGCACCACGGGCTATCAAAATAAAAGAAAAAGCTTTGCAATTCCGAGGAAGACGCGGCGCAACGGCTCACTTTAGAAGGCAAAAGCGAATCAGATAGTATAAACTCTCATGCACCATATATACACGGCTCGCGATGCGGGCCGTTTTTACTAGGGTTATCCATCGAGGTGAGAGGCACACCATGATTGCAATTTTAAAGCAGAGCGCCAGCGACGAGGCCGTCAGCCATATCGTCAGCTGGATTGAGAAAAAGGGCCTGAAGACCGACGTCTCGCGCGGCGAGAACGAGACGATCATCGGCCTGGTGGGCGATACGACCAAGATCGACCCGTTCCTGCTCGAGTCCATGGACGTCGTCGAGCGCGTGCAGCGCGTCTCCGAGCCGTTCAAGCGCGCCAACCGCAAGTTCCACCCCGAGGACTCCGTCATCGACTGCGGCCACGGCGTCAAGATCGGCGGCGATCAGTTCCAGGTCATCGCCGGCCCGTGCTCCGTCGAGGGCGAGAACCTCATCCGCATCGCCCGCCGCGTGAAAGCCGCCGGTGCCACGATGCTGCGCGGCGGTGCCTACAAGCCCCGCACTTCCCCGTACGCCTACCAGGGCATGGGCCCCGCCGGCCTGGACCTGCTGTGCGAGGCGTCTGCCGAGCTCGATATGCCGATCGTCACCGAGATCATGGACCCACGCGACGTGCAGGTCTTCCTGGACAAGAAGATCGACGTCATGCAGATCGGCGCCCGCAACGCCCAGAACTTCCCTCTGCTCAAAGAGGTCGGCAAGACCAAGACTCCAATCTTGCTTAAGCGCGGCATGTCCGGCACGATCGATGAGCTGCTCATGGCCGCCGAGTACATCATGAGCGAGGGCAACGACAACGTCATCCTGTGCGAGCGCGGCATCCGCACCTTCGAGACCCGCACCCGCAACACATTCGACCTCAACGCCGTGCCGGTGCTGCACCACCTGTCGCACCTGCCCGTCGTCGCCGACCCCAGCCACGCCACCGGCTACACCCGCTACGTTGAGCCCATGGCTCTCGCCGCGACCGCCTGCGGCGCCAACGGTCTGGAGATCGAGGTCCACGACGAGCCGAGCCGCGCCTGGTCCGACGGCGCCCAGGCCCTCACCCCTGATCAGTTCGACGACACCATGCGCCGCATCCGAGCCATCCGCGAGGTTGTCTGCCAAGAGACCATGGAGTAGCCCATGGGTACAGTGAGAAACGCGCGCGTTAACCAGGGCGGCCCCAAGTGTGCCGGTATCGTCGGCCTTGGCCTCATCGGCGGCAGCTTTGCCCGCGGCTATGCGCAGGCGGGCGTCCGCGTGCTGGCCTGGGATACCGATGACGATGTCATGACGGCCGCCAGCATGGGCACCGTTGCCGGTGAGCTCAACGACGAGACGCTCGGCGAATGCGACATCATCGTCCTGGCTTGCTACCCCGAAGCCTGCATCGAGTGGCTAGAGGCGCACGCCCAGGCACTCGCCGACGCCACCGATACCGAGGCCATCATGGGCCCCGTGGTGATCGACGCGGTGGGCGTCAAGGGTATCGTGTGCGAGCGCGCCTTTGAGCTTGCCCGCGAGCACGGCTTTTACTTTGTGGGTGCGCACCCCATGGCGGGCACGCAGTACTCGGGCTATGCGCACTCCCGCGCCGACCTGTTCCAGGGCGCCCCGCTGGTGCTCGTACCGCCCGCGGTGGACGATGCGCTCAAGCTGGAGCTTTTGGGCCAGGTGCGCGAGATGGTGCGCCCCTTGGGCTTTGGCAAGTTCAGCGTGACCAGCGCCGCCGAGCACGACCGTGTCATCGCCTTCACGAGCCAGCTTGCGCACGTGGTATCCAACGCCTACGTCAAAAGCCCCACTGCCCAGGTCCACCACGGCTTTTCGGCCGGTAGCTACCGCGATCTCACCCGCGTGGCGCACCTCAACCCGCAAATGTGGTCCGAGCTCATGATCGACGACGCCGACGCGCTCGCCTTCGAGATCGACCATCTGATCGAATCGCTTGGCGCCTACAGCCGCGCGCTCAAGGACCGCGACCAGCGCTATCTGGAGAATCTCCTTGCCGAGGGCGACCGCATTAAGCGCGCACTCGACGACGAGGCCTCCCACTAGACAACCCATCACGCCAGGTCGAAAGGACCGAAGCTTATGGCGATTACCATCGATATCGACACTGCACGCCCCTACCAGGTGCATGTTGGCACGTTTTTGCTGGAGCAGGCGGGGCCGCTCGTGCGCGCCACCGCCGGCGGCACCAAGGCCGTCATCGTGACGGACACCAACGTGGGCCCGCTCTACCAGATGCCCGTTAAGCAGAGCCTGGAGGCGTCAGGCTACGAGGTGAGCATCTGCACCTTCGAGGCCGGCGAGGCCCATAAGCGCGCTGAGACCTACGTTGCCATTTTGGAGTTTGTGGCCGAGCGCGAGCTTTCGCGCTCCGACGTGATCGTGGCACTCGGCGGCGGTGTCGTGGGCGACATGGCGGGCTTTGTGGCCGCCACCTACATGCGCGGCTGCAAGTTTGTGCAGATCCCGACGAGCCTGCTCGCCATGGTGGATTCGTCGGTGGGCGGCAAGACCGCCATAGACCTGGCTGCCGGCAAGAACCTGGCCGGCGCCTTTTGGCAGCCGAGCGTGGTTATCGCCGACGTGGGGTGCCTGGCCACCCTCACGCCCGAGCAGTTCGCCGATGGCTGCGGCGAGGTCGTCAAGCACGCCGTGATCGCCGACCCGGAGCTTTTCGCCGAACTGGAGAAGACCCCGCTCACGCTGGAGCTGCTCAACCGCGATGTGGCCCGCGTAGCGCTCATCATCGCCCGCAATATCGACATCAAGCGCGCCGTGGTCGTCGCCGACGAGCGCGAAACCAACCAGCGTAAGCTCCTCAATTTTGGACATAGCGCCGGGCACGCCGTCGAGGCCTGCGAGCACTTTGAGCTCGGACACGGCAACTGCGTGTCGATCGGCATGGGCATCATCACGCGCGCCGCAGCCCTGCATGGCATTTGCGACGCCGAGCTGCCCGGCCGCATCGAGGAGCTCTGCGCCCGTCATGGTCTCAAGACTCGCTGCGAGCTTTCGGCCGAAGCCGTCTTTGCCGAGGCGCTGCACGACAAAAAACGCACCGGTGACACGATCGACCTGGTGATTCCGCACGGCATTGGACGCTGCAGCATCGACCGCACGCCGCTTTCCACCTTCCACGATTTAATTGCCGAGGGCCTCGGCCAGAAGGGAGACGCTTCCGCATGCTAGCCCGCATCACCCCGTCCCCGCTCAAGGGCACTGTTCCCGCCATCGCGTCCAAGTCGATGGCGCACCGCCTGATCATCTGCGCCGCGCTCGCCAACGGTGAAACGCACGTCGCCTGCAATACCACCTGCGCCGACATCGAGGCCACGGTGCGCTGCCTTACGGCGCTGGGTGCCCGCATCGAGACCGTCGAGGATGGCTTCCAGGTCCATCCAACCATGAAAAGCGTTGAATTTGGCCTGCTCAAGGCCCTTGCCGGCGGCACGCTCGACTGTGGAGAGAGCGGCTCCACGCTGCGCTTTATGCTGCCCGTCGCTTGCGCGCTGGGAGCAGAGGCCACCTTTGTGGGCCAGGGCCGTCTGGGCGCCCGCCCCCTCTCCCCGCTCTCGGACGAGATCATCGCCGCCGGCTGCGACCTGCAGGGTCTGGGCGGCTTTCCGCTCAAGACGAGCGGCCGCATGCGCCCGGGAACCTTTGCGCTGCCGGGCAATGTGAGCTCGCAGTACATCTCGGGCCTGCTGTTGGCGGCCCCGCTGCTGTCCCAGCCCTCCTGCGTGCAGGTGACCGGACTCATCGAGAGCCGCCCCTACATCAACCTGACGATTCAGGCCATGAAGGCCTTCGGCGTCGAGGTCAACGTCGAGCGCATCCCCGCCATGAATGACAAGCCCGAGGTCACAAACTTCCGCGTAAACAGCGGCTCGTACCGCACGCCCGGCAGCGTGGCCGTCGAGGGCGATTGGTCCAATGCGGCCTTTTGGCTGTGCGCCGGCGCCATCGGCTCCGACCCCATCACCGTGGAAGGCGTATCGCTGAGCTCCGCGCAGGGCGACCGCAACGTGCTCGCCGCGCTTTCGCGCTTTGGCGCCCGCATCGTGCGTTCCACTAACGCCGCCACCGTGCAGTCCGACAAGCTCGCCGGCTTCGAGATGAGCGCCCACGATATTCCCGACCTGGTGCCCGTCATCTCTGCCGTGGCATCGCTGGCGCAGGGGCGTACGTTCATCCGCGACTGCGCCCGCCTGCGCATCAAAGAATCCGATCGCTTGGTCACCACCACCCGCGAGCTCACCGCGCTGGGCGCACAGGTGCGCATTGCCGGCGACGACCTCATCATCAAGGGTGTCGATGCCTTAACCGGCGGCGAGGTCGATTCGCACAACGACCATCGCATCGCCATGATGGCCGCTATCGCCGCGAGCCGTGCCACCGGCGAAGTTGTGATCCACGGCGCCGAGGCAGTCAACAAATCCTATCCCGATTTCTTCGACCACTACCGTCTGCTGGGCGGCAAGGCCACGCTCGAGGAGGAATAGCATGTCCTCGACCTTTGGCAACGTATTGCACCTGAGCATCTTCGGCCAGTCGCACTCCCCCGCTATCGGTTGCTCGCTCGACGGCATCCCCGCTGGTATTGCCGTGGATCAGGAGCAGCTGCAGGCCTTTTTGGACCGTCGCGCCCCCGGTCGCGACGAGACCGCGACCAAGCGCCGCGAGGCCGACGCCGCGCATATCATCGCCGGTGTGGTCGATGGACATACCACCGGCGCGCCCATCGCTGCGATTATCGAGAACACCAACACGCGCTCCAAGGATTACTCCGAGCTGCGCCGCAAGCCCCGTCCGGGACATGCGGACTTCCCTGCGCGCGTGAAGTATCACAACATGCACGATGTCGCCGGTGGCGGGCATTTCTCCGGCCGCCTGACGGCACCCCTGTGCATCGCCGGCGGCATTGCGCTGCAGGCGCTCGAGGCCCGCGGCATTAAAGTGATGGCGCATGTGGCGCAGATCGGCGGCATCTCCGACCTGCCGATGGACGACATAGTCTATCGCGAGGCCGACCGCAAGGCGATCCTTACGAACGATCTGCCGTGCATTGATGCCGCCGCAGCCGGCCGCATGCGCGAGGAAATCCTAGCCGCGCGTGACGAACTCGACAGCATCGGCGGCATCGTGGAGTGCGGCATTTACGGGCTTCCCGCAGGCATCGGCGACCCCATGTTCGACGGCATCGAGAACCGCATCGCGCAGATCGCGTTTGGCATTCCCGCCGTAAGGGGCGTGGAGTTTGGCATGGGCTTTGCCGTGGCCGCCATGCGCGGCAGCGAGAACAACGATCCGTATCGCATCGATGCCGAGACCGGCGAGATCGAGGTCGAGTCCAACAACGCCGGCGGCATCCTGGGCGGTATTTCGACCGGCGCGCCCGTCATGTGGCGCATGGCCGTAAAGCCGACACCCTCCATTGGCCGCGAGCAGCAGACGGTGGACATGGACGCTATGGAAAATGCCGAGCTCTCGGTCCACGGCCGCCACGATCCCTGCATCGTCCCGCGCGCCGTCCCCGTGGCCGAGGCAGCCGCCGCCCTTGCCATCTGGGACGCCCTCCTCGAAGACGCCGCCCAGCGCTAACTACCCACCCCTCAACATCCCCCGACACGTGAAAGGGGTCTCCATGGACCTTGCTGACATCCGCCAGGCCATCGATGGCATCGACACCACGCTCCTCAATAGCTTTGTCGAGCGTATGGACATTGCCACCGAGGTCGCCAAATCAAAGATCGAGATGGGCAAGGCCGTCTTTGACCCCGCCCGCGAGCGCTCAAAACTCAACAACCTCGCCAGCCGCGCGCCCGAGCGCTACGAGGCGCAGACCATCACCCTGTTCCGCCTCCTTATGAGCATGAGCAAGGCCGAGCAGCAGCGCTACATCAACGAGCTCAAGGGCATCACCGTCTCGCAAAAGGCCCACGCCACGGCTGCAGCCTTTGACACGCCCTTCCCTCAAACGGCCACCGTTGCCTGCCAGGGCGTGGAAGGTGCCTATAGCCAGATCGCCGCGTGCAAACTCTTCGACGTGCCCGACATCGCGTTTTTCGAGACCTTCGAAGGCGTTATGCGCGCTGTGCGCGACGGCTTCTGCGAGTTTGGCGTGCTGCCCATCGAGAACTCCACCGCCGGCTCGGTCAACGCCGTCTACGACCTGCTCGCCCAGTTCGACTTCCACATCGTGCGCTCGCTTCGCCTCAAGATCGACCACAACATGCTCGTCAAGCCCGGCACCAAGCTCGCCGACGTGCGCGAGGTTTACAGCCACGGCCAAGCCATTGCCCAGTGTGCGGGCTTTATCGAGTCCCACGACCTGCACGCCACCAAGTACCCCAACACCGCCATGTCGGCCGAGATGGTCGCCAGCTCCGAGCGCACCGATATTGCCGCCATCGCATCGCGCAGCTGCGCGGCACTCTATGGCCTGGAGGTGCTGGAGCCCAACATCCAGGACTCGGACAACAACTACACGCGCTTTGTCGTCATCAGCCGTGAGCCGCGCGTCTATCCCGGTGCCAACCGTACCTCGCTCATGATTACCACGGCCAATGAGCCGGGCGCCCTCTACCGCGTGCTCGAGCGCTTCTATGCGCTCAACATCAACCTCATCAAGCTCGAGAGCCGCCCCATCCCCGGCCGCGACTTTGAGTTTATGTTCTACTTTGATCTGGACTGCCCCTTTGGCAGCAAGGCCCTCGACGACCTGCTCGATTCTATCGACGACGTGTGCGAGAGCTTCACCTACTTTGGCAGCTACACGGAGGTGCTCTAGATGACCGATACCGCCGCAACCCGCCCCTACGGAGTGCTGGGCCGCGTGCTGGGCCACAGCTACACCCCAACCATCTACAAGGAGCTCGCTGGGCTCGAGTACGTGCGTTTTGAGCGCGAGCCCGAGGATCTTGAGGCCTTTATGACGGGCGACGAATGGGAGGGCACCAACGTGACCATCCCCTACAAGCGCGCCGTCATGGAGTATCTGGACGAGCTGAGCCCGCTCGCCGAGCGCATGGGCAACGTCAACACCATCACGCGCCTGCCCGACGGCCGCCTGCGCGGCGATAATACTGACTACTTTGGTTTTCAGTGCCTGGTCGAGGAGCTGGGAGTTGAGGTTACCGGCAAGAAAGTTCTCGTGCTCGGCGCCACCGGTGGCGCCGGCACCACGGCGAGCATGGTGCTGGGAGACCTGGGCGCCATCGTCGTACCCGTGGGTCGCACGAGCGAGGTCAACTACGGCAACATCGCGCAGCAGTCCGACGCCGCCCTGCTCGTCAACTGCACGCCTGCCGGCATGTTCCCCCACTGCCCCGACGCGCCTTGCACGTTCGAAGGGCTCGATGCGCTCGAAGGCGTTATCGACATTGTCTACAACCCCGCCCGCACGGGCCTGATGCTCGAGGCCGAGCGCCGCGGTATCCCTTGCATCGACGGCCTGCTAATGCTCGTGGCCCAAGCGGCGCAAGCCGTTGAGCGCTATACCGGCCAGGTCACCCCGCGCGAGCGCATCCTGGACATAACGGAGCGCTTGTCACGCCGCGAACAGAACATCGCGCTGATCGGCATGCCGGGCTCGGGCAAGACCCGCGTGGGTGAGCAGATTGCCCTGCTCACGGGTCGCGAGCACATCGACCTGGACCGCGCCCTCGAGGAACGCCTCGACATGCCCTGCGCCGACTTTATCGTCGAGCGCGGCGAGGCCGCCTTCCGCGAGCAGGAGACAGCGGAGCTGGCCGACATTTCCAAGCGCAGCGGCCTGGTGCTTTCCACCGGCGGCGGCGTGGTCACGCGCGACGAAAACTATCCGCTGCTGCACCAAAACAGCCAGATCGTGATGCTCAACCGCAAGCTCGACGAACTCGCCCACAAGGGACGCCCTATCACCGCCCGTGATGGCATCGATAAACTTGCCGAGCAGCGCATGCCGCGCTACCGCGCCTGGGCCGACTACATCATCGACTCACGCGACTGCGCCGCCAACACCGCCCAAGCCCTCCTCGACACCCTCCCACCCGCCCTCTAACCAAAACCACCACAAAGGGGACAGGCACCTTTGTGGTGGTTTTCCAACCGCAAAGGAAGCAACCATGAAAGCACTCGTCATCAACGGCCCCAACCTCAACATGCTCGGCATTCGCGAGCCGGGCATCTATGGCAGCGACAACTACGACCGCTTAGTGCAGATCTGCCAGGAAGCGGGCGCCGAACAGGGCTTCGACGAGATCGAGGTTTTCCAGTCCAACCACGAGGGCAGCATCGTCGACAAGATCCAAGAGGCCTACGGCAAGGTCGACGGCATCGTCATCAACCCGGCCGCCTACACGCACACAAGCGTGGCCATCCTGGACGCGCTCAAAGCCGTCGCCATCCCGGCTGTGGAGGTCCACATTAGCGCAGTCGAGACCCGCGAAGACTTCCGCCAGGTGAGCTACGCCCGTCTGGCCTGCTTCGCCACCATCACCGGAGAGGGCCTGAAGGGCTACGCCCACGCGTTGGAGCTGCTGAAAGAGCATCTCGAAAAGTAAAATGCCAACCCCAACAAACAGCAGCGGCTTGCTCGCGCTCGGCTCCAGCAACACACAAGATGAAAAAAGCCCAGACCACCAAGCGGTCTGGGCTTAATAAACGATGGTGCTCCATGGCGGATTCGAACCGTCGACCTTGGGATTAGAAGTCCCCTGCTCTATCCAACTGAGCTAATGGAGCAAATAACCGCACGCCCAAGCAAGCACAAGCCTGTCAGGCGCAAGTAATTATAACCTAGTTGAACTGCTCGCGGTACGCCTTGCAGACCTCATCGACCGGGCCGTCCATGCGAAGGTCACCCTTCTCAATCCAAACGGCACGCTGGCAGATGCGCTCAACCTGCTCCATAGAGTGCGAAACGAACAGAACCGTCACGTCGCCGCTCTGGATAAAGTGCTGGATGCGGGCCTCACACTTTTGCTGGAAGAACACATCACCGACGGACAGCGTCTCGTCAACGATCAGAATATCGGGCTCGGTAATCGTCGCGATTGCAAAGGCGATACGCGCCACCATGCCCGAAGAGAAGTTCTTAAGCGGCATATCGACAAAGTTCTGCAGCTCAGCGAACTCGATAATGCCGTCAAAGTTGGCGTCGATGAACTCCTTGGTATAGCCGAGCAGGGCGCCGTTCAGATAGATGTTCTCGCGGGCGGTCAGCTCGGGGTCAAAGCCGGCGCCAAGCTCAATCAGCGGCGCGATGTTACCGTGCACCTTAACGCTGCCCTCGCTAGGCTCAAGAACGCCAGCGATAATCTTGAGCATCGTAGACTTGCCGGAGCCATTGGTGCCGACCAGACCCACAACCTCGCCGCGATGAATATCAAACGAGATGTGCTTAAGCGCCCTAAACTCCTCAAAGAACAGCTCGTGCTTGGCAAGCTTAATGAAGTACTCCTTGAGGTTGGTCAGCGACTCGGACGCCATGTTAAAGATCATGGTGACGTCGTCGACCTCGACAGCCAGAGGCTGCTCGCTGTAATCAACAACAGATTCAGTCATCACAGCACTCCTTAGATGTAGAGGATAAATTTGCGCTCGGACTTATGGAACACGGTATAGCCAATAATAAGCGCAAGAACCGCCCAAGCGACGCACATACCAAACGTCATAAGCGAGGGCGTAGTCTGGAACAGGAAGATATCGCGCATAAACTGCAGGTAGTTGAACATGGGGTTCGCATACATCAAGATACGCACGAGATGCGGCATTTGCGCAATATAGTCAGTCGTCCAGAAGATGGGCGTAATGTAAGTCCACGCCGTAATGACGACGCTCCACAGATGCATAACGTCGCGGAAGAAGACCGTAAGGGCAGAGAGCATCATGCCCAGGCCCATGCAGAAGCACATAAGCAGCAGCAGGCAAACCGGCAACAGAATCAGGTGCCAAGAAGGCATAACGCGGAACCACAGCATGACGATGGCGACGGCGACCAGCGAGAAGGCAAAGTTGACCAGCGAGAAGAGCACCTTCTGCACCGGGAAAACCCAGCGGTGCACCTTAACCTTCTTGAGCAGAGGGGCAGCGCCCACGATCGACGTCAGGGCCTGGTTAGTAGACTCAGACATGACGGCAAAGGTGATGTTACCCACGATCAAGTACAGCGGGTACATCTCGGGCGTCATTGAGCCATTGCGGCCCTGGCCAAAAATCGTCGAGAACACGATGGCCATGACGATCATCATCAGCAGCGGGTTGAGCACCGACCATGCGACGCCCAGAACGCTACGGCGATACTTGATCTTAAAATCCTTGGTAACCAGCTGACGAAGGATAAACGCGTCCTTCTCAAATTCGTTCTTAGCAAACGTCGCAGGCAGACTGCGAGTTTCTTGTTGCTTTGTCTGATCCGACACGGATGCAACTCCTTTACTCGTAATCGTTGACAAACGAACAGTATAGACCCGACGGCCATGCAAACGATTCGCGCAACAAAACTGGAGAACTAACCCACATCTTAGGATGCCAGGCCCAAACGGCTATACTTTCTAGGATTGAATGTATAAGGAGCATTAAGTGAATTCTGAATCCATCGCCGTCATCATCCCTTGCTACAACGAAGCGCTCACGATCGGCAAAGTCATCGACGACTTTCACCGCGAGCTTCCGCAGGCGACGGTCTATGTCTATGACAACAACTCGTCGGACGATACCTCACGCATTGCCACCGAGCACGGCGCCACAGTCCGCTTTGAGCCCCGTCAGGGAAAGGGCAACGTGTGCCGCCAGATGTTTCGCGATATCGACGCCGATTGCTACCTGATGGTCGACGGAGACGACACCTACCCCGCCGAGGCGGCCAAGGCCCTCTGCGAGCCCATCCTTAACGGCACGGCCGACATGACCGTAGGCGATCGCCTTTCCAACGGCACCTACGCCGAGGAGAACAAGCGTGCCTTCCACGGCTTTGGCAATAATCTGGTCCGCGCCATGATCAGGTGGATCTATGGCTACAGCTTCGATGACGTCATGACAGGCTACCGCGCCATGAGCCGCCCGTTCGTTAAAACCTTCCCAGTGCTTTCCGAGGGCTTTCAGATCGAAACCGAGCTCTCGATCCACGCCGTCGACCACCGCTGGCGCATCAAAGATGTGCCCATCGAGTACCGCGACCGTCCCGAGGGTTCCGAGTCCAAACTCAACACCGTGAGCGACGGCATTAAAGTCGTTGCGATGATCGGCACGCTGTTCAAGGACTACCGCCCGCTGAAGTTCTTCAGCCTCGTTGCGCTTCTGTTCGCGGTATTCGGCCTCGCCCTGGGCATGCCCATCGTTGTCGAATATTTCCAGACCGGCCTCGTCCCGCGCTTCCCCACCGCTGTGCTCGCCGCCTCGTTTATGTTCCTGTGCGGCCTGAGCCTTGCGACCGGCTTCATCCTTGATTCTGTAGCAAAGGTCGAAAAAAAGCAGTGGGAGGTCAACGTGTACAGCAAATACGCCTACGACGACCAGCCCGGCCACCCTACTTCCATGCCAAGCGAGAGGTAGATCTTCCGCAAAATACTATTGGCACCACTGCGCAGATAGCCACCAACAAGAAAAGCCGCCGTTAAAGAACGGCGGCTTTTACTCTCGAAAAGTTAATAGCGGCTAGAGCGTCTTGATGTACTCCCCCAGCTCTTCCTCCCAGTCGGGCATGTGGAAGCCGGCAGCCTCGAGCTTGGACAGGTCGAGCGCGGAGTGGACCGGGCGCGGGGCGACGGGGCCCTCGGCGCTCGCGTAGTAGTCGGCGGTCGATACCGGCACGACCCTGTCCCCGTTGCCGTTGGCGGCCTCGAAGACGGCGCGGGCGATATCGGCCCAGGACTTGACGGCGCCCGAGCCGGTGCAGTCGTAGGTGCCGTAGGGGGCGTGCGTCCCCAGCACGTGGAAGATGGCCTCGGCCATGTCGCGCGTGAAGGTCAGGCGGCCCAGCTGGTCGTCCACGACCGTGACCTGCGTGAGCCCGTCCTCGGGGTCGGCGACGCGGTCGGAGAGCGCCTTCATCGTCTTGACGAAGTTGCGGCCCTCGCCGATGACCCAGCTGGAGCGCATGATGTAGTGGCGCGGGCACCCCGCCACGGCGATGTCGCCGGCGGCCTTGGTCTGGCCGTAGACGGACAGCGGGCTGAGGGGCTCGTCCTCCGTGTGGACCTCGGCGGTGCCGTCGAAGACGTAGTCGGAGGACACGTGGACGAGCGTGATGCCGTGCCCGGCGCAGGTGCGGGCGAGAAGGGCGGGGCCGGTCGCGTTGGCCTTCCAGGCGACAACGCGGCCCTCGGGGGTCTCCGCCCTATCCACGGCCGTGTAGGCGCCGCAGTTGATGACGGTGCCGTAGAGCGACCAGTCGTACTGCGAATAGGCCTCCGGGTCGGACATGTCGAAGGTGTCGATGTCGCAGAAGTCGAAGTCCTTGGCGACGCCGCGCTCCTCGGCGAGCTTGCGGACCGCGCGGCCCAGCTGGCCGTTGCAGCCGGTGACGAGGGTCCTCTTGGGCGCCATGGGGACGACGTCCCTGAGCATCGGGTGGTTGAGGTCGGCCTCGGAGACGGTGGCCTGGTCCAGCGGGATCGGCCACTCGATGGCGAGCTCGGGGTCGGCGAGGTTCACGAAGGTGTAGGTCCTCTTGAGCTCCAGCGACCAGTGGGCGTCCACCAGGTAGGTGTAGGCGGTGCCGTCCTCGAGCGCCTGGAAGGAGTTGCCCACGCCGCGCGGGACGTAGATGGCCTTCGACGGGTCCAGGGTGCAGGTGAACACCTTGCCGAAGGTCTCGCTGCCCTCGCGCAGGTCGACCCAGGCGCCGAAGACCGAGCCGCGGGCCACCGAGATGAACTTGTCCCAGGGCTCGGCGTGGATGCCGCGCGTGACGCCGCGGCTGTCGTTGTAGGAGACGTTGTTCTGGACGACGCGGAGGTCCGGGATGCCCAGCGCGCACATCTTGGCGCGCTGCCAGTTCTCCTTGAACCAACCGCGCGAGTCGCCGTGGACGGCCAGTTCGACGACCTTCAGGCCCTCGATGCCGGTCTCGGTGACGGAGAGGTCCTTCTCGAATGCGATGTCTGCCATGTCTCTGCTCTCCTTACTGCCCCTGCGCGCGGTAGCGGGCCTCGGTGGCCTCCTTGGCCGGGCGCCACCAGGCCTCGTTGGCGACGTACCAGTCGATGGTGGCCCTGAGGCCCTCGGCGAAGTCGGTGTGCGCCGGCCTCCAGCCGAGCTCGGTCTGCAGCTTGGTGGAGTCGATGGCGTAGCGGCGATCGTGGCCGGGGCGGTCGGCGACCCAGTCGAAGTCCTCGGGGTCGCGCCCCATCGCCTCCAAGATCATGCGCAGGACCGTGATGTTGTCCCTCTCGCCGTCGGCGCCGATGAGGTAGGTCTCCCCCGTGCGGCCGCGGGTCAGGATGTCCCAGACGGCGCTGGAGTGGTCCTCGGTGTGGATCCAGTCGCGGACGTTCTCGCCGCGGCCGTAGAGCTTGGGGCGCACGCCGTCGACGATGTTGGTGATCTGCCTGGGGATGAACTTCTCCACGTGCTGGTAGGGGCCGTAGTTGTTGGAGCAGTTGGAGATCGTGGTGCGAAGCCCGTAGGTGCGGGTCCACGCTCGGACGAGCATGTCGGAGGAAGCCTTGGTCGAGCTGTACGGAGAGGACGGCTTATAGGGCGTCTCCTCAGTGAACTTGGCGGGGTCGTCGAGCGCCAGGTCGCCGTAGACCTCGTCGGTGGAGACGTGGTGGTAGCGGATGCCATATTTCCTCACGGCCTCAAGCAGGCGGAAGGTGCCCTCGACGTTGGTGCGCAGGAAGGGCTCCGGGTCGGCGATGGAGTTGTCGTTGTGGCTCTCCGCGGCGTAGTGGACGATGGCGTCATGGCCCGGGACGATGCGGTCGAGCAGCTCGGCGTCGCAGATGTCGCCCACCACGAGCTCCACGCGGTCGGAGGGCAGGCCCGCGATGTTCTCGGGGTTGCCGGCGTAGGTCAGCTTGTCCAGGACGGTGACGTGCACCTCGGGGTGGTTGTTGACCACGTAGTGCACGAAGTTGCTGCCGATGAAGCCGCAGCCGCCAGTGACGATGATGTTCTTGGGTTCGAAAATCTCAGACATGAAAATCCAATCTGAAGCATGTACAGCTTCTTTAGTATGCCGCAGGAAGTGACGCCGCGACGCTATTCAACAAAACTATCGGACATTTCGGCATGCGATAAGAGCCATAACCTTCGCAGAATTACCTCCTGTACAAAACGCCTCCGAAATGCAGTCTTTGTCGTAGTGAAAAACCGAATCCCCAGTTATTTCACGTAAGTACTTATAGAAGAAATCCTCCCAGCTTTTATACTTCTCACTGTTTACAAAGGCTTCTGGGGTTTCCAAAACCGTCTTAACATCTAGCCCTGAAATTACGCCGGAGCTCAGTAGAAGCCACTCGAATGATTCGGGAAGACAAACCGTAACAGTATCGCGGTGAATGTCTTGCAGCTTAAGGACGCGGTCCGCATAGCACCCAAATGCCGCCCCGTCCGCGACAACAAACACGCGATCGTCGAGATGCTGATCCAACCAGCGCAAAATCGCGCTGTTCGTCATGGCCGAAGTGCAGGTAAGCTCACTGTCAGCGAAATGCCGTTCAAAGAACTGGAAACCAGACTTACTGTCCTCGCATAGAAGGATAGAAAAGTCCCGTTTTGGCGCCGACCGGGAAATAGCATAACGATGATTCCCGCGATCTTGATAAACAGGGACGAAAGAATGGTATTTTCCGCTCGTCTTAATCTTGTAAATCTCATCCACGCTATACGGAAGATTGGGGAAATCAGCCCTTGAGATCAGCACGAAATAATTCGAGGAAAACAGCACATGATGGGCAAACTCATCAGAATTGATCTCTTTTAAGCCCTCATCGACAAATACAATCGAGTCATGAACGGACGAAAGCTGGTTTCGCCAATCATAATCGGTCAGGGCGACACAGGGACAATCGCATTGCAAGGAAACACCCGACTGCTCGCCCGTTCGCATGTAGTCTGCGACCATGTCAAACAGTGTCGTCTTACCCGTGCCGCTATCGCCACGCACAATAGTGATGTTCCGCTTGATGGTAAATGTGTACTTGGTTCCCCTGCGGCGGGAAATCTTAACGAGATGCGAACCGTTCATAAGCAGTACCTACAGATACGGGATCGACTCGTGAATCAAATCGGCCATGCTGTGAACGATTCGGCCGCTATTCACGACTTTAATTTTAAAATCCTCGCGACCAAAGTCCATCACATGATAGAGATTCACAACGAGCTTGCGGCCTTTCGCCATGTCGAGAATCCACTTGGCACAGTTGTCACCACAGGTAGAAGCGTTAAAAATATGCTTACGATCAAATCTCATAAGCAGCAGCGTTTTCACGCCACCAGAAAGCTGGAGTGGGGAGATGGATCCAAGCACAGGGCTTTCGATGACGTTTTCGGAGACAACAACCGATCGATCGACATCTTTAATTATCGAGACTGCATAGGGATCCGTAATCCAAGAAGACCGGTAAGAGTTTTTGAAATATGTCGCTGTGTTGTAAATCGCTTCTGGCATATCGCCAAAGTAGACGCTTAACACATCCACTCCCAATCATATTGTCTTTATGGTCAACGTAATCATAACGAAAGGGGCCACCAGATAAACGGTGACCCCTAAAGAAAACAAGCTTGCGCTAGTACTCGCGCGGGCTGTTGACGATCTCGCCGGCGGCGACCTTCTTGAGGTGCTGCCCGTAGACCGACTTGCCGTAGGCCTTGGCCGCCTCCTCCAGCTCGGCGGTCGTGATCCAGCCGTTCTCCCAGGCGATCTCCTCGGGGACGGACACCGGCAGGTCCTGGGAGTGCTCCACGGCGCGGACGAACTCCGCCGCCTCGTGCAGGCTCTCCATGGTGCCGGTGTCCAGCCACGCGTAGCCGCGGCCGAGGGTCACCACGGACAGCGTCCCCTCCTCCAGGTACATCTGGTTGAGCGTGGTGATCTCCAGCTCGCCGCGGGCCGACGGCTCGACCTCATGCGCCTTGGCGGCCACGTCGCCCGGGTAGAAGTACAGGCCGGTGACGGCGTAGGAGCTCTTGGGGCACTCGGGCTTCTCCTCGATGGAGACGGCCCTCCCCTCGCCGTCGAACTCCACGACGCCGAAGCGCTCGGGGTCGTCCACGTGGTAGCCGAAGACCGTGGCGCGGCCCGACTCGGCGTTCTGGACGGCGCGCGTCAGGTGGCGCGACAGGCCGTTGCCGTAGAAGATGTTGTCGCCGAGCACCAGCGCGCACGGCTCTCCGCCGATGAAGTCCTCGCCGATGGTGAAGGCCTGCGCCAGGCCGTCCGGGCTCGGCTGCTCGGCGTAGGACAGGTTCACGCCGTAGCGCGAGCCGTCCCCGAGCAGGCGCTCGAAGTTGGGGAGGTCCGTCGGCGTGGAGATGACCAGGATGTCCCGGATGCCCGCCAGCATGAGGGTGGACAGCGGGTAGTAGATCATGGGCTTGTCGTAGACCGGCAGCAGCTGCTTGGAGGTCACGAGCGTGAGCGGGTACAGGCGCGTGCCGGACCCGCCGGCGAGGATGATGCCTTTCATAAAAATCCTCTCGATTGACAATCGTTGAGCAAAAGCCGCTGATTACAGATGCATAGTTAATTAAATTATACGCACCGGCAGCAACCTCCCCGTCTTCTTATTTAAATCGGACAGCAGAAACACGCAACTCTTTCTGCATTTCTAGCGAGGCAACAAATGAAAAAGTACAATGAGCAGTGTCCAACAAACGAAAGGCAAACAATGCGAGTCGAAACAACCGGAGTATGCAGAGGAAACTGGAAAATCTACCAGCAGCTTAAGATTGAAGGCATCCATAAAGGCTCCAGCGTAACAGCCCAGGCGGCTACAGACGATAACCGCTGCTTGCCTTTATCCCTCCTAAAATTCCGGGACAATAGCTGTGATTCGAACTCATACGTCCTTGTAATCCCCGATCCCGATGCTCGCGCAATCAAAATTGAGTTTAGCGAAATCGGCAAAGACGGTCGTAACCTGAGCAGCGACTCCCTTTCGCTCAATTGCAAGAACATCAAATGGGAGTCGCGTCTTAACTACAAAATTAAACCTGACATGTGCAGCAAACTCAGAAATTACGATGACGTTTCAGAGTTTGAGATGGCGACGATTGATTTTTGGCAGTGCATCGAAGATTCAAACGAGTATATCCTGAGGTGCACGGTTAGAACACCGTACCGCAACGACTCGCAAATCAAACTTCGCTGCCTCGATCGGTTCCTCAATGAGGTTGAGCTGAGCATAGTCAACTTCGGCTCAAATGTAACGAGTGTTGGATTTACATCCGAGAAAAAACAACTTGAAACACAGCTCTCGATCCGCATGCCAAAGGCGTTTGATCGTTACTACTTTATAATTGGCGATCAAAATCACCCTTCATTCAGTGCATTTGACTGCTTAACGCCTGATAAATTAGGCTTGCTTCTTGAGGAGACCAACTTCCTCTTTACCCATGCGCAGTTTGACCCTGAATACCCCGAATGGTTTACAGAGCATAAGGCAACCATTGGCGCACTGGAGAAGCAGAGAAAAATCGTCTTCAATAGCGCTCCGAAATTCAGCATCATTGTCCCTCTTTACAACACGCCCATTTCGTTTTTTAACGATATGGTCGAATCCGTAAAAAACCAGTCTTATGCAAACTGGGAGCTCCTCCTAGTTAATGCAAGCCCTGACAATCAGGAACTAAAGGCTCGCGTTGAGCAGGAAACAGCCCGCGACAACAGAATTAAGTCAATTAATCTTACCGAAAATAAGGGTATTTCCGAAAACACAAACGCAGGCGTTGCCGTAGCTTCGGGCGATTTCGTTAGCTTCTTTGACCATGACGACATTCTTGAACCGGACTTGTTGTTCTCATATGCCGAGGCAATTGAAAACAATAATGGCGTCGATCTTCTTTATTGTGATGAAGATAAACTCATGCCCGATGGAAAGTTAGCGCAGCCGTTCTTTAAGCCGGATTTCAATATCGATCTGCTCAGAAACAATAACTATATCTGCCACATGCTTACCATCCGTAAGTCCCTGCTAGACACTCTAGAGCCGAACACAAAAGAGTTCGATGGAGCACAGGATCATAATCTGACTCTCCGCGCCGTGGAAAAGGCAAGGAAAGTTCATCATGTTGCGAAGGTTCTATACCACTGGCGCCTAAGCGAGACCTCCACCGCAGCAAATGCCGATAGCAAGCCGTATGCCACTATCGCAGGTATCAAAGCGGTCCAGAGTCATTTGGACAGGCTTGGGCTCAATGCGAAGGTCGAACAAGCGCGTCGTCCCTTTACATATAAAGTAACCTACGCTGTGCCAGATTCCCACCCACTCGTGTCAATTATCATCCCGACTAAAGACCACGCCGACATTCTGAACAACTGCATTACATCAATTGTTGAGAAATCAACGTACGACAATTACGAGCTCGTCATAATCGAAAACAACAGCACAGAAAAGGTGACGTTCGATTATTACGATAAGTTGCAAGCAAAATATCCTGACATCGTTCGTCTTGTAACTTGGGAACACGAATTCAATTTCTCCAAGCTCATGAACTTTGGCGTTGCTCACGCCAAGGGCGACTATCTCTTGCTATTGAATAACGATACTGAGGTAATTACGCCCAATTGGATCGAGACCATGCTTGGCATCTGCGCACGTGAGGATGTTGGCGCAGTCGGTGCAAAACTCTACTATCCCGACAACACCATTCAGCACGCGGGCCTATGCGTCACTGGCGGCGTGGCGGGACATCTTTGCCAGAGCATGCCAAGGAATAATTGGGGCTACTTTGCACTCAACGATGCGCAACAAGACTTCAGCGCTGTCACTGCAGCTTGCATAATGACCAAGCGTAGCGAATATGAGAAAGTCGGAGGTTTCACCGAAGAGCTTCAAGTTGCATTTAATGATGTTGACTTTTGCTTAAAGCTACGCGAGATTAACGACCTGATCGTATACACGCCCGAAGTCGAGCTCTATCACTACGAGTCGATTTCTAGAGGCGTTGAAAACAATACGGAAAAGCAGATTCGGTTCCACAAAGAAGTCGCATACATGAATTATCGCTGGGCAAAATACTATGTCGAAGGCGATCCGTACATTAACCCAAATTTCAGCGTGGGAGAACCCGGAAATCGCTACTATCATTTATAAAGTGTTAGCTTAATTCTGCGCTTTCTAATTTTAACCTTATTAAAATGCGACTAATAGATAAGGGAATCGAGGGTCAACCCTCGATTCCCTTACTATGAATAATTGCATTCCATACATGATATACAGTTAAGAAGCGTTTGTGATTCGATACACAAGCAGGCGTTGATTCCGCATGCTGGCCAGAATCCGCATCATTCCAAAGGCGTATTTAAAACCCAGCCCCACTGTGGTATAGCGGTAGTGTGGTAGTAGTTCAGCCACCAAGCAAGTGATGTTGTCCTGATGTAACCGATGTTATCCATAACCATACCGTTTCCGATATAAATAGCAATATGGCCCCAGCGGGCACCAGCACTTGTATGAGTATGCGTAGGGACCGCAACGATCATTCCAACTTTAAGCTGAGATATATCTCGGCTGTAACACCAATTCCAGAACATGTCGCATGCGTCGCCGTTGGGATATGACCCCAGCACGGGGTAAAACACATGGCTAACCCACTCCGAGCACAGTCCCGCCCCAGGAGAAGGAACGCTATGGCAACGATTAACGATCTGGGACTGCAAGGAGGCGCGCGCGGAGTGCTCAGGCTCCACCCAAGCACCTGAGGCATTAAAGAAATACTCGGAGTCTCCAATTCTGTTCCAGCCATTTACCATTTGTCCAGAAGACATAAGGTAGTACCACGTTCCATCATCATCGAGGAACCAGCCAGTATTCATAGCTCCGGATTCGTTGTCGAGGTGATACCACCTACCGTCAATGAATCGCCAACCGCGCTGCAGAACCCCATCTGAGTCTGTGTAAAACCACACCTGTGCAGCTGAGGACCAATACCAGCCAGCGACAGGCTTTCCCTCGGGATCCCTGAGCTTAATTCCACCCGCGCCGTCCTTGACGCCCGAAAGCACAATCGCACCACTGCTGCACGCATAATATACGTTTTCATCTTGTGAGAAGACCCAAGTGTTGCACTTTAATGCACCGCCGCTATCCGGATCCAAATAATAAATGGAGCCATTTACAGTTTGAAATCCTTCCAGCATGGCGCCATTATTATTGGGGTCTAGCAAATACCAGCTAGAACCATTGTAAAACCACCCGGTACGAATCTCTCCCGATGCGTTGGAGCAATACCATGCCCCATCGTTAATAAACCAACCGGAGCTCATAGAACCGGATTCGGAAAAATGATACAAAGAGCCGTTAACAAGCCTAAAGCCCGTAGCCATTAATCCAGAAGGCTCAAGCCAGTACCAAGTATTGCCAAGGAGTAACCACCCGGTCTGCATAGCGCCCGAACTGTCCAAATAGTACCAGCTATCATCAATTAAAACCCAGCCGGTCTTCATTGAACCCGATGTCTCGTCAAGGTAGAACCAGCGCCCACCGGTGGCAGCCCATCCCTTCAAATGTGCACAGGAGTTAGAAAATAAATGCCAGCCATCGTTCAAGTATTTCCAGCCAGTAGCTGCATAACCTTCGGAATCAAAATAATACTCCGCCCCTCTAATGGACAGAAAACAGTTTGACGGCCAACCACCAGCCTCATATCTCCACCACCATTTACCGTTTTGGTAGGCCCAAGAACCAGGAAGAGCGATGTTATTATCAGAGGAACGAACGATCTGGAACGACAGTTGAGAGGTAACGCCGGCGTAATTCCCTAGCCCATTCACTCTTATAGTGGCGCAGCCAGGGGCAACATTATCTGAATACGTGACTTCATAATCGATTCCGCTTGCTAGCACAGAACCGCTGGCAGTCAAAACAGAGACATCAGGAGTAATCACATCGCCAGTATATTCATATATCGACGAATCGATAGATGCTTTGAAATTATCGGAATCCAAAGTCAAACGATCGCTACCTGATGTCCCAAATGCTTCCTGACCCGATTGAACCAAAGAGCCATCAGTGCCTTCAGCCACGCAATCTTCAGTTAATGAAAATGCGATTGCGGGCCATAAAAGAGAGATGAAACAAATAGATGTTAGACAAACCACGCTGATTAAACTCAGATGTCGATTTTTCATCATTTTTCTCTTCTCGCCAAATCAAATTAACCTTTGAATATCCAGATGCAGTCGACCCAGAGATGCAGTTCCCAAATTAATTAATATGCAAGACAACTCGCTTGATACGTTGCACCAGATAAAACGATAAGACACTCAACATAGGGATTGTCTATTTGTTAGACAATCCACAACCAGCAGTCGAGCGCGATCAATGGTGCACAAACTTAGGAGCCCTAATGAGGGATAGCCGAAGGAACTGAATCAAACCATGTATTGAGCTCATTCATGATCAGACCTTTTCTCAAGCTCTTTTTCGAGCAGGGCAATCCTATGAGTAAGGTTTTTGATCGCCAAAACATGACGACTCGCGGCAACGCTAAGAGACAGAGAGATTGCAAGCAACAGCACGATTGCACCCAAAAAAAGGAAATTGGCCGGGTTGACAAACCCAATAGCTGTTGAACAACTATAAATAATCTGAGGACATAAATCACAGATCAAGGCCGCCATACACATCAAAATCCACAGCAAAGAGTACTTAAGAAGCATCTTTCCGTTGGACACGAGACGTAAAACATAGACGAGGAATCCGCCGAAAAAGAGGGCCGCACCAATCCTCAAAATAAGATTCATTATTTGTCTCCCCTATGAACCCAGCACACAAGGACAATGGCTAACGTAACCTTGACCATATAGTAGACGGAAGAGAAGCCCCCGATAGATGAACGTCCACCTTGGCGCTCATTCATCTTTACAGGCGCTTCCATAACGGGAAGACCAAGCTTCATAGCCAAAGCAATCGACTCTGGCTCCGGGTAGTCATCAGGATAACTCTTGCAGAACAGGTCGATAGCATCTTTATTGCAGGCCCTAAAGCCAGAAGTGGGATCGGTGACCACCTTACCCGTAAGCAACTCGAGCAAAAATGAAAGCCACCTGATTCCAACACGACGCATAAAAGTTGATTGAAAACCATCAGTCTCAACCAGAAATCGAGAGCCTATCGCCAAACTCGCACCGCTCTCAATCAGCTTTACAAGCTCAGGAATATAAGAAGGATCATGTTGGCCATCGCCGTCAACCTGAATGTCGATATCATAGCCAAATCTCTGGGCATATTTATGGCCCGCTTGGACCGCTCCACCGATACCAAGGTTCTGCGGCAAATCCAATATGTTGATACCATGCTCTCGACAAAGCTCAAGCGTTGTATCTTGTGAGCCGTCGTTGATTACGACATAGTCATAACCCGCAGCTTTTATAGCTGCAACGGTATTGAGAATGCACTCCTGTTCGTTATAGGCAGGAATTATTACGAGAACACGCAGATGTCCTTTTGAACATGTCGTTGAAGTAAAAGACAATCGAGATTCATCCATTCCAAAAACAGTTGGCTCTTAGCGACGCCCAAAGAATTTGCGACTCTTACAGTCCAACGCATAGCTTAACTCAGACTTAAGTTTACTGTATCCTGTCTAACCATTAGGAAGTTACATCTCAAGCTTAGATATTTAGCTTGCTCAACTAGGGCACACATGGAGTCCCCATCCATCACCGCAGGAAAAGGACCCCTTGCAGTTCTGCCTCAAATACGGGGCGCATGTCCTGAGCGAACCCTCAACGCCGTCCCATTCGATCCAATCGAATCCAACTAATTGCCCACTCCTACTATAACCATGACCTATATCGCTAATTTAGAAAAAACGGATATACAGAAGCTCGAACATCACAAAATACAGCAGCGCAAATGGAGCCCCGAGCATAAAGGCTGTAACTTTAGCCTTCACCTCCTCATCGCAGTAAATAGGGAACCTGAGCAATAGACAGGCAAAAGGTATTATCAAAGGTATGAGATATCGCGCTTGGACACCCGCAACTGTCTGGCTTCCAACTCCTGTAAAAGCGATGTATAGAGCCAAAGCAACTAGGTGGCAAGTAGCAAGAACCAGGAATAGAGTCCAAACAATTCCGCAACGGCTAAGCTTTATTTTAGTATCTTTTTCATTATCAATAATGCAAATAGCTTCAAACAGCATGATGGGGAGATACGAAAGCCATGGGAACAGATTAGACACGTCCCCAAGATAAGCCATATTCGTTGATATTGAATTGAGAAACGCCGGGGTCAGCATCGATCCAAAAACGAAATTCGAGATTACAGCTATAGTTCCAACTGGATTTGCAAGCACTCCCGTCGTTTGACCAGCCGTAGAGACTTCGGAGCCACCACGTGCATCAGAAATATTATTTACGACAGATGAGAAATATGGCGTCAAGAAAGATAGGATCATAATGGCACAAACGAATAGAGCAGTACCAATCAAGATACGTCTTTGCTTGCTTGAAACATATTTATTTGCAGGAATTAAAAGCGCAAGTCCAAATAAGGGAAAATAAATCGCTTTAGCTGCAAACCCGATTGCAAAAGATAGTAGAAATGCGAAGAACGTTTTAGCAGAAATATCCTCTTCAGAAATAAGCATCTTCAACAAAAGAGCTGTTCCTAGCAAACTGAACGATATCACACAGGGATCATACGAGTAACTGGCTGCCATTAACACAGCAGACGGGAACAACGCAATACAAGTGAAAAGACATTTTCTGCAAGGGGCTATACGAATTGCGATTCCGCAGATAACTGCATACGCAAACAAATTAAAAATTTTACCCAATGCAAATTTGATAGAGAATGGGAGATGAAGCAAGCGACCCAAACAAAGGCCGATAGATGAAGGAATATAGGCAATTTTAGAAAGAGCCACACTATCAAAACAATTAAAACGTTCGATACCTTCAGCTAAATCATTTTTATCAGCCTCTCTGACCAATTGCTCAACAGAGCCACGGTTAAACTCTCTTGTTTCATCTATTGGGTACTTACCCAAAGCTGCATCCAAACTAAAGCCGTCCCCCATACAAAACTGCTCGACTATCATTCGGTCAGAATTTGTTATTTCAGCATTTGTGAGGTAGGAAAAACTGTTTGCATTTCCATAGTGGACCTCATCATCCCATGTCAAAAAATTTGTAACGGGAAAGCAAATAATTACGGATAGACCAATTGAGACAATGCATGCGAAAGCGAACAGTTCGGGCTTCAGATAAGAAATGCCCCCATTAATAGCAATCAATCCGATCAAAACCGTAATGGGCAAAGCAGACGCGAACAACACCGTCTTTGACTTATCGAGCGGAATGCCAATAAAAGCGATTAAAACAGCAAAGCCAACAAAAACCGCCAAATAAAAGAAACACTTCTTAGCATCAGTTTTCTTAACCGAGGTTACGAAGCTCTTCATCAGGCCATAGCAAAGCTCAATTCCCTGGAACGCTAAAACTAAATGAAAGCATATAACCAGACCTGAGATATTCCATGCACCAAGACCGAAGGGGCCAAACGTCTTCGCGCCAGCCAATATGATGAAAACTAGCAGAAAGCTGCTGAGGATACTGGACGCGACGAGAACGGTTATCTGACGAATAGCATCACCGCTCGACTGTGATTTCGGTTGCAAATATAAGCACGCAACAGCAACGACATCGCAAAAGAGTTCAAGAATGAATAGATTTAAATTCTTATAGTGCAATGATGTCGCGACAGCTAACAAAAGAAGTCCCAGCCCAAAGATGGCAAGCGCGTACTCGCTTTTCTTAATTGCAGGATTATTCAAAACGTGCATCTCCAACTAAAGACAAAATCGAATAGGATAAGTCGACAATAACAAATTCGGGTCTTAGATCCAACTTCACTCAAAAGCTAAGTAAAAGCCAGCCAAGTATCACTTAGCAAATACAAAACGCCTTCTCGACATCTATAGCAGTGGCGTCCCAGCTATATCGATTTTCAACAAGGGCCCTAGAGTTTCGAGACTGTAGAGAAAGCAGCTTTCGATCATCAAAAAGCCTGCATAATGCCGAAACCACCTCATCAGATGACATGGACTGAATTATCGTGCCGTAGCTATCATCTGGAATAAGCTCGTGCGCGCCTCCCACATCTGTTACCACAGCAGGCGTTCCGCAAGCTGAAGCCTCAAGAAGTACCGTCGAAAAGCCTTCGGACCGAGTTGGAAGACAAAGCACATCTGCTTGCTGAAGTAAGGAGGAAATGTCCTCTGCGCTACATCTCCCAAGCCAAAACAAGTTCGACGAACAGGCTTCCTTGACTTCATTGGCCAGCGGACCATCCCCTGCAAGAACAAAACAAATATCACGCTTGGTAATATCCTTTGCGCGAGCTGCCTCAATAATTGAATAAATTCCCTTTTCAGGAATAAACCGCCCAACAAAAGCCACAACTAAAGATGATTGAGGGACACCTAATTCTGATCGGAAATCTCTACCCGAAGAGATGCTCCTATAAATTGAAGCATTGATTGAGTTCGATATTACGCCCTTTGCACCGATATTAAAATGCTGAAGCCATTCAACGCTTTTAGAAGAAATCCCATAGAAATCAGGTTCAAACGTCTTTACGCGATCAGTAATCCAATCCTCATATCGGCGCACAAAATAATCAAGGAATGGCTGATTGAAAGAAAGATACGCTGAACCATGGTCGAGAACGACGGCCCTAGTGTTATGATCCACAGCAAACTTCAGCCCTTCGAGTGAGAGGGGGAAAAGCCTCGTGTTGATAAGTACGCCGTCCCACTCATAATCATCAAGGCTTTGCAGGAGCCGGTAATAATCGCCGGTTTTTTTGGGAAGAGGAAGCCTTCCATCAAGCAATGAAATACATGGAAGCCGAATTATCTCGAGACCGTTTTCGACTGAATGACCGACTCCTACGCGCATTGAATCATTAGTAACGATAACCACCCTGTCGCCGCGGGCAGCTAGGGCATGAGCGAGACCATCGACAAAATTACCAATTCCACTAAGTTGCGGGTGATAATGATGGGTGAAAATACAAATAGAAGAACTCATTACATAACCTCATCTGGTAAAGATTTCATATCCTTAATTCTGCGCAGTCCAGACTTCACCATCCCCAAAGTCAAGCAGAAGAGGAAGATGGGTATGTCGATTTTCCGGCTCCGGAATTTTCTTCCATTCGCCATACATCGTTGTAAGATATTTATCCGTCATACGAGGAACGGGGAATTCACTGCCTTCGAAAACCGCACTGCTCAGAGGGAAAATCTCTGAAATAGGCACTGGCGCCATATTCGGCCAGCTTAACGTCAGACAATAATCAGAGACCTCACCCGTATTTGAGTCGGCAATACAGGAGTCGAACAAATCCTGGTAAGAGCATGCGCCTCGAGAAACCAGTCGTTCCACTACGTGTATAGCAGAACAACCAATTTGCTCGAGTTGTCCAAGGAACCCTTTATGAGGGACAACAATGGAAGAAGAGTGATATAAATAAGCTCTTTTCTGTGCAATTGATGCAGTTCGGACTTGTTTTGCACGAAGGCGTTTATCTGTATAGAGCTGGTCATATGGAAAGATGTCGACAAAAATACCCATCGAACTGGAAGCCTCTCGAGCCTCCTGATTCTCGAAGCGAGTTTCATCGCGATACACCTTAGCAAACATCGCAGCATAGCCAATAGTATTCCGCGATGTATGGAGCGAATATCCTTCCGGTAAACCATCCTCGGCTAAAGAGCAAAAGCGGTCATAGTCTGAACGCATCATTCCGATATCTATATCATCATCCCAAGGGATAAACCCCCTATGACGCATTGCTCCTAAACATGTTCCGCCATCAAGCCACCACCTGATGCCGTGCTTAGAGCAGAATGCAGCGACAACCTGAAGGATATCCAATTCAGTGTTTTGAAGCTTTAATAGCGCGTGAGCTTTAGACATCATCGGCCTATCTCTTTTCCCCAAACCATTCTTGCGTCTGTTTCCCCAAAACAAAAGACTGATAAATAAGGCAAATAGCATTGGATATAAGCGCCGTTACAGTAGGGCCATTTAAGCCAAACAACACTTGCGCGGGAGCCATGACAGCAACAGCACTGATTAAGGACAATATGCTGCCAACAAATACCCCTCGGTAGTTATCAAGAGAAACCAGCAAATCGTTGACAAACCAAGCAATGCCAGTCAAAAAGGCACAAGCCAACATAGGCTGAAGGAGATCAGAATGTTTGGCTATTCCAGCGCCATAAAACAAAGACAGCAATAATTTGCCGAAAAAGAAAAGCGCAACTGCTGATATGACGCCGACAAATAAAATACCGGCAAGTATTTTACCTATAAGCGTAAAAAAGGACTTTTCCCTAGAATAGTAACGCTCTACTAAATAACCTAATAAAGGATTATAGATATACGTCGCACCCATTTGGATAATTGCCACGGGAGCAGCAACTGATGCATAAATGCCTAGAGCAGAATCTCCGAATGTATAAGATAAATACTGCCTTGGAATATTCGGCGCCGCAGAAGCAGCAATGCCGCCCAGAACGATGGGCAAACAGCCACATAGGAAAGCTCTGACCTTCGCTTGGGTAATTCCAAGTTTGATTGCAGAGATTCGATTTGATCTCGGATAATCGTAAATAACACCGATACCTATAGTCACTACCGTCATTAGCAACAATGCACCTTCGAGGCTATTTAACAGCCCAAAGACAACAATGAACGAAAGGAGAGAACCAATGCCCTGCATTATGAGGGATTTCCCAATATAGTCCATCCTATGGCCAACCTGATCATTGGCATGCATGACATCAATAACTAAGCCGGCGGTTTTATAGAGAGCATACAAAAGAACAGCAGGCACCGTATCAATACGACACGTCGCAATGGAATAGACGGCCAACATTGCAAACGCCATAAACGTAGTAAAGAAACGAAAAGTCAGGTATTCACCAGCAGAGTTTTTCCTTTCAACATCTGCAATTTGTACCGTGTACATCCTGTATTGGGCCAATTGAGAAAACATGTTGAAAATAGACATAGCAAGGGAATAAATTCCAGCAGCACTATATCCATCAGACAGTCGAACGACCAATATAGTGATTAGCCATTGACAGCCTAAATTCGTCAACGAGCCAACGGTATTCCAGAACATATTGTGTTTAATCGAAAGAGTCTTCTCTGTGGCTTCCACAAATATAAGCGCCCTTCTGAACAAGTCGCGATTCGGATACGAAGCTATTTTGCTTCTTTAATCATGTTTAAAATCAAAAGAAACAGCCAATTCGGTACAAGTCGCATAACGATTTCAGCTTTAGCAATGGACGGGCAAGCTCGTCGATATTTAAGCAAGCCAATTATGGAGCGTCGCTCTCTTGCATCGGCGAACCCCATTATTTCCTTTAGGTGCGGTGAATCAGGAAATCTTTCGGCAAATTGCTTAGCTGTATCAACCCTGTTTTTAACTCTTGTTAAATACCAATCATCTTTTGAAGCAACACCCGCAAGGAATCCAGTTTCATTCCCGCCATGTCGACGATACTTAACCAAGGGAGTCGTTGTAAAACTGCACTTCCCCAGTTCGCTGCAGCCCAATGTCAACCACAAATCATGTGCAGTGGATTCCGGAAAGGGAATCATCGACTTAGCAGCACTCGCATCTAGCATGAGAGCCATACCAATGCCGTAGCATACACTTGCAGCCTGAATAGTAATATCCTCTCCGGAGCACCAATTTACTTCAGGCGAATTTGGATGAGCTTTTCTGTAGCTCTCTACCAGCATGTTTCCGTTTTCGTCGATTACCGATCTATCGCAAACATCAAGAATTGAGCCTTCTTCTAGCATATGGTTGAGCGAAACTTGAACTCTGTTAGGCTCCCAAATATCATCTTGATCGCAAAATACTACGTAATCCCCTTCTGCCAAAGAGAGTAGTGCCTCGAACGATTTGACATAACCGAGATTTTTATCGCCATGATAATAACGATAGGCGTTTTTCTTTATATGCTCTTGGATAAACCCCTCTAAAGAGGCCGATTCGGGGCAGTCATTTCTGACCAAAAGCGTAACCGGAAACGTTTGTTCATCAATCGAATCAAGTTGAGCGGCGAAAAACTTAAGATCAGGTTTATATGCTGAAAGAAGTACGCATACGCCTGTACCATTTCCCTTTTCTATTTCCAAAAATCCTCCCAAAGTCATGTTTTCAAGATTAGCAAAGCAATCATTAGAGATTTAAGGTGTTGTTTATTACGCTCAAAAAAGACAGGAGAAGGCTCGGCCTTTAGATAATACATGGCGGCAAATTGAATGGTGCTCCCGTAATTTTTAACACCAACACCGACATCTCGCCCCCCTAGAGGGAGCGAGATGGTTGGCTTTTCAAAATAATCTGAAAAGGAAGCTCGTAGAGAATTAAAATCCTGCGCACCGGAAGTGCATACAGTTTATGACTGCCTTCTCATGAAACCGCTTGCCAAATCAAAGCACCTCAATTGGAAAAGAGTCCCTTAAGAATCAGTGTCTTTCTCCCACCTTTAAAGACACTTGTCCAATATCAATAGGTAACAACCTTTGTTCCATAAGGTATGTTATCGTAAATCCATTTTGCGTTCTGGATCTCAAGGCGCACACATCCTGCAGAGGATGGAACGCCCATCGTGGGATCCATCACCCGGTTACTGTTGACGTAGTGGGGCGAAGAATGGAATAGATAATCACCGTAGAACTGTGTGTAGTAATAGCAAGTATATCCATGCCCAAAGGAGTATCCCTTTCCGTAGACTTGGTACTCCCCTATCACAGTTGGCGTACTGGCTTTTCCCGTCGAACATACATATCGACGGTTTAAGGACCAATTATTCCATGACCCAGTGTAGATGCTCGTGATACAACGCGACGTATCGACAAGTATCAGCCAATTTGTATTACTTGAATAACTTTGAGCTTTAGCGTCCATATAGTCTGACACCCACGCGCCGTTAGCCATGAAGTAATTCCAGGATCCGTCCACAACGCGCCAGCCAGTAGCCATAGCCCCACTAGCATCAAGCCAATACCAGGTGCCGCCCAAATTGAGCCATCCCGTCTGCATATAACCAGACGAATTCAAGTAATACCAATATCCGTTAACGGCAACCCAACCGGTTTTCATAACGTAAGTAGATGGATCTAAATAGAACCAGGAGCCATCCTTGCTCAGCCAGCCAGATCGTGCATAGCCAGCGGTCTCATCAAAGAAGTACCATTTTCCGTTAACGTTCTGCCAGCCGACGCTCAAGGAGCCATTAGTCGGATCAGCATAGAAAATGCAGCCACCAAGCGTCACGAAACCGCGCGCTTCGACCAATTCGCCATCGCCGTTTGAAGTAAATAACTTCCCATTGCGCAATGTTCCGCACAACGAGCAGTCAGAACCAGCAAAAGCCTTAGACGGACCATCCTGAACCGAGTCCTGGACATCTACCCATTCACGACAAGCAACAGCGCCTGAGCCTTTTGCATAATAGCTTTTCCCATTTACAGAAAAATGCCCGAGCAGCATTTTGCCGTCGACGGCAGGATCAAGATAATAGTATTGGCTACCGTCCTTCAGCCAACCCGTCTTTACAATACCCGATGCATTAGATGGCTCAGCGTAATACCAGTCTCCATCGCTCATAAACCAGCCGAGTGACAGCGCTCCCGTTGAAGAAAAATGATACCGATTCGATCCGATGGAAAAAAAGCCGGTAACCATTCTATTGTCATTTGCGATATCGAGCCAATACCAAGCGCCGTTCACCGAACGCCAGCCCGACGCAAGTGCGCCGGAACCGTCTGCGTAATACCAGTCCGTACCATCAAACGCCCAACCAACGGCCATTGCACCGGAATCCGATAAATAATAACGTGATGAGCCAACGGAAACGATTCCCCTAGACATAGCACCATCATTGGCGGGATCAAGCCAATACCAGTTATTGCCAGTTTGAAGCCAACCGGTTAAGACTTCACCATTGCTACCCCAATACCATAAACCGTTATCAAGACACCATCCATTAATCAGTCCATAGGTTCCAAGAAGATAAGGATGCCCATCGATAACACGTCGCCCAGTAACCATGGAACAGCCGTCAAGGGAGTCAAACCAGTACCATTGGCCTCCGATAAGCTGCCAACCATTTGCCAAAGCGCCTGATGGACTCGCGTAATACCACTTATTGTCAGTAAAAATCCAGCCGCAACTCATCGCGCCGTCACGAGCGGGGTCCAAATAAAACAACGAGCCGTCAACATTCTGCATTCCGGTCAAACGGCAGTCGTCAAGATAGTAATACCAGGACAAACCGTCCCATTGCCATCCAGATAGTTTTTCCGTCGTCGACGAGTCTTGGCTTTCGACAACCTGTGGATTCGAATCTTCCGCTGTTTTGCCAGCATAATCGTTGGAATCTTGAGCGAGACCGCCGCCGACAAAAGCACCCGACCCTTCCGTCGAGTCGCGCTCTACGATATCGTTATCCGCCCCCTCTTCCACGGCATAAGCAGTGCAAGAAAACGCGGGGGCGAAAACCGAGAGCGAGGCGGATAGTAGCACCAAGCCGATTGCTCGCCAGCAAATTCGATGATCAATCCGAGCATTCATTTCAGGCCCCCAACCGGTACCGACTGTCTTACAAGGAATCAATTAGATAAACGGACGGGCTGCGCCGATCACATTTCCCCTAGCGCTGACGGGATGAATACCGACACCCTGATGAGGCCAGGAGTCAATCATCATACCGCCGCCAAGTGCGATTGCGATATGCCCGCGATAATAAATCACATCGCCACGCTGAATCGAGCTGGTGCTCACGGGCATAAAGATGTTGCTTCGATACCAATTCATCGAATTGTAGGTTTGGCTTGGATCCCAGCGATGGTTATAAGGGTTGTAAACACCCATATCCATGCCAGTAGCATAAAGACATTGCAAGACAAAACCAGAGCAATCAACAGCCCCGCCGGGAGCGGTAGACCAAGGCTCAATATATTGCGTACCGATATATTCGTAAGCACGCTGAATAAAGGCATTCACGCAATCTTCCCGCGTCGCTTCGACAGAAATGCGAGAAGGAGTCACATAGGTAAAGTAGCCAGTGCAGTAGCTAGGCAACTGAACAGTCCAAGAGCTGACCTGGGGATACTGCGGAGGATTTTGCCAGCCAACCTTGTCGCACTGGCCATCGCTCCAGAAAATTCGACGCACGCCATCGATGGTTCTTGCGCCTGTTGCCATAGCACCGCTGCCGTCTAGCCAATACCACTTACCCGAATCTTTAAGCCAGCCAACATGCATGCTGCCGTTGGAGTCAAGGTAATACCATGTTCCATTGAGGCATTTCCAACCAGTTGCCATTTTTCCGTCGGCGTTTAGGTAATACCATGCACCGTCAGTAAAAACCCATCCAGTTTTCATCGCACCAGAATCGGCATCAAGCCAATACCAATCGCCATCAATCTGCAGCCATCCACGATGAATGACGCCCGTTCCGGGCTCAGCATAAAACCTTTGATTTGCAACATTAACCCAACCGGACGCAACCTGCCAGCCATCAGCTCCAGCTGTTTTTAGGATAGTACCGTTTTCGCGGATCACATCTTTGCAAAGATATCCATTGCCATCGGCATATCTTTCTACGCCGTCTTTAACGGTAATCCAGCTTGACACCACAAGTCTACCGCTCAGGTTTGCGAAACAATCGTTGCCGCCCACCTCAAATAAGCCCGTTTTCATGAGATGGCTAGCAGGGTCCAGGTAATACCAACTCACGCCCTCTTTATACCAGCCAGAAATAAGCGCGCCAGATTCAGAGGCAAAATACCAGCCGTCCTCGGACTGAGCCCAACCAATAGCCATAGTCCCATTCGAATTCAAATAATATGCTGCATTGCCAAGGTCTAAATACCCAACAGACATTTTGCCGTCGGAAGCCGGATCGAGATAATACCAGGTTCCGTTAACGAGTTGCCAGCCAGTGACCGCAATACCATTAGAGCAGTAATACCCCTTGATTCTCATCTTCATTGCAACAGCCTCAGGACTCAGCG
>CAJMLP010000005.1:0-106445 GCA_905214215.1 uncultured bacterium | reverse complement strand
ATGGAGGGTAACAATGGAATATAGTAAGGAAGATTTAATGGAAGCAAAAAAGCAACGAGTGGGGCATCTCGGAATCGTTATTCTTGAGCAGGACCTCTCGGCAGTGTTCCAGACGTTTGGCGAGGTCGTCCTCGGTTGCAATCGTAGATAGGATGGCAAACTCGTCGCCTCCCAGACGAAATGCCGCCTCGTCTACCTTCATATACAGCTTGAGATAGAGGCTTACCTGCAAGATATAGCGGTTACCTGCGTCATGTCCAAAGATGTCGTTGCAGTGCTTAAGGTTATCGATGTCGATAAAAGCCATGGTCACGGGCAGTTCCTGTTCCCAGATTTCCTCTAAGGAACGGGCAAAGCCGCCGCGGTTGCCAAGTCCGGTGAGCTGGTCGGTAAAGGCGGTCCTGATCAGATCCTCCTGACGCTCGAGAAGGTCACGGACGGTCTTTTCGAGCGTTTCGGTGTAATTGCTGTCAGTGTCCATGCTGTAAGCGGCTTTCTGAGGTCGGGGTGGATCGCGTCGGGCGAGCTCGTTGTGTACGCGCGTTGTTACTCACGTTTTGCGTGTATCCAGGCCCCTGCCTTGCTGCGTCATTGGGTTTATTTGTCGGCCAGTGTTCTCTGCCAATACCTGCTAAGTAAAAATAACAGTATAGGATTGTATATGGGTGTCTCTGCCGCGGGTGGCTATTATTCGCCAAACGGTAGCGCAATGATGCGATGTTTGAAGAAAATGCAACTGAGACGATATATGTTGACGGGTATACTTGTCTCGGTTTAAATCGCAGAAACGGAGATGGTCGTATGGCGCAGCCAGATACGACGCGCACGGTGGGGCTTGCGCTCGAGGGAGGTGGCTACCGCGGTATGTATACGGCGGGCGTGCTCGACGTATGGATGGAGCGCGGCTTGACCTGCGACCATATGGTGGGTGTCTCGGCGGGCGCGGCGTTTGGCTACAACTTTAAATCGCGCCAGATTGGCCGCGCCATTCGCTACAACAAGGCCTATTGCGCCGACAAGCGCTATGCGAGCGTGACGAGCTGGTTGCGAACCGGCGACATGTTCAATGCCGATTTTGCCTATCACGAGGTGCCCATCGAGCGCGATCCCATCGATTTGGAGACATATCGCGCCTGCCCCATGCGGTTTACGTGTGTGTGCACCGACCTTAAGACGGGGCGAGCCGTCTACCATGACCTGCCCTATGGTGACGAGCGCGACATCGAGTGGATCCGGGCATCGTCGGCAATTCCCGTGGCAACGCGGCCCGTTGCCATTGAGGGGCATAAGTACCTGGATGGCGGCGTTGCCGATTCCATTCCCAGCGCTTGGCTGTTTGCGCAGGGCTATGACCGCAACGTGGTGGTGCTGACGCAGCCGTCAGGCTTTGTAAAGCAGCCCAATAGCGTGATGCCTATGCTGCGTCGCGTGTATCGTCACTATCCGGCGTTTGTTGCGGCGCTTGCGCATCGGCATGAGGTCTACAATGCTACGCTCGATGACCTAGCGCGCCGCGAAGCCGCTGGCGAGATCTTTGTGGTGCGGCCGAGTGAATCGGTGAAGGTGTCGTCGCTGTGCCGCAAGCCTGATGAGCTCGAGCGCGTCTATCAGATCGGCCGTCGCGATGCGGAGGCGACTTTGCCGGCACTGGAGACATATCTGGCAGGGTAGAGGGTGCCGCCGCTATCTCGGCGGAAAGCGCATCCCAGAATGGAGGTCCAAACTGGGATGCGCTTTCCGCTATTGAAGGTATGAGGCTGCGGGGCAACTGCTCGGCATGGGTCTATGCCTGCTGCCAGGTATCGACGAGCTCCTTGGCTGCGGCATGGGGGTCGTCGGCGCTGCAGACGGCGCTTACCACAAAGAAGCCGTCGACGCCGGTGGCCTTAAGCTGCGGCAAGTCGGCCGTCTTAACGCCGCCGCCCACCACGATGGGCACGGGGCTTGCCGCGTGGAGTGCGGCAAGGTCCTCAAAGCTCTTGGTGATGATGGAGCCATCGGCTGCGCGTCCGCAGTCGCGCTTGGTCTCGGTCTCGTGGAGCGGGCCGATGCCCAGGTAGTCGACCAGACTCATGTCGGCGGTCTTGACGTACTCGAGCATTTCCTCGCAACGGGCCGAAAGGCCCACGATGGCGTCGGGGCCCAGCAGCTTGCGACAGACCTCGACGGGAATATCGCTCTGGCCCACGTGCACGCCGTCGACCGCAATGCCCTGCTCGCGTGCGGCGAGTACGCAGTCAAGGCGGTCATCGATCAGCAAGGCGACCTGACCGGTCTTGCCGGCCTGTGCGATTGCCTGCGCGGCGTCGCCGGTCAGCGCAATGATCTCGCGGGCGCTTGCCACCTTGGAGCGCACCTGAATGCAGGTAAAGCCGGCGTCGAGCGCCTGGGCCACCACATCGCCCACGGGGCGTCCGAGGGTGTTTTCGGGGCCGAGCACCAGATGGGCCGAGATATCAAGGTTGTCGCGGATGCTCATCGTGCTTCCTCCTGCTTTTTGATCTGCGCTTCCATGCGCTTGAGTTTGCCGGTCATGGTGTCGGTAAATCCAGGTCGAATATCGGCTTTGAGCACGACTTCGGTTCGGATGCCCTTGTTCGCTAACACAAAGGTCGCGTCGCGCACGACCTGCATGACCTCGTCCCAGTCGCCCTCGATCTCGGTGAACATCGAGGTGGTGCGGTTGGGAAGGCCGCTCTCGCGAATGACGCGCACGACCTCGGCGACCTCGGCGGACAGTTCATCGCCGGTGCCGCACGGGGCGATGGCCACAGCGACGAGCGTGTTCATGCCGGCATTGGTTGCGGGCTCGGACATGGCTTATGCCTCCTCGAGCTCGAGTCGGTTGTCGGCAATATCCTGGGCGGTTGCGCGGTAGAGCTCGTCGATAAAGGCGACCTTAAAGCTTGCCGGGGCATCGGCGACGGCGGCGGCACGCGTGCCGGCGACGTTGTAGACCGCGGTGCCGCAGATGGCTGCCGTAAACGGGTCGGTGGCACAGGCGTACACGGCCAGGACGCCGCCCTGCGAGCAACCGCAGCCGGTGATCTTGGACATGAGCGGGCTGCCGCCGTGGGATTTGGCCACGGTCGTGCCGTCGGTGATCAGGTCGACTTCGCCCGAGACCACTACGGCGCCGCCGGTGTAGCGAGCGAGCGCCACGGCGGCATCGCGGGCGGCGTCGACCGTGTCGGTGGTATCGACACCACGTACGCGGCTCAGATCGGCCGACTCGCCCTCAAGACCCCACAGGCCGGAGAGTGCGATGATCTCGGAGGCGTTGCCGCGTACGATGGCGGGCTTGTACTGCTTGAGCTCGTTTACCAGCTGGGTGCGCAGGCTACCGATGCCCAGACCCACCGGATCGAGCACCCAGGGCTTGCCGGCGTCGTGTGCCGCCTTGGCCGCGCGGGGAATCGTCTGCTCGTAGATGGGGAAGAGCGTGCCCATGTTGAGATAGATGGCGGCGCCGCCGGCAACGAGCGCCTCGCCCTCGTCGGGCAGATAGACCATGGCGGCCGAACCGCCCACGGCGAGCTGCGCGTTGGCGACAAAGTCGATCGTCACCGTGTTGGTGATGGAGCCGGCCATCGGATTGGTGGCTCGAATCTCCTCTACGGCCTTGACCATATGTTGCTTAAGCTGTTCCGAATCAATCACTGCACATGCCTCCTTGGCATAGAAAAGGGGCGCTGTGCATAGACAGCGCCCCTGTAAAGGCGGCATGCTCCCTACGCCAGCATTAACTGACAGGTTCAAAGGATTGGGCCCTATGCCCTCTCAGCCTTGTGGTTTGCACCGCCGGCACTCCCGCATCGAATCTGTTGTTCCCTATACTAGCGCACCTGCCAATATGGGACAGGTTTATTTTGGCAGGTGGCAACAGGGGCGCTGCATTTTCCCAGATAAAACCTGCCAAGATAAACCTGTCCCTTATTGGCAGGTCGTTACAATAGACGGGATAAAGAATGACCGAGGGGACCTTATGATCAAACTTGTGCTGACCGATATGGACGATACGCTGATTCCTGCTGGACGCGATGTCGCCGGCGACTGCGCCATCGAGGGCATTCATGCCATGCAGGCGGCGGGCCTGCATTTTGGCCCGGTTTCGGGTCGCCAGCCGTCCGCGATGAGCTGGATGTTCCGCAATCGCTCCGAGTGCTTCTCGACCGGTGCGTTTTGCAACGGCCAGGTGATGTTTGTCGATGGCGAGGCGGTTGCCTCGCGCGCAACTGATAACGATGCCCTTATGCGCCTGGCCGACTACCTGGAGCAAGAGACCGACGATACCTATTTGAAGGTCTACCGTCTGGGTGATGACTTTTGGGACAACGACGCCTATTGCGTGACAAGCGATCCCGAGCGTGTGCGTCGCGCCATGGAGTCAGGCGGCAACGCGTGGCTCAAGGGCGAAGAGGCTCCCTGTCGCCCTGTCGTTGACGATGCCCCGGTATACAAGGCGAATATCTGGAGTGCCCGTTCGCGCGAGGAGCTCGCCGAGCTGCGCGAGCGTGTTGCCGCCGAGGTGCCGGAGCTCTCGCTCGTGTTTCCCAACAACCGCGTGCGCCTGTTCGACGTTCTTCCGACCGGCTGGGACAAGGGCTGTGCTGCGCTGGAGCTGGCGCGCGCTTTGGGCCTGACGCCCGACGAGGTGGCCGTATTCGGCGATTCCGATAACGATTTGCCCATGATCGATGCCGTTCCCAATTCCGTTGCAGTCGCCAATGCCAACGAGGCCGTCACGGCTGCCGCGCGCTGGCATATCGGCGCTGCGGCAGATGATGCGGTTGCCGGGGCTCTGCATCAGATTGCCGCCTGCGCCGCGACGGGGGAGATGCCGTCGTTTATGCGTCAGATGGACGCGACGGGTTTCGACGTCACGAACGTCTAGGGAGAAAGCCATGAAGCTCCAGCAGCTCAGATATGTCGTCAAAGTTGCCGAATGCGGCAGCATCACCGAGGCCTCGCGCCGGCTCTTTGTGTCGCAGCCTTCGATTACCGCGTCAATTCGCGATCTCGAAAACGAGATGGGTGTACACATCTTTGAGCGCACCAACAAGGGCGTCATTGTGTCCGAGGAAGGCGAGACCTTCTTGGGCTACGCGCGCCAGGTGCTCGACCAGGCCGACCTGCTCGAGGGCAAGTACAAAGGCACGTCCGAGCAGGTGCCGCACTTTAGTGTGAGCTGCCAGCATTATTCCTTTGCCGTTAATGCATTTGTCGATGTGATCCGCGAGTTCGATGCCGCGCGCTACGACTTTACCCTGCGCGAGGAGCAGACCCACGAGATTATCGAGGACGTCGCGCATATGAAAAGCGAGCTCGGCATCCTGTATCTGTCGGAGCACAATCGCGAGGTCATCGAGCGCATGCTGGCGGCCAACGAGCTCGTATTCGAAGGACTCTTCTGCGCTACGCCGCATGTCTTTGTGTGCTCCGACCATCCGCTGGCGGGTCGCTCGAGTGTGACGCTCGAGGACTTGGAAGACTACCCGTTCCTGTCCTATGAGCAGGGCAGCTACAACTCGTTTTACTATTCCGAGGAGCTGACCTCGACCTTTGAGCGCCGCAAGAATATCCGCGTGCGCGACCGTGCGACGCTGTTCAACCTAGCTATGGGCCTTAACGGTTACACGGTGTGTTCGGGCGTGATCAGCCATGAACTTAACGGCCCCGGCATTATCTCCATTCCGCTCGATGTAGACGAGTACATGGAGATCGGCATCATCACGCGCAAGAACACGACACTTACGCGCTACGGGCAGGCCTATATCGAAGCGATTCGTCAGCACATCTAGACTGCTGCGTTCTGCACGGGTCAAATCTCTTTATGGCAGTCCCAACTAATATAGGAAGCATCTATATCAAACTGTTATAAACGCATATTTTACGATGTCCATATGAGCGCTCATACTCTGTCCCAGTAAAGCAACCAATGCAAAGGGAGATATCTATGAGCACTTCGATTCAACCGAACGCGCCGTTTCGTGCCGATATCGTCGGCAGTTTTCTTCGTCCGCAGGCTGTAAAGGACGCCCGTGCCGCCTATGTCGCGGGTAAACTCGACGCTTCCGGCCTTAAGGCCGTCGAGGACGAGGCCATCCGCGACTTAGTGGCCAAGCAGAAGGCTGCCGGCCTGCAGGTGATTACCGATGGCGAGTTCCGCCGCAGCTACTGGCACCTCGATTTTATGTGGGGCCTCAACGGCATTGAGCGCCGCGCCTCGCGCACGGGCTACATGTTCCACGATGAGGAGACTACCGCCGACACCGCCGTGGTAACCGGTCCCATTAGCGGTGAGAATCATCCGTTCGTCGAGCACTTCAAATTTATCAAGTCGCTCGAGGGAGAGGGCCAGGTCGCGCGCCAGACCATTCCGGCGCCGATCCAGACGTTCTCCGAAGTCACACTCGACCGCTGCGATGGCCAGCAGGAGAGTCTGCACGCCGTCTACAAGACCGACGAAGAACTCGTCGATGCCATTGCCGCAGCATACCGCACCGTGATTGCTGACCTGTATGCCGCGGGCTGCCGCAACATCCAGTTTGATGACTGCACCTGGGGCATCTACTGCGATACCGATTTTGTTGCCAAAACCGGCATGAGCCCGGTCGACCTGCAAAAGGTAAGCGAGCTGGGCGTGGCGCTCAACAATGCCGCCATCGAGGGCAAGCCCGACGATCTGGTTATCAACACGCATGTATGCCGCGGCAACTACCACTCCACCTACGCTTTTGAGGGCGGCTACGACCCCATCGCGCCGTACCTGTTTGCGCATGAGGACGTTGACGCGTTCTATCTGGAGTTCGACACGCCCCGCGCCGGTGGTTTTGAGCCGCTCAAGTACGTTGCTCCCGGCAAGAAGGTCGTGCTGGGCTTGGTGACCACCAAGGCGGCAGAGCTCGAGAACGAGGATGTTATCGTCGAGCGCATCCGCGAGGCGGCAAAGTACGTGCCGCTCGAGAACCTGTATCTGTCTCCGCAGTGTGGCTTTGCCAGCTGCGAGATTGGCAATAAGCTGACCGAGGACGAGCAGTGGGCAAAGATTGCGCTGGTCAGGCGTATTGCCGAGCGCGTTTGGAAATAGCGCTAGCGTTTGCAGGTGGCGGCGCGTGCGAGGTACTGCATATCGCGTACAATGGTTCGGATCGTATCGTTCGGGCAGGTTATCCGATATGCCTGATCGCCCTTCCATTCGAAAGGACTTCCATGTCCCAGTCTTCGATGCCCGCCGTCACCGATGCCATCTACGATGCATCGTCGCTCGGCCGTCCGCGCATGTTTGTGTTGGGTTTGCAACACATGTTTGCGATGTTCGGAGCCACGGTGCTCGTGCCCGTGCTCACCGGCCTTTCTGTTTCGGCGACGCTTCTGTTCGCCGGCATCGGCACGCTGCTGTTTCATTTTCTATCGCGCGGTAAGGTGCCCGCGTTCCTGGGCTCCTCATTTGCCTTTATCGCGGGTTATGCCGCCATTGCGCCCAACGGCGAGGCCGAGCTTTTGCCCTACGCTTGCCTGGGCGTAGCTTGTGCCGGCCTGCTCTATCCGGTGCTTGCGGCCCTGTTCCGCGCCTTTGGCGCCAAGCGTGTCATGCGTTTCTTCCCGCCGGTGGTGACTGGCCCCATCGTCATTTCCATCGGCTTGATCCTGGCAAGCTCTGCCATTGCTAACTGCCAGACCAACTGGCTTGTCGCCGTTATCGCTGTGGCCGTGATCATCATCTGCAACATCTGGGGCCGCGGCATGGTCAAGATCGTGCCGATTCTGCTGGGCGTTGTGGTGAGCTATGCCGTTGCGGCCGCGCTGGGCGAGGTCGACTTCTCTGGCGTCGCAGCCGCCCCCTGGGTTGGCTTGCCCGTCGTGTGGGACAACACCGTGTTTGCGCTCTTTGGACCGCAGTTCGATAGCAGTCTTGCCACGACGGCCATCATCACCATCATGCCGCTGGCCTTTGCAACTATGATCGAGCATATCGGCGATATCTCCGCCATCGGATCGACTTGTGAGCGCAACTACATTGCCGATCCCGGCCTGCACCGTACCCTGCTCGGCGATGGCCTGGCGACCATCTTGGCATCGCTCTTTGGCGCTCCTGCCAATACGACGTATGGCGAGAACACCGGCGTGCTTGCCTTGACGCGTGTGTTCGACCCGCGTGTGATTCGCATTGCCGCCTGCTGCGCCATTGTGCTTTCGTTCTGCCCCAAGTTTGCTGCGGTGATTGCCGCCATGCCGGCATGCGTTATCGGCGGTGTGTCGCTCGTGCTCTACGGCATGATCAGCGCCGTTGGTGTACGTAACCTCATCGAGAACCAGGTTGATTTCCAGAACAACCGCAACGTGCTGGTGGCGGCTCTGGTGCTCGTGCTTTCGCTCGGCATTGCCTACAGTACCGCCGGTGCCATCGTGCTGGAGCTGGGCGGCGTGACGATTTCGCTTTCGGGCCTTGCCGTGGGCTCGCTGGTGGGCATTGTGCTCAACGCCATCCTGCCCGGTAACGACTTTGAGTTCGATACTTCCGAGCTTGAGGAGACTGCTGAATAGCAGCTGCGTTCAGCCAAATTAAAAATGGCGTCCATGCGTATGTACGCGTGGATGCCATTTTTAATGCGTCAGTATCCAGTGGATGCCGCGTGCCATGCGCAGGTCAGTTTGGGTAAAGTGATTGCCGGGGTTGAGCTCCAGCGTTGTTGGAATGTCACGCTCGATAAACAGCTCTTCCATCGCGCGCGTATCGTCGAGTACGTGCCGCATCATGCGGTTGGGCGTCTTGGTTTCCTTTTTGCCGAGTGACAGATAGACGGCGTCGGGCGTAGCTGCCATCGTGCGCTCGCGCGCGTAGTCGATAAAGCCGGGGAACCACAGCGACCCCGATGCACTCGCCGCGCGCTCAAAGACATCTGTTTGCCAAAGTGCCCACAGTGCAAAAAGACCCGCCAACGAGTAGCCGGCAACGCCGCGCCAGGTGGGCGGTTGCGGGAGCGATGATTCGGCCTCTGGGATTATCTGCTTCAACAACTCGTCAAGAAAACCAGCGGCCTGTCCACCAAAGGGCTCGGCATCGCGCACGGTACCGTCGCATACCCAGGGGCTCAGCTCGCGATTCCAGTTGAGGCTGCCAATGCCGACAAGCGTGAAGGGCGGGCAGTTGAGCTCTCGGCAGCGTTCATAAACCTCCGTGCCGTCGCCCATGACCACGGGAAGATAGATGACTGGTGCGCTTTCGGCATGCTGTGCATGAACGGTTATCTGCTTTTGATGCGCTTCCATGACGGGCTTCTCTCGGCGTTGTGATATCGACGGCCCCCATTGTCGCACGCCGGCTCATGCAGGTTGGGCTAGACCAAAGACAATCTCGTGCATACCCTGCGGACGCATATGGAAAACGCCACCGCCGGAGGGGAGCTCGGCGGTGGCGTTGTTAAACGGTGCTGGGACTCGGGGCCTTCGCGGGAGCTGCCATGTGCGCAGAGGCGTCTAAGAGCGCTTGCGGCTCGCCATGGTGCCTGCGGCGATAGCGGCTGTTCCCGCAAGGACGGTTGCCACGATGGCCGCACCCGAGGTGTCGCCGGTTGCCGCGAGCACGCCGGTAGTCTTGGCTTTCGTGATTGAAGCCGCAACGGCCTTGGTCGGCTTTGAGCACTCAGGCTTGGGGTTCTGCTTGGACTCCGCGGGCTTGCTTTCTGCGGGCTTGGTCTCGTCGGGCTTGGGGTCTTCCGGCTTGGCTACCTCGGGAGGTGCGATGACCATGCTCTTGGCGACAGCTTCGTTATAGGGGGAGTCGATCACAGCGTCGCCCGTGCCGATGGCTTGGCCTGCCTCGTAGATGCCGTCACGGAGCTTGCGATAGTCAATGACCTTGCCGCCTTCGGGCGTCTGGATGGCGGCGTTCTCAATCTTGATGGTGCCGATTGTCTTGCCGTCAGCGCTCATGGCACGGGCAAAGATTGCCGCTGTATCTCCTTCGGCCGTTACCTTGCTGCGGATGATCGAGATGACTGCGGGTGTGACGCCCTCGCTGGTCTGGGCGATGATGCCGATGTTCTCGCCTTGGGGCTCGGGGCTCGTCTCACCATCTTGGTTTTCGCTGTAGGGGATGGGGCCGTCGCCGTTCTCGACATAGCGGGCTATGGCCTTGACAACGGAGTCGCTGATGTAGATGTGGCCACCCTCCTCGTTGGGTCGATCGTTTCTGGTGGAGAATGCAGCCGAAACCTCGCCTTCCGCAAACGCGTCCACGGTGGAGCCGTTCTTGACGACGATATCGTCTTGGTAGGTGAAGAGGGCAATGGCGTCACCGTATCTGCCTTTACTTGCGCGGACTGTCACGTTTGCATGATCGAGTGTGATGCCCTTGTGGGCATAGACGCCATATTCAACACCGTTTGCGTTGAGGGAGGCGTTTGTGGCTGCGAGGCTGCCCTTGGCCTCGACGGCGGCGTCTTTCTCGGAGCTCGCCTTGACCTGGCTGCCGTCCGAGATGTTGATATTGCCGCCGCTCCAAAGGGCCTCACCATCGGCTGAGCTTGCCTCGACTGCCCCGCCACCCTTTATGGTGAGGTTCTTGTCGGTTCCAATACCCTTGTCCTTGGTAGCCCTGGCGGTGACGGCTCCGCTGTCGTCAATCGTGATATTGCCGTTTGCCCTGATGCCATCCGATGCGCCCGTGGCGTTGACGTTGCCCGAACCTTTGATAGCGAGATCACCCCCGGCATTGATGGCATCAAACCCAGTGCTCGTGGCGTTGACGGATCCGGCTCCGTCGATTTTGATATTACCCGTGGAGAGGATAGCGTCCTCAGTAGATGTCACGCTGAGCGTGCCGCCCTCGTCGCCTTGGTTATTGAGCTCGGCATTCTCGTTAGTGCCATGAGAAACGTTGATGCTTTCGATCCATTCGGCAGTGACGATGTTGGTTCCCGAGTAATTCACGTTGAGCTTGCCTGCGGCCTGGATCTCGCCGCCGTTATAGTTGCTGAGCTTCAAGTCGTCGGCGCCGTCCCACGACCAGGTACCGGCCTCGTCGCTCGCCGCGGTGTTGTACTTGTTGCCGCCGACCTTGACCCATTCCGCTGCGAGCGAGACGCTCGGCATGAGCAGCGAGCTTACCGTGAGCGCGCATACGGCTCCCACGACGATGCGGCGCGTCACGCGGCGCCAGCTGCCGTGCGCGAGTCCTATGCGACGGCGAACGTCGGGTTCGGCAACATGGGTTCCGGCGGTAGTGTCATTGCGTTTGGGGGTCGTGAACAAGGCTGCCATGGTTGCTCCCGTTCTCATAGGGCCTATACGACTAGATTCAGCGTATCTGCTGGATGTTGCCGGCGGTAGTGCCGTATGGAGGGCAAAATGGCCAAAATGGGGGAGAAATAGGCCGCACGCCGGTGCAGGGACCGGCGCTAAAAGAAAAGCGCGGGGCCGCATGGCGACTCCGCGCTTTATTGTTCAGCTTTTGTAGCCTTGCCCTTACGCTACGAAGAAGTAGACGAGGAAGGCAAGGGCCGCGATGCACCCGTCCTGTGCGAAAAAGTGTTTACGAGCGTTTGCGACTCGCCAGGGCGCCTGTGACGATGGTGGCCGTTCCTGCAAGGGCGGTCGCTATGATGGCCGCGCTCGAGGTGTCGCCGGTTGCTGCGAGTTTGCCGGCGATCTTGGCTCCCGTGGCTGCAACTGCAACGGTCTTGGTCGTCTTTGCGCCCTCGGGCTTGGAACCCTCGGGCTTGGTCTCGCCGGACTTTTCCTCGGGTTTGATCTTCTCGGGAGGTACGGTGAGCGTGCTCTTGGCGACAGCGGCGTCATAGGGAGAGTCGATCACGTCGTCGCCCGTGCCGATGGTTTGACCCGCCTCGCAGAGGATGCCGCCGCTGAGTTCTTCCTTGTTGCGATAGTTAATGATCTTGCCGCCTGCGGGCGCCTGGATGGGAGCGCCTTCGATCTCGATGGTGCCGATCGCCTTGCCATCCTCGCTTATGGCAAGAGCGAAGATTGCCGCCGTGTCTCCCTCGGCCGTGAGCTTGCTGCGGACGATCGAGATGGTCGCGGGCGTGATGCCCTTCTCGGTCTGCGCGAAGATGCCGATGTTCAGGCCCTCGGACTCAGGGATGATTTCGTCGTTTTGGTCTCCACTGTAGTGGTCGGGGCCGTCGCCGCCGGTCTCGGCATAGCGGGCTATGGCCTTGACAACGGAGTCGCTGATGTAGATATGGCCACCCGCTTCGTCGGAGTAGAAATTACTGGTGGAGATTGCAACCGAGAACCTGCCTTCTGCGAGCGCATCCACAGTCGAGCCGTTCTTGATGACGATGTCGTCCTCATCGGTGAAGAGTGCGCTGGCTTCCCCGCCATCTGAGCTTGCGCGGACCGTCACGGTCGCGCCATCGAGCGTGATGCCCTTGTAGACATAGATGCCATACCCAACGCCACTTGCGTTGAGGGAAGCGTTCGTGACCGTGAGGCTGTTTTTACCGTCGATGGCGGCGTCTTCCTCGGAGCTTGCCTTGACCTGGCTGCCACCCGAGATCTCGATGTTGCCGTCGGCCCAAATCGCATTGTCTTTGATAGAGCTTGCCTCTACCTTGCCGCCGCCCTTTATGATGAGGTTCTCGTTAGCATCGATACCCTGATCCTCGGTGGCCTTGGCGGTGACGGTTCCGCTGTTGTCGATCGTGATGTTGCCGTCGGCCCTGATGCCATCCGAATCGCCCGTGGCGTTAACGTTTCCCGAGCCCTTGATGGTGACATCGCCCCCGGCATCGATGGCATCGTGCTCGGTGCTCGTGGCGTTGACAGTGCCAGCGCCGTCGATGTTGATGTTGCCGACGGAAGTGATGGCGTCACGAGAAGATGTCACGTTGAGCGTGCTGGACGCGTCGCCCTGAATATTAAGCTCGGCGTTCTCGTTCGCGCCATCCTTAACCTTGATGCCGCGGCCGTTGTCGTTAGTGACGGTGTTGTTGCCCTCGTAGCTCACGTTGAGCTTGCCCGCTGCCTCGATCGCGCCGCCGTTATAGCCGTTGAGCTTCATGTCGTCGGCGCCGTCCCAGCTCCAGGTGCCGGCGGCGTCGCCCGCCGCGGTGCCGGCGTTGTATTGGGTGCCGCCGACGTCCACCCACTCGGCCGCGAGCGAGACGCTCGGCATGAGTAGCGAACTTACCGTGAGCGCGCATACGGCGCCTACAACGATGCGGCGTGTCACGCGGCGCCAGCTGCCGTGTGCGAGCAGCGTGCGACGGCGCACGTCGGGCTCGACAAAATGGGCTCCAGAGGTTTTGTCATTGCGCTTGGGGGTCGTGAACAAGGCGGCCATGGTTACTCCCATCCTCATAGGGCCTATGCGATTACGCCCAGCATATCTGCAGGATGTAGCCGGCGGTAGTGCCGTTTGGAGAGCAAAACGTCCAAAACTTGCGAAGCAATACATCGCGCGTCCGTGTGGCGCCTGGCTTTAAAAGCAAAGCGCGGAGCCGCTCGATGCGACTCCGCGCTTTGCTGTTTGGTATTGCAAATCTTGCGCCTACGCTACAAAGAAGTAGACGAGGAAGGCAAGTGCTGCGATCCACATGAGCGGCTTGATCTTGGAGGCCTCGCCCTTAAAGAGCGCGACGATCACGTAGGCGATAAAGCCCAGGCCAATGCCGGCAGAGATGGAGTAAGTGAAGGGCACGCCGGCGACAATCATGAACGCCGGGAAACCTTGCGACACGTCGGACCAGTCGATCTCGGAGGCCTCGCTCATCATGAGGTAGCCGACGTAGACCAGAGCACCGCAGGTGGCGGCGCTGGAAACGATGGTGACGATGGGGGAGAAGAACGCGGCGAGGATGAACAGCACGCCGGTGGTGACGGAGGTGAGACCCGTGCGGCCACCGTCGGCAGCGCCGGACGTGGACTCGACGAAAGTGGTGATGGAGGAGACGCCCATAAAGCCACCGGCAGCAGCGGCCACGGAGTCGACGACCAGGATGGGACGGATGTCCTCGACATTGCCGTCCTCGGTCAGGAACTCGCCCTGCTTGGCGACGGCCATCGCGGTGCCCATGGTGTCGAAGAAGTCACTCATGAGCAGCGAGAAGGCCACGACGAGCAGCATCGGGTCGGTCAGAACCTTCACGATGGCCATGTTGCCATCGGCGGTGCTGGCAAACGGGGCGCCAAAGGTCGAGAAGTCGAGCGGTGCGATGAGGCCCTCGGGCGCATGAGTGACGCCCAGCGGGATACCGGCGATAACGGCGACGATGATGCCGATGAGCAGCGAGCCCGGCACGTTGCGGGAAGCCAGGGCGACCGTCACGACGATGGAGATGATGCCGACGATAAAGGTGGGGGAGGTGATGTCGCCCAGGCCGACAAGCGTACCGGCGCCAGCGGTGATGATGCCGGCGTCGCACAGGCCGATCATGGCGATAAACAGGCCCAGACCCACCGAGATGGCGTGGCGCAGGACCACGGGGATGGCGTCCATGATGGCCTCGCGCAGGCCGCACAGGACGAGCAGCAAGATGACGATGCCCTCGAGGAAGATAACGCTCATGGCCACGTGCCAGTCACCGCCGCACATGGTGGTGGTGATGCCCGCAATCATGGCGTTGATGCCCAGGCCCGACGCGCAGGCGAGCGGACGGTTGGCGAAGATGCCCATGCAGATGGTCATGATGCCGGCGCCCAGGCAAGTGGCGCAGGCGAGCGCTCCCGCATCGATGCCGGCGCCCGAGAGCACTGCGGGGTTGACGGCGATGATGTAGGCCATCGCCAGGAATGTTGTCAGTCCAGCGCGAAGTTCGGTCCCGATTGTGGACTTGCGCTCGCTGACGTGAAATAGTTCGTCCATGCATACCCTTTCCTTGTTCGGCCCCGAGTTTAGGCCGATTGACACGAACCCACCCACTATATCGCCTTTGTGAAGTTGGTGTTCCTCACATGTTGATGTTCGGCGGTTTGTAACGGACGGGCGGTATCTTTCGCATGAAATTGTGTAGGTACCGTATACTTAAGCGGTTACAACGACCCCTATGGAGGAACGTATGATTAAAGGGCTTTGCCACGACGAGGCTATCCTGTCCCAGCGTTGCGAGGTTGCGACCGTCGAGGACGAGTCGGTTGCTCAGGACCTGATCGATACCATCAAGTCGCTCGACGATGCCGGCTGCCTTGCCGCTAACCAGATTGGCGTTACCAAGAAGGTTTGCGTCTACCTGGACGACGCCGGCGAGCCCCACGTGCTCTACAACCCCCGTCTGGTGTTTGGCCTGGGTGCCAGCAAGATGGAGGAGAGCTGCCTGACGCACGAGGAGGTCACCAAGTCCACGCGCTATATCAAGTGCAAGGTTGCCTTTGACCAGATCGTCGACGGCAAGATGAAGGAGTGCCGCCGCGATTACGCAGGCTTTGAGGCGCAAATGATCCAGCACATGATTGATCACTGTCTTGGAAAGTTGGTCTAAGGGGACCAAAGCACCGCACCTCGTCGTTTTTAGTCCGGGTATGACATTGTTGTCATGTCCGGACTTTTTTGTTTAGCGCTCCTTTGTTTGGTGACAATGACCTTAGTAAGAACATTGAGCTAGGAGGCGCTATGTGCACGAGCATTCGATTTACCGATAATTCCGGCCACATGTATCTGGGCCGCAACCTCGACTGGAGCTTTGGATACGGCGAGCAGGTTCGCGTGGTGCCCCGCGGGTTCCACATCCCGTACTCGTTTATCGACGATGCGACGGCGGCGCATGCGGTAATCGGTATGTGTATCGATTACAAGAACTATCCCATGTTTTTCGATTGCGGCAACGATGCGGGCCTGGCTGTGGCGGGGCTCAACTTTCCCGGCTATGCCGAGTATGCCGAGGGGCCGGTTGATGGCAAGACCAATATCGCGGCCTACGAGTTTCCCCTGTGGGTGGCGGCGACGTTCTCGACGGTCGACGAGGCCGAGGCTGCACTGCGCGATACGGTGATTGTCGCCAAATCTGCCGGCGAGGGCCTGGGCGTGTCGCTGCTCCATTGGATTATCGGCGACAGCCAGCGCAGTATCGTGGTCGAGATGATGGCCGACGGCCTGCATGTATACGACGACCCGGTCGATACCCTTGCCAACCAGCCGACTTTCCCGTGGCATATGGAAAACCTGCGCACCTATATCACCGCCACCAGCGATTTTCCGCAGACGGCGACATGGCGCGCCGCCGAGCTCAAGCCTTATGGCGCTGGTGCCGGCATGCGCGGTATTCCGGGCGACTGCTATTCGCCGAGCCGTTTTGTAAAGGCGGCCTACCTCAATGCCAATTACCCGCAAAAGGGCAGCGAGGCCGAAAACGTCGTCCGCATGTTCCGTTCGCTCGAGGGCGTGGCGATGATCGAGGGAGCGTCCAAGATGGGCGACGGCAAGTTCGAGAAGACCATCTACACCGGATGCTTTAGCGCGCGTACGGGCAATTATTACTACGCGACCTACGATGACCCATCGATTCGCTACGTGAGCCTGATGGATGCCGAGGGCGCGAGCCCCGATAGGCTCGTGGTTCCCGAGCCGCGTCGTTCGTAGCCCATAGCTTTACTGCAATGCAAAATGGCCCTGCATCTCCCGTGAGGTGCAGGGCCACTGCGACCTGGGCTTTATCCCGCATGCGCCCCGAGAAAATGTCCCTTAAGCGCGCGCTGCCTGGGCGATGCCGGCCTTGGCGTTTGCGCGTTTGCCGGCGAGTTCGCAAAAAATCGCGCCGCCGATGATAAGTGCGGCGCCCATCAGGCGGACCGGTGTTATGGCTTCGCCTAAAAGGACGGCGGAGAACACGACGGCCGAAAGCGGCTCGAGGTAGCCAACGACCGCGACGGTCTGGACGGGCAGCTTGGCGACGGCACTAAAGTAGAGTAGGCAACCGATGCCGGTGTTGACGACGCCGAGCATGACGACGGCGCGCCAATCAATATTGGCGGCGACGCCGGCGGACAGGAATGAGGGGGAGCCCTGCGTGATGAGCGTGAGGGCCAGCGCGGTCACAAAGGCGGCGCTCACCTGGAGCGTGGAGTTCTCGAGTCCTTCGATGTGTGGCGCGCCCTTGCTAGCGATGACCATCAGCGCATAGCAAAATGCCGAGGCGATGCCGCAGGCGATACCCGCAATGGGCATATTGCCGCCTAGACCTTGCGCTGCAATGAGAAAAGCACCGCAAGCAACGGCGATAAAGCCGGCGATTTTGCCGCCGGTCAGCTTTTCGCCAAAGATGAGTGGGGAGAGCGCCATAACGATGATGGGGCCGCAGTAGTACAGCAGCGAGGATACGCCGACGCCTATCGTCTGGTAGGCGCGGAACAGAAAAATCCAGCTGGCGCCCAGCGCGGCTCCCGAGAGGAGGAGGGCTGCGGCTTCGCGGGGGCGAGATGGCGCCTGCAACTTATGGCGTTGGGTGATGGCGAGGATGGCGGCAAGCGAGAGTGCGCCCAAAAACGTGCGTAGTAGCACGATATCGGAGCTCGGCAGTGCGATGGCGGCGGCGATGATGCCGTTGGAGCCAAACAATAGCAATGCTGCTAAGTACGTAAACAGTCCGTTGTTCATGCGCTGACATCCCCTCTATATCCGAGCATGTTCACTATGGGTGAACTGCCTTTAGAAGAAAAGCGAATATAATGCATGGATAACATGACAAAGACTCATGCAAAGGTGGAGGGGTGCCGTGGAGACGAATATTCAAAAGATGCAGGTGCTGCTCGAGACCGTGCGCGCCGGCAGTTTTACGCGCGCCGCCGAGCGGCTGAGCTATTCGCAGTCGGGCGTGAGCCGTATGGTGGCCGATCTCGAGGCCGACTGGGGCTTTAAAGTGCTCGATAGAAGCCGCGAGGGCGTAGTGCTTTCTGCCGATGGGCGGCAGGTCATGCCGGCAGTCGAGGCGTTATGCGAAGAGTTTGGCCGCCTGCAGCGACGGGTGGACGAGATGCGTGGACTCATGCGCGGCAAAATTTGCATCGGTACGTTTTCGAGTGTGGCGACCCACGTGCTGCCGCCGGTGATTGCGCGCTTTCGCGCCGATCACCCGGACGTCGATTATGAGTTGCTGATGGGCGATTACTCAGAGATTGAACAATGGGTGGCTGAGGGTCGTTGTGACCTGGGCTTTATCCCGCGTGAGCCGCGAGAAAACGGCATGGCATCGCGGTTTTTAGTGCACGACGAGTTGATGGCGGTAGTGCCGGCAGATTCTTTGCTTGCCACCGCGGAGGTCGTTCCCCTTGCCGATTTGGCAAACGAGCAGTTTATTCTGCTGGAACGCGGTAGCGACGACGAGATTACGCCGCTGTTTCGCCGCGCGGGTCTGGCGGTGCGTTCTAAGCTGTCGACCTGGGATGACTATGCGATTATGGCTATGGTCGAGGACGGCCTGGGCGTGAGCATTCTTCCGGCGCTCATCTTGCGGCGCTGTCAGTTCGATGTCGCCGTGCGCCCGCTCGAGGGACGTCCTCATCGGCAAATCAACGCCATATACCGCACCGCTGACGTTTCGCTTGCGGCGGCTCGTTTCCTTGAATATCTCTAAAAGCGCGTACCTGTTGTCCACTTTGGGACGATTCTCGGGGTTCGGTACATTTTCTTGTGAAATTGAACTTCCGGATAATGCGCCGCGCTATACTGCTGCCTAAATTGAACTCAGGTTCAATTCGTGTTCTATAAATTGAACTTTGCCAGCAAGGAGGTTCTAGTGGCCCAAGAGACGTTTAGCGATCGCCTGCGACAGGCTATGTCCGATCGCGACGTTCGCCAGTCGGATGTAATCCGCGCATCGGAGATGCTCGGCAAAAAACTCGGCAAGAGTCAGATGAGCCAATATGTGAGCGGCAAGACGATCCCGCGGCGCGATGTGGCAGAGCTGCTCGCCCGCGTTTTGGAGGTCGATGTTACCTGGCTGCTTGCCGGTGGCGCCGATCAAGGCGAGGCATCATCGCCCAACAACGTTTCCAAGCCCGAACCCCATCCCTCAGCTCAAATTCCAAGGAGCACCACCATGCGTACTTTTTCTAAATCCACCAAGCTCGAGAACGTCCTGTATGACGTGCGCGGTCCCGTCGTCGACGAGGCCGCCCGTATGGAGGACGAGGGCGAGCGCATCCTCAAGCTCAACATCGGTAATCCGGCACCCTTTGGTTTCCGCACGCCCGATGAGGTTATTAAGGACATGCGCCAGCAGCTGCCCGACTGCGAAGGCTATTCCAACTCGCGCGGTCTGTTCTCTGCGCGCAAGGCGATTATGCAGTACTCGCAGATCAAGGGCCTGCCCAATGTTCAGATGGAGCACATCTACACGGGCAACGGCGTGTCCGAACTCATTCAGCTTTCGATGAACGCGCTGCTCGACAATGGCGACGAGATTCTGATCCCCAGCCCCGACTATCCGCTCTGGACGGCGTGCGCAACCCTTGCCGGCGGTCATCCCGTGCACTATCTGTGCGATGAGCAGGCGGATTGGTATCCCGACCTGGAGGATATGGAGTCCAAGATCACGAGCGCGACCAAGGCCCTCGTCATCATCAACCCCAACAACCCCACGGGATCGGTCTACCCGCGCGAGGTGCTTGAGGGCATCGTCGAGGTTGCGCGCAGGCATCAGCTCATGATTTTTGCCGACGAGATCTACGACCGCCTGTGCATGGACGGCTACGAGCACGTCTCCATTGCATCGCTCGCCCCCGACCTGCCATGCATTACGTTTAGCGGCCTGTCCAAGTCGCATATGATCGCGGGCTATCGCATTGGCTGGATGGTGCTTTCGGGCAACCAGCGCTGCATGAGCGACTTTATCATGGGCATCAACATGCTCTCTAACATGCGCCTGTGCTCCAACGTGCCGGCTCAGTCGATCGTCCAGACGGCGCTCGGCGGCCATCAGTCGGTTAACGACTACATCCGACCCGGCGGTCGTGTCTACGAGCAGCGCAACTTTGTGTATGAGGCACTCAGCAAGATCGATGGCATCTCGGTGGTCAAGCCGCGCGCGGCGTTCTACATCTTCCCCAAGATGGATGTTAAAAAGTTCAACATCACCGATGACGAGCAGTTTGCTCTCGACCTGCTGCACGAGAAGAAGATCCTGATCACCCGCGGCGGCGGCTTTAACTGGGCCGAGCCCGACCACTTCCGCATCGTGTACCTGCCGCGCATGGAAGTGCTCAAAGAGTCGCTCGAAGACTTGGCTGACTTCTTCGATCACTATCGCCAGTCGTAGGGGATTAGATATGTGCCGCCGCGAGAACTGAAGCGTCGCAGGATAGGCAAACGACAGCGAGCGAGCCGCATTTGCGCCAAGGTGACGTGAAGCGAAAGGGCGCTGACCTTTTGGTCGCGCCCTTGAAGCTGAACGTCAGATTGGTGTGAATGCGGCTCGCGCAGCGTCAAGCGGTCCGCCGTTCGGTAGAACGGCGGAACTATACAACGATTCCGCAACAGTGGTCGATTTCGTGTTGGATGATCTCGGCGGTGTACCCCGAGAAGTTTTTGATGCAGTGGACGAAGTTCTCGTCCAAATACTCCACCTTAATGCGACGATAGCGGGTACAGGGACGCTCTCCAGCCAGCGAAAGGCATCCTTCGCTCGTCTGATAGGAATTGACCTGCTCAAGAATTTGCGGGTTGTACATCAGGAGCGCCTTGCTGCCGTCCTTTACGCAGATGATGCGTTTGCGCACGCCGATCATGTTGGCGGCGAGGCCCACGCACTCGTGCTCATGCTCGTGGAGCGTATCTAGGAGGTCCTGCCCGGTCGCGGCGTCGTCGGGTCCCGCGTCTTCGGAAGGTAGGCGCAAAAAGAACTCGGATTTCATGATGGGCTTAATCATGGCGGGCTCCTCATGTCTTATGCTTTCGTGGACTTTTAATAATAGCGCGGAAGGAAAGCTGTGCGTCCGCGTTACAATCTTTCGACGTTGGACCATGTTGTCAGGCTCGTCGCGTACGGCGTCTGGCGTAAGTCTAGGGCTCATTTTTCGCCCTGGACTGTTCCTCTGGGGCGATGCGACTGTCGTTTCAAGAGGAAGGAAATGCATGGGGAGCAAATCTCAGCAACAAGTTCAAGTAACGTCATCGGCCACTGCGGCAATTCTCGTCGTTATGTATATCGCAGCCTTTGTTGCCGCCTTTAACGAGAACATCATTAATGTGGAGTTGCACGACATCATGGCGGCCTTTTCGGTGAGTGCCACCACGGCGCAGTGGCTTGTTTCGGGCTACATGATCGTGACGGCGATCTTTACGGCCATCATGGCCTTTCTTTCCGGTCGCTTCTCGACGCGCAAGCTGCTGTTTTTCGCATGTGGATGCCTGGTCGCCGGCGAAGTCCTGTGCCTGTTCGCCCCGTCGTTTGCCGTTTTGCTGCCAAGTCGCATTTTGCAGGCTGCGGGATCGGGCATCTTGTTCCCGCTCATGATGAACGTGGTGCTGTCTTGCGCTCCGCGCGAGAAGCTCGGTCTGTATCTGAGCCTGGGCGGTGCCTGCATTACGCTAGGGCCGGCGTTTGGGCCCGTGATTAGTGGTCTTATGTGCACGTTGTTTTGCTGGAGGGCGGTGTTCGTAGTGCCGCTGGTGGGCGGTGTCGTGGTCGCCGCGGCGGCAGCAAAGCTCGTTCGGAATGTCGGAGAGCGCTCGAACACCACGCTTGATATTCTGTCGGTTGTTTTGCTCGCCGCCGGCATTACGGCGTTTGTGTATTCCGTAGGCGAGTTCTCGACCAATGTGATGGCCGGTATCGCGACGCTTTTCGCCGCTGTTGTGGTGCTCGGCCTGTTTGCGGTTCGTCAGCTCAAGCTCAAGCATCCGGTGCTTAACGTGCGTCCCATGGCGAGCGTTCGTTTTTGGCCTGCATGCCTGCTTGTGGTGGTGTCGATGATGACGACGTTCTCGATGAGCGTTTTGTTGCCGCTCTATTTTGAGGGCGCATACGGCATGACCGCACTTGTCGCGGGTTTGCTCATTTTGCCGGCGATCGCCTGCAACGCTGTGACCTCGATTGTGGGCGGACGCGTGATGGATGCCCGTGGTGCGTGGCCGCTGCTGCCGGTCGGCTTTGCCCTGATCGCTGTGGGGCAGACGGCAATCTCGATGACCGCGGCAAGCATGAACATCGGCGTTGTCGTGCTGCTGACCGTTGTGGTGTATGCCGGCGTCGGTTTGGTACTGAGCCCCTCGCAGACCGCCGGTTTGGAGACGCTTCCCGCCGCTGAGCATCCTCACGGAACGGCATTGCTTAACACGTGGAACATGATTGCCGCGTCGTTTGGTCCGTCGCTGTTTATCGGCCTGCTTTCGAGTTCTGCGGTGGCTGCTGGCGCCGCAGGCGTTGCGTCGGACGTTGCCCAGGCGATAGGATTTGCAGCCGCCGTGCGCGTGGCGGCCGTGATTGCCGTTGTCGGGTTCGCGGTGTCGCTGGTGTACGCTCGCCGCGAGTCGCACATGTCGCATTAATGTGTGCACATAGATTCTGCAGCTAGATTGGATGGCGACACCATAAACTAATGGACGTTTTGCCGAGAGGCATGAATGTATAAAGCGCAAAGAGTGCGCGACGGGCCCCGCGAATGGGGCGATGATGCCCGAGAGGGCCAAGAAGGAGTCTCATGTCTGAGAACGAAGAGATCATGAACGAGACCGAGAACGAGACCATGGCTGCCGAGGTCGAGGCAGTCGAGACCGTGGAGACCGAAGCTGCCGAGGTTGAGGCTGCTGACGAGGTTTCCGCCGAGGAGGCCGAGGTTGTCAAGGCCGCCGCTGATTACGATGACGAAGAGCTGATGGACAAGATGCAGAAGGCCGCCCGCCTGCTGCGCAGCCGTCGCTTTGCTATTTCCAAGGAGGAGGAGGCCAAGGCCGAGCGCATGGCGAACATCGAGCGCGCCATCAAGCTTCTTGACCTCAAGCCCAAGATGGAGCAGAAGGAAATGTCCGACCTGCTGGGCATGCGCCTTCGTGAGCTCGATGGCCTGATGGCCGAGGCCGAGGCTGCCGATCTGGTCGGCCGCATCGACGACGCCGAGGGCGATATGCGCAAGATCGTTGTCTTCGCTGCCGAGGATGCCGCTGAGGGCCTGGTCGAGCTTGCCAACAAGAAGGAGAAGCTCCTGCCCGAGCTTTCTTACGAGGAGGCTACCGAGCTGATGGCCGCTCTCGATAAGGTTATCGCTCCGCTCGTCGCCATGGGCCTGGACGAGGACCGCGGTCCTCGCGGCGGCCGTGACGAGCGCGGTGGCCGTGGCGGCGACCGTGGCGGTCGCGGCGGCTTTGGCGATCGCGGTGGCCGTGGCGGCGACCGTGGCGGTCGCGGTGGCGATCGCGGTGGCCGTGGCGGCTTTGGCGACCGTGGCGGCGACCGTGGCGGTCGCGGCGGCTTTGGTGGCAACCGTGGTGGCTATGGCGATCGCGGTGGCAACCGTGGTGGCTTCGGCGGCAACCGTGGTAACGACCGCGGCGGTCGCGGTGGCGACCGTGGCGGCCGCAACGGTGGCGGCTTCCGCGGCAACCGTTTCTAGTTGGGTTACGCGGTTTTACCAAATCGCGTAACTAGTTGACGCTGCAAACCCGCTAGAGCGGCAATCTGCCTTTCAACTGCGGCGGCATGACCAGAAGGTCAATGCCGCCTTGTTTCAAGGCACCTTGCTCGCTCTGGCGGGTTTTCGCTGTCGGTACCAAGACATCGGCGTTGCCTTGATCCAAACCTACCAAAAAGGGACAGGTTTATTTTGGTCGGTTTTATCTGGGCAAACGTGGTCGTCTATCGCAATATGGTCGTTGGGGACGTTCTTGTTTGACTAGTCGTTTAAGAACGTCCCCAACGACTACATAGCATGAGAGTGGATAATCTCCCGGTTTGAGCCTGCATTCAAGCTCAAAGTGGGAGATTATCCACTCTCATTTGTTGTATGTCCGAAAATCCACGCTCGTTTAAATTCTGCCTACATTTGCAGGAACAGTTCGTGGAGGCGGGTGTCTTCGTCGAGCTCGGGGTGGAAGGTGACGCCGAGCTGGTTGCCTTGGCGGGCGGCGACGATGCGACCGTCGACTTCGGCTAGGGCCTCAGTGTCGCCGTGCACTTCGACGATGCGGGGCGCGCGGATAAACGTCAGCGGCACCTCACAGTCGATACCGCCTACCTGCCCCTTGGTGCGAAAGCTGCCGAGCTGTCTGCCGTAAGCATTGCGCTCAACGAGCACATCCATGGTTGCCAAGCGCGGCGTCCCCTTATCGTCGTGGGCGGCAAGATCGCGCGCCAACAGAATCAAGCCGGCGCAGGTGCCCAGGACGGGCATGCCCTCAACAATGCGGGTGCGAAGCTCATCGAGCATACCAAGCTCGGCAAGTAACTTGCCCTGAACGGTGGACTCGCCGCCGGGGAGGACCAGGCGGTCAAAGTTCTGCTGCAAATCGGCCGCCTGCCTCATCTCGATACAACGTGCGCCCAGCTCGGACAGTCTTGCCTCGTGCTCGGCAAAAGCGCCCTGGACCGCCAGCACGGCGACCGTTTGGTCTGCATAATCGCTCATGTGCGATCCTTTCTGCTGGACTAGCGCCCGCGCTCCTCCATGATGATCTCGATTTCGTCGGCGTTGATGCCCACCATGGCCTCGCCCAGGTCCTCCGAAAGCTCGGCGATGAGCTTGGCGTCGGTGAAGTTTGCCACGGCCTTGACGATGGCGGCGGCGCGCTTGGCGGGGTCGCCGCTCTTAAAGATGCCCGAGCCAACAAAGACGCCCTCGGCGCCCAGCTGCATCATCAGCGCGGCGTCGGCGGGGGTCGCGACTCCGCCGGCGGCAAAGTTTACGACGGGGAGCTTGCCCGCGGCATGGACCTCGCGCACCAGCTCGACCGGAACCTGCAGCTGCTTGGCTGCCTCAAAGAGCTCGTCGTCGCGCAGGGCAACAACGTCGCGGATCTGCTTTTGGATCTTGCGCATATGGCGCACGGCCTGAACGACGTCGCCCGTGCCCGGCTCGCCCTTGGTGCGAATCATCGTGGCGCCCTCGGCAACACGGCGCAGTGCCTCGCCCAGATCGCGGGCGCCGCAGACAAACGGCACGTCAAACTGGGTCTTGTCGATGTGATAGACATCATCGGCGGGGGAGAGGACCTCGGATTCGTCGATGTAGTCGATTTCGATGGCCTGCAGGATCTGCGCCTCGACAATGTGGCCGATGCGGCACTTGGCCATAACGGGGATGGAGACAGCTTTTTGGATGCCCTTGATCATCTTGGGATCACTCATGCGCGAGACGCCGCCTGCGGCGCGGATGTCGGCCGGGATGCGCTCGAGCGCCATGACGGCGCAGGCGCCCGCCTCCTCGGCGATGCGTGCTTGCTCGGGCGTGGTGACGTCCATGATGACGCCGCCCTTGAGCATCTGCGCGAGCTCGCGATTGAGTTTGACGCGATCGGCCTTGCTGGTCTGTTCTGCCATGGTTGCTCCCTTGGTTGGCATGTGCATTGCTTAACGGAACATCCTATCGGGGAGCTGGGTATGGCGAAATACTCAGTTTTCGAGATAATAACAAGGTCAGACTAATGCCAGATTGAATGATTCAATAAGGTCAGGTGATAGACCCATGCTTGACTACAATTTGGAAAATCGCGGCGAAGCATCGCTTTATGAGTATGTTTACCAGCAAATTCGCGATGATATTGTTGCTGGCCGTATTGCGGCGGGGGAGCATCTGCCGTCTAAGCGCGCCTTTGCGAGTCATCTGGGTATCAGTGTCATTACCATCGAGAATGCATATAGCCAGTTGCTTGCCGAGGGCTATATTTGCTCAATGCCGCGTCGTGGCTACTACGCGTGCGAGCTCCCGGATGCGCCGGTTTTGGCTTTGGCTGCGGGGGATATCGACCGAGATGCTGTCCCTGTTGGTCCCAGCGCGCATGATGCCATGGGGCAGGCAGAGCGATTCGACGCACTTTCTCCTTCCGCTTTGGAGGCGGCGCGGCTTTGGCAAAGTGCGCTACGGGCGACGCTGACGTCCGAAGACGAACGTGAAATCTTTTCGCCCGCACCGGCGCAGGGCACCGCTCGACTGCGACGTGCGATTGCGCGCCATCTGCGCGGGACAAGGGGCATGAATGTCAATCCCGACAATATCGTTATCGGTGCGGGCGCCCAGCTGCTCGATACCATGTTGGTTCAGTTGCTTGGCGCGGACAAGGTGTATGCCGTCGAGGATCCAGGCTATTTGCGCTTGACGCGCATCTATCAGGCCATGGGTTGCGAAGTGCGGCATGTCCCGTTGGATGCTGAGGGCGTGGACTTGAGCGCGCTGCAGAAAACCGGGACCGATGTCCTTCACCTGATGCCGTCTCATCAGTATCCGACCGGTCTTGTGACGAGCATTGCACGTCGCTATGCGTTGCTGAGCTGGGCCGCCGAGCGGCCAGGTCGGTATCTCATCGAAGACGACTTTGATTGTGAGTTTCGCCTTGCCGGCAAGCCGATTCCCGCGCTCGCGTCGATCGATGCCGCCCAGTCGGTTATCTACACCAACACGTTTTCGAAGAGCCTTTCATCGGCGTTACGTTTGGCGTACATGGTGCTGCCCGATGAACTAATGGAGAGGTTTAAACGCAACCTTGGTTTCTACGCCTCGTCGGTAAGTTCTGTTGATCAGGTTGCCTTGGCGCGTTTGCTGGAATCGGGTGATTACGAGCGACATGTGAACCGCGTGCGCGTTCGTGCTCGTGGGGCGCGTGATGGCCTGGCGGCGCTTGTACGGAAAACGTTTCCGGCAGGGGAAGTCTCGATCGAGTACGCGGACGCCGGCCTTTACTGCGTCGTGGCCGTGGAGTGTGACGCGGGCGGAAGCTCTTTTGCACGGGCCCTCACGCGCTCGAGCATCCCTTTTATCGATATCGGTGACTGTTTTTGGTGTGCCGATGGCGCATCTGTCCCTGAAAACTCAACTCAAATTCTTGTTCAGTATGACGATCTGAGTCCAAAAGTACTAACTACCTTGGAATTGCAGCTAATGGGGGGGGCACTCTGCAACCTAAGTGAGTAGACTTTTAGCACTTTGGCGACCAGGCAGTTTTGTAACAAGCTATCTACCTGCGGTTTTGAAAAGCAGGATGACCGGCCTGCTCGGGATGTTCAAAAAAGTCTACTCACTTGCCGCGCAAAGCTCCTGCATGAGAAAAAATGGGGTTTTCAACAGGGCTTCGTCCAGCTCTCGGCAAGCTTTTGGCCAGTTGGGGAGGGCTGTTGAAAACTTGGCAGTCCGTTCGGCGCCATTTTGGTGCGTTCGCGCCAATGCGTGACTGACTGGGTTGAAATTCGTGTTTTCCTGTGCCTATGAAGGATCTACTTTGTGACATATCAGCTTTTAGGTACTGGCGTTTGCCTCCTCAAGTCCGCGCTTTGTGTCCGCCGCTTCCACGACCGGAAGAAGACCGGCAGCGATATGATCTCGCCCGCAACCCGACGGCTGCGGTCGCGCTCGGTTTTCCGTTGTATACATTGGTTCGGTCGAGAAACAAACGGACTTGTCCTGCCAGCATTAGGCAGCGGCTGTTTCTTGGTGAGCTTCCCAGGGAATCCGTGCTGGGAACGGAGCATGGGGTTTTGATTACGTCTCCTCTACTGACGGCATTCATCATGTTGCGGCATCTGACGGATCTTCAGCTTCTTTTGGTATTGGCGGAGATGTGTGGCTTGTTTGCGGTGTGTGCCCTGCCGGCGGCACTTGAGGCGGAGCTTTCGCGTGCAATTGATTCGGGCGCGATTTCGACAACGTTCGGTTGGGTGCGCTGCCCGTCCGAGGACGGCACCGCCTCAAATTTATGGCGTCGAGACGCTTTGGTTTTGGGCGGAGACCTTGACCGTTTTTGTTCAGATGTTTGCGGGATGCGTTACGGCAATAGATTTATAGCGGTATCGCAACTCGTTCCATTGGGCGCCGCGTCGCCTTTTGAGGTCGAGGCGTATTTGCTACTTGCACTGCCGCGATCCCTGGGAGGCGAAGGTTTTTGCGGCATAGAGCTTAATGTTGAAGTGATGCTAAGCACAAGTGCTCGAGCGATTGTGGGAAAGTCCCGTGTATATATCGACCTACTTCTTTCTTCGCCGGACGGCAGGCGACAAGTGGCCATTGAATGTCAGGGAAAGGCCTCGCACGGACGCGCAGGGGATGGCTTGCGTGATGCAGACCGCATGACGGCGCTTCAGGCTATGGGCTACGACGTGCTTCTCCTGACACACAGACAGATATCCGATGAGGATAGATTCCGCGCGATCGTTAAGGCCGTATGCAGGATGCTCGATGCTGAATATCGTGATAAAAGCTCAGATGAGCAAAGGGCTGAGACATTACTCCGGTCTGAACTGTTCGTTGACTGGACAAAATTGGGAGTAATTGACGGAAAGATGCCCGTTAGACACAAAACAGCTCGATCGTGGACGGCTGCGGTTCTAAGTGAGTAGGCTTTTGGCACTTTGGCGACCAGGCCGTTTTGAAACAAGTCATTTACCTGTGACTTTATAAAGCAATACGGATGGTCTGCTCGGCAAGTTTCGAAAAGTCTACTCACTTAGTTTTTGACGAGAGACCGATGCCGAAGATAGCTCTATTTCAGGGCGTTTACGAGTTCTCGAGACACGAAAAAAGGCCCGAACCATGCAGTCCGGGCCTTATGAAGCTAGAGATTATCTCTCAGGCTGCTGGCTTAGCCAAAGTAGCGCTTGAGCAGGCCAGCGAAAGCCTTGCCGTGGCGAGCTTCGTCGCGAGCCATCTCGTGCACGGTGTCGTGGATGGCATCGAGACCAGCGGCCTTGGCACGCTTGGCAAGATCGGTCTTGCCGGCGGTGGCGCCATTCTCGGCTTCAACGCGCATTTCGAGGTTCTTCTTGGTGGAGTCGGTCACGACCTCGCCCAGGAGCTCAGCGAACTTGGCGGCATGCTCTGCCTCCTCGTGGGCAGCCTTCTCCCAGTACAGGCCGATCTCGGGATAGCCCTCGCGATGAGCGACGCGAGCCATGGCCAGGTACATACCGACCTCAGAGCACTCGCCCTCAAAGTTGGCGCGCAGATCGGCAACGATGTCCTCGGAGACGCCCTCCATCTTGGCGACGCCCACGACGTGCTCGGCAGCCCACTCGAGCTGGCCCTCCTCCTGCTTCAGGAAGCGAGAGCCGGGAACGCCGCACTGGGGGCACTTGAAATCCTCGGGCAGCTGGTCGCCGTCGAACTCTTCCACATAACCGCAAACGGGGCAAACAAACTTCATGATTCGATCCTTTCGATCGATGGCGATGGTGCGCTCGTCCGGTCCCGTAAGGGCCCTCTCCGGACGTGCGTCTTGACGGGTTCTATTATCCATAAATGCAACCAAATGTGAAGCCTATTAGGAATGATTTTTAATAAAACAATTTAAGCATGTGAAGATGTTGATTGATTAACGATTGGCAAGCCATATACGGACGCCGATGAGTACAATCGGTCGAGCAAATGTTGACCAATCAACAAATGAAGGAGCTTCCTTTATGCATCTAGCCCGCCGCGCCTGGTGCCGAACGTATCAAACGGTTTTTCGCATCGCATTGCCGGTGCTGCCCTATACCGAGCCACGCATTTTAGAGCACGCTGAGGAAGTGCCCGCAGTGCTTCAAAAGCGTTCAATACGGCATGTTCTTATCGTGACGGATCCCGGCATTGCCCGTCTGGGGCTCACGGCACCGCTCGAGACAGCGCTCGCGTCCAAGGGAATTAGCGCTGCGGTCTATGCCGAAACACGTGCGAACCCCACGGTCTCGAATGTGGAGGAAGCGGCGTCCCTGTATCGAGAGAACGCCTGCCAGGCCATTATTGGTTTTGGCGGCGGTTCGGCCATGGACTGCGCCAAGGGCGTGGGGGCACGCATCGCGCAGCCAAAGAAGCCCATCAACAAGATGCGCGGCCTGTTGCGCATTCATCGTCGTCTGCCGCTGCTCATCGCCGTTCCCACCACGGCAGGCACGGGAAGCGAGGTCACGCTTGCGGCGGTAATTACCGATGACGAGACGCATTACAAGTACCCCATTAACGACTTTGTACTCATCCCACGTTTTGCGGTGCACGACCCCGAGTTTACGCGTGGGTTGCCGGCGTCCATTACGGGGCAGACGGGTATGGATGCCCTGACGCATGCTGTCGAGGCCTTTATCGGCCGTAGCACCACGTCCTACACGCGCAAGATGGCGCGTCAGGCGGTTCAGCTCATCCACGACAATTTGCTGGAGGCCTATGAGCATGGCGGTAACATGCGTGCGCGCCGCAATATGATTTCGGCGGCGTATAAGGCGGGTGTTGCCTTTACGCGCTCCTATGTTGGATATGTGCATGCCATCGCGCACAGTCTGGGCGGCCGATACGGAATTCCACACGGTTTGGCCAACGCGATCATCCTGCCGCACATGCTTCGCGCTTATGGTGACGCTGCCGCTCCCAAGCTTGCCGATCTCGCCCGCATGGCCGGTATCGCGCCGGCTAACGCGCAGGACAGCCTGGCGGCCGAGGCCTTTATCGATTGGGTCGACCGCATGAACGAGACCCTGGGAATCCCCAGATATGTTTCAGGCATTCGCCGCTCCGACATTCCTGAGATGGCGACGCATGCCGATGCCGAGGCCAATCCCCTGTACCCCGTTCCGCTTTTAATGGACCGTTTGGAGCTCGAGCATATGTACGAGGTCGTTGCGGGTGGTATGTTTGAGGACGAGAACTAGGAGGGCTCATGAACACCGAGGAAATTGCGCGCATCGTCGGCGATCAGCGCGCCTACTTTAAGACGCACGCCACGTTTGATGTCGACGCTCGCCGTCGCGCGCTCGTGAGTTTGCGCAATGCAGTACGGGCGCACGAGGCCGATATCGCCCATGCGCTCAAGACCGATTTGGGCAAGTCGCACGACGAGGCCTATATGTGCGAGATCGGCACATCGCTTTCCGAGATTCGTCATCAGATTGCGCATGTGGCTCGATGGAGCCGCCCGCTCCTGCGCCCGTGTGACCTCGCCAACGCCGTAAGCGTGTGCAAGACGCAAGCCGTGCCCTACGGAGTCACGCTCATCATGGCTCCATGGAACTATCCGTTTTTGCTAACGCTCGAGCCGCTCGCTGGCGCCCTTGCCGCGGGCAATACCGTGGTCATCAAACCGAGCGCCTATGCTCCGGCATCGAGCGCGGTGCTCAAGCAAATCTGCGAAGAGGCATTTGATCCGCGCCTGGTGACGGTTGTCGAGGGCGGGCGCGCCGAGAACGAAGCGCTGCTCGATGAGTGCTGGGACAAGATCTTCTTTACCGGCAGCGTTCCGGTCGGCAAGCTCGTCATGGAGCGCGCAAGTAAAAACCTTACGCCCGTGACGCTTGAGCTGGGCGGAAAGAGCCCCTGCATCGTGGACGCGACGGCAAACTTGAAGGTCGCGGCACGCCGTATCGCCTTTGGTAAATGGCTCAACGTGGGGCAGACCTGCGTGGCGCCCGACTACCTGCTGGTCGATACGCGCGTGCACGACGAGCTGCTGGGTCTCATCAAGGAGGAGGCCCGCCGTATGTTTGGAGAGCATCCGCTCGATAACGAGGATTACGGGCATATCGTCAACGCCAAGCATTTTGCGCGCGTGCGCGGGCTGATCGATCCCGATAAGGTCGTGCTTGGAGGCGCCGCGCGCGAGGCTTCGCTCAAGATCGAGCCGACGATTTTGGACGGCGTGTCCCCCGATGACGCCGTGATGCAAGAGGAGATTTTCGGCCCCATCTTGCCGGTGCTGTCGTTTGAGAGCCTAGACGAGGCCGAGACGTTTATTACGGATCGTCCGACGCCGCTGGCCCTGTATATCTTTAGCCAAGACCGTGAGGTTCAGCAGCGCTTTGTGCGTTACGTGTCCTTTGGTGGTGGCTGTGTTAATGACACCATTATGCATTTGGCTACGAGCCATATGGGCTTTGGCGGCATGGGCGCGAGCGGTATGGGGCAGTACCATGGCCGCGAGAGCTTCGATACGTTTAGTCACAAGAAGAGCATCGTGAACAAGGCAACCTGGCTCGACGTGCCATTCCGCTATGCTCCTTACGCAAGCTGGAAGCACAAGTTCGTGCGCATGTTTGTGCATTAGAATCAGATGACATAGGGATAAACAAAGTGGCCGTCCCCGCGTAAGCGAAGACGGCCATTTCTCACGATGAAAACGTGTATCGGAGTTGGCAAGACCCGCTGTCACGGGTGCCATCCGTGTTCCTATCTTATCTGCAAGCGTTCCGTTGCGCAAGCGTTGCGGCAAACGATTGAAAGACACGGACGGGGTGAATTTGTGTCCGCACGAACCCGTAGACTTCTCAACTATGTGGTGGATACTCGCTAATCGGTGATGGAGGCGGTCATGTTTGATGACGATGACCTGTTCGATTTGACGGATGATCCGTTTGAGTGGGATTTACTGCTCGATGACGATGAGCTGGAGCAAGATCGTAAAAAGCGACAGGGCAAGAAGACTCAGGATGACGCTTCGAAAAAGCAGGACAAGCGCCGCCGAGGTCTGTTCGGCGGGCTCTTTGGGTAACCGTCGTATCGCTGCGTCTGTATACTGAACAGGTCTTATACGCGTTGCGAAATGAGGACAGAGACGATGATGTGGTTTACCGCCGACCTGCACCTGGGCGATACGAATATCTTGCACGACATGGATCGACCGTTTGATTCGGTCGAGGAGATGAACCGCAAGGTCATCGATGCCATCAATGAGTGCGTGGCTGTGGACGACCGCCTCTATATCCTGGGAGACTTTACGTATCGTTTGCCCATGGCGGAGGCAGCGCGCCTGCGCGAGCGCATCGAATGCCAGAACGTGACGCTCATCCGTGGTAACCATGATGGCGATTGGGGAGATCCGGACGCGCCGCACATTTGGGATGAGGTGCGCGACTATCTTGAGATTGCGCCCGGCTATGCTCGCGGGCACAGGCTGGTACTGAGCCATTACCCCATGCTCAGCTGGAATGGCAAGGCGCGCGGCGCCATCATGCTGCACGGGCATATCCACAGCAGGGGAGACCGCGCCAACGCGCGCAATCGTGATCGCGAGCGCCCGATTCTGCGCTATGACGTTGGTCTCGACGCTAACGATTACAAGCCCGTAAGCCGCGACCAGATCCTTGGCTTCTTTGGACTATAGCTGCAAGTGCAGGTAGAATGAACGCGCCGCGCGGATGGTCTGCGCGGCGCGTTTTAGTAGGAGCGATGATTCCATGAAGGCTATCCAGCGCATTAACCACAACGCTGCCATCTGCGAAGACGGCGCGGGGCGTCAGCTTATCGCGCTGGGTCGTGGCATCGGTTTTGGCGAGATGCCGCACGAGGTCGATCTGGACGTTGTTACACGCACCTTTTACGGCATCGATTCAAAGTACCTGGCGTTTATCGACGAGGTCGACCCCGAGGTGCTGGAGTTTTCCGCCCAGCTGGCAGATATCGCAACCGGGCAGCTTTCGTATGAATTGAGCCCAAACCTTCCCATTACATTGGCAGACCATATTCAGTTTGCTATTAAGCGCGCCCGCGAACACATGGTGGTGTCGTTGCCGCTCGAGCGCGACCTGGAGCAGCTGCATCCCATCGAATACCGCTTGGGCGAGCTGGCTGTTCGGGGCATTCAGAAAAGCTTCCGGGTGCGTATGCCCCGAAGCGAGGCCGCGGGCATTGCCATGTCGATTGTTAATGCATCGGTTAGGCCGAGCGAGCGACGCGTGCTTGCCGAGCAGCACGAGGAGCGACTGCTCGATATGACGGTCGCGATTATTCAAGAAGAGTTGGGCGTGACGGTCGATCGCTCGTCGTTTGCCTTTACTCGCTTTGCCACTCATGTGCGCTATCTGCTCGACCGCGTGGCAAAGAAAGAACCGATAGATACTGAGAACTCCGGTCTCTACGACGTGCTCGTGGAGCAATATCCGGCGGCATCGCGTTGCGCTCATCGTGTCAACGATCTGATTCAAGAGACCTTTGGCGAGCCATTGGCCCAAGAAGAGCTCGTCTATCTGATCATGCATGTGAATCGCGTGGCTTCTGTCCACTCGGATAAATAGGCTCTCTGGTATTTCCTTTCCGTCATGGCGACCGTTCGCGGGTCGTTTGCTACCGTTCGTCGGTAATCTGAGCCGCAACGAACGCATCTGCCGCATATACTCGCCGTGTGTTGGGTGTTACTCACGGCGCAGCTCCGAGAGGCACTACCGATTCTGTCGAGACCATTATTGGGTCTCTGTCGGTTGTGCGCGGGGCTTTTTTCATGTCGATCCACCCGGGAATCACATGCAAATCAATCTCTTGCCAACTGATGTCGCGCGCTGCGCAGGCGCGAGCGGAATTGTGCGTCTTGGTGCCGTGAAGTCCCACGGCCTTTAGTTGGAAGAGAAGGGATTCGACATGGCTGTCGATAACAAGAAGATTGCCGAGGACGTGCTTGCTGCCGTCGGCGGCGCCTCCAATGTGACGAACGCGACGCACTGCATGACCCGCCTGCGTCTGAACCTCAAGGATCAGTCCATTCCCAATGACGATGAAGTAAAGAAGATCAAGGGCGTGCTGGGTGCACAGTGGTCTGGCGGCCAGTATCAGGTCATCATTGGCCAGAACGTGCCGAAGGTCTATGACGCCGCCATTGCGCTGGGCGTCAAGGGCGAAGGCTCCATTGACGAGAACCTCGATGACGGCATCAAGGAGCCACTGACGGTCAAGACTGCGGGCAAGAAGACCCTCAACTACCTGTCCAAGACAATGGTTATGACGATCCCCATCATCATGGGCGCCGCCATGTTCCGTACCATTGCCGTGCTTTGCGGCGACGGCATGCTCGGTATCTGGTCTGCCGATTCCGACATCTATAACTTCTTCTACAACTGGATTTACAACGCCGGCTATTATTTCCTTCCTGTTTATCTGGGTTGGGCTGCCGCAAAGCAGCTTGGCTGCAGCCAGCCGCTCGGCATGATGCTCGGCGGCGTGCTTATTGCTCCCGAGTTCATGACGCTGGTCAACGCTGCGGCGGATTCGGGTGCTACGACCACGATGATTTATGGTGTGCTGCCGGCTCAGCTGAACAACTATTCCTGCACCGTTCTCCCCATGGTTCTGTCCATGCCGGTACTCATGGTCGTTGAGAAGTTCATGAAGAAGATCATTCCCGACATGCTCTCTACGGTGTTTGTGCCCGTGTGTACTCTGGCCGTCATGATTCCCGTTTCGCTGTGCGCGCTGGCTCCGATTGGCTCTATCTTGGGCAACGCGGTTGGTAACTTTATGTTCGGCCTCGGCAACACCGGCGGTATCGTCACGGTCATCTCCCTCGTTGCCATTGCCGCGCTTTGGGAGTTCCTGGTTATGACCGGTATGCACCAGGTCCTGCTTACCCTTGGCATTGTGCAGCTGCTCACCATGGGCTCTGACTCCTGCGTCATGGTCGCGGGCGCTATCGCTCAGTTCGCTACGTGGGGCATGGCCTTCGGCGCCTTCCTGCGCCTTAAGGAGACTGACGAAAAGGGTGCCATGCTTGGTTTCTCGCTCTCCGGCATTGTCGGCGGCGTGACGGAGCCCGCGCTGTATGGCTGCGGCTTTAAGTACACCCGCTGCTTGGGTGCCATGGTTGCCGGCGGCGCTATCGGCGGCCTGATCGCGGCTCTTACCAATGTGACGACGTATGTTTTGGGCGCGACGAATATTCTGGGTATCACCGGATATGTTGCCGGCGGAACTGCCAATCTCGTATGGGGGTGCATTGCATCGGGTGCCGCGTTTGTTTCCGCCGCCGCCATCGCTTATCTCTTTGGTTTCACCAAAGAGCAGCTCGATGAGGACGCTGCCGCCGCCAAGGCCTAAAGCGTCTGTTCGGTAAGATAATTGCCTGGGGCACTTGGTTGCACTTCAAGTGCCCCTTTCCATAGATGGGGGTCAATATGAAGCAATTGCTCATTCGTGCCGATGATATTGGTTATTCGTATGCCGTTGACTTGGGGATTGCCCGCAGTATCAATGAGGGCCTGGTGCGCTCGGCGGGCCTGATGCCCAATATGCCCGAAGCTGAGCGCGGCTGGTCGCTCGTGGCGGATGCCGGCATTGCGGTGGGCCAGCATACCAACGTATGCCTGGGCAAGCCGTGTGCCGACCCGGCGCTCATTCCGAGCATGCTCAACGAGAACGGTGAGTTCCATAGCAGCCGTACCTTCCGCGAGCACTTTAAGCGCGGCGAGGAGTTGATAGACTTCGACGAGGCCTGCATCGAGATTCGCGCGCAGCATGACCGCTTTGTCGAGATCGTGGGCCGCGAACCCGATTATTTTGAGGCCCATGCCGTCATGAGCAAAAACCTTAACCGCGCGATCTCGACGGTTGCCCAAGAGCTGGGCCTTAAGGAGCAAAAGGCGAGCTTCGACCCCACGGCGGTGGTGCATTGCGGAGATACCGACCTGCGGATGGTGATGCACTCGATGGAGCCGGGCTACGAACCCAAGGACTCGATTATGCAGGCGGTTCGAGAGATGGAGGACGGCGAGACGGTCGTCTTTGTGTGCCATCCGGGCTATCTCGATCGTTTTATCCTCGAGAGCAGCTCGCTTACGACCGATCGTGCCAAGGAAGTTGATGCACTCATCGACCCCGAGCTTTGCGCTTGGCTTGAGTCTCAACCCAATCTTCGCCTGATCGACTACCGCGACCTGTAAGGATCCAAGCCACCACAAAGGGGACAGTCACCTTTGTGGTGGTTCTGGCGCCGTTGCCATTATGGCGGCGGCGCCTTTTTTTGTCCGTGCGGCGCGGTAGAGTGTATGCGGTTGAAGTTTGCGTCCATCGAGGAGCTGCCATGAACGAGATTAAGTGCCCGCATTGCGGCGAAGTATTTAAGGTCGATGCGTCCGGCTATGCGGATATCGTCAAGCAAGTGCGCGATGCCGAGTTCTCGCACGACCTGGCAGAGCGTGTGAAGGCAGTCCAGCGCGAGGGCGAGCAGGCGCTGGAGCTTGAGCGTTCGCGTTCGACGGCCGCTTTGCAAAAGGCGGAGTCTCAGCGTAACGCTCAGCTTGTCGAGCAAAAGAACGCTGCAGCTCAACAGTTGGCACAAGAGGTCGCCAAGCGCGATGCCGAGCTTGCCGAGCTGCGCGCCAAGCTCGAGGGCGCTGCCGCGGAGCGCGAGAGCGCAAGCCAGCGCGCGGCGGTCGAGGCCCGCGCCGACGCTCAAAAGGAGAATGCTGAGCTCCAACGCGAAGTCGATAACTTGCGTGCGCAGCTAGAGCGCAAGGATGACGAAGCAAAGCTTGCCGAGTCAGCGGCGCGCAACGCTGCCCAAAACGATGTGGCTGTGCGTGATGCCCAGATTGCCGAGCTGCAGGCCAAGCTTGCCGCAGCGGACAAGGCCCAGGAGATGGCGCTTGCCGCTGCCGCGGCTGAGTCACAGCGCGAGCTCGATGCCGCTCGCAGCGAGGCCGAGCGCACGCTTGCCGACTATCAGACTAAGGTGCAGGAGAAGTTTTCCGCCGCAAAGGCTCAGTCTGAGCAGGAGGCCGAGGGGCTGCGCGCCCAGCTGCGCGAGCAGGAACTGAGGGCAAAAATGAATCTGTCGGAGGCGGTTGCCGCGGCGGAGCGAGAGCGCGACGAGGCGCGTGCCAAACTGACGAGCGAGCTTGCGGTGCGCGATTCGCGCGAGGAGCAGGCCAAGGCGGCACACGAACTCGAGCTTGCGCAGACCAAACGGGCGAACGATGAGCTGATTCGCTACAAGGATGAAGAGATCGAGCGCCTTAAGGACATGAAAGTCCGCCTGTCCACCAAGATGGTGGGCGAGTCGCTCGAGCAGCACTGCGAGACCGAGTTTAACCGTCTGCGCATGACGGCGTTTCCTAACGCGTACTTCGAGAAAGATAACGATGCGTCCGAGGGCACCAAGGGCGACTTTATCTTCCGCGAGTGCGATGCGAGCGGCAACGAGATCGTTTCGATCATGTTCGAGATGAAAAACGAGAACGACGAGACCGCGACCAAGCATAAAAACGAGGACTTCTTTAAGAAGCTCGATCACGATCGTCGCCAGAAAGGCTGTGAGTACGCGGTGCTCTGCACGCTGCTCGAGCCCGAGAGCGAGCTCTATAACGCGGGGATCGTGGACGTGAGCTATCGCTACGAGAAGATGTACGTGATCCGCCCGCAGTTCTTCATTCCCATGATCACACTGCTGCGCAACGCCGCCATGGGTTCGCTTCGCTATAAGCAGGAGTTGGCGGAGTACAAGCAGCAGAATATCGATGTTACGAACTTCGAAGCCAAGATGGAAAAGTTTAAGGATGGCTTCTCGCGTAACTACAACCTGGCGAGTAAGCAATTCGAGTCGGCGATCAAGGAAATCGATGCCGCCATCAAGCAGCTCGAGAAGACCAAGGACGACCTGCGCCGCAGCACCGAGAACCTGCGCCTGGCCCACAACAAAGCTGATGAGCTTACCATTCGCAAGCTCACATGGGGCAACAAAACCATGAAGGCAGCGTTTGACGAGGCGCGCGAGGCTGCGCCAGAGACAAACGAGGAGCCAGCCGAGGCGGATTCGTATGAGGTCGAGGATGCCGAGTAAGGCATAGCGGATAGTGAAAAAGCGGGGCTGCTGGCGATGTTGCCAACAGCCCCGCTTCGTTTCGTCCCAATATGCTTGGCTAATCCTCGAGCAAATCCTCGATAAAACCGACGCGGTAGTTCTTGAAGATGACCTCGCCACCGTCTTGCGTGGCGTCCAGATCGACATCGCCCATGATGCCAAAGTCGTGGTCGCCATCCTCGTCGGCAAAGATCTGGTGCACGTGCCATACGTGCGCGGTCTTCTCGTCGGACTCGTCGATGGAAAACATCGCGGCGCTGCGGGCATCTCCGTCGGTGAGGATCTCCTCATGCTGCTCGTGGTAAGCGTCGAGCGCTTTTTGCCAGCGGATCTCGCTCATGCCCCAGTCGTCGTCGAGCTCGCCCAGGTCGCGAACGTGCTCGCGGGCGGCAAGGGTCACGCGGCGGAAGAGCGCGTTGCGCACCAACAGCGTGCAGCCGCGGCGGTCCGCCACGACCTCGTCGATGCCCTGCGGCGGCGTGGCGTCGAGGGCTGCCGGGTTGCCAGCGTTCTCCCACTCGTCTACCAAGCTCGAGTCGACCGAGCGCACCACAAAGCCCAGCCACGAGATAATGTCGCGCAGGCGCTCGTCGCGCTTCTCGATGGGCACGGTGCGGTCGAGTGAACGGTAAGCCTCTGCCAGGTAGCGCAGCAAAATGCCCTCGGAGCGGGCGATGCCGAGCTTTTGAATGTAGCCCTTAAAATCGCTCGCGCTTTCCAGCATATCGCGCAGGACGCTCTTGGGAGAGAGCTGATAGTCGTTTGCCCAGGGCACTTCCTGGCAATACTTGTCGAAGGCGGCATCGAGCAAGTCCTCGAGCGGTTTTTCGTAGGTGACATCCTGGATGCGCTCCAGGCGTTCCCCATATTCGACGCCGTCAGCCTTCATTTCGGCCATCGCGCGGTCGCGCGCTGCGCGCTCCTGAGCGCGCAGCACCTGCTTGGGATCCTCGAGCGTTGCCTCGACCATCGAGATCAGGTCCATGGTATAGGTCTCGCTCTCGGGATCGAGCAGCTCCAACGCGGCAAGCAAAAACGGCGAGAGCGGCTGGTCGAGCGCAAAGTCCTCGGGCAGGTCGACCGTCAGCGCGTAGTCGATGTCCGGCGCGGCATCAGCCGGAGCGTCGGGTGCGGGCGGTACCTCGGTGCGCACGACGACGCCGGAGTCGATGAGCGTGGCGAAGATTTCGTCGGCGCGAACCTCGAGCTTAGCCTTTTCCTCGGGAGTCTGCAGGCTCGTCTCGATGAGGTCGTGTACGCGGGCGCGGGCGTCGCCGCCCTGCTCGACCACGCTGATCACCATGGAGTGTGTGATGCGAAGGCGCGGCTTGAGCGTTTCAGGCTGCGTCTCGATCAGGCGCTCAAAGGTCTGCTTGTTCCAGGTGACAAAGCCCTCGGGGGCCTTCTTCTTTTTAATCTTGCGGAGCTTCTTGGGGTCGTCGCCCGCCTTGGCCATGAGCTTGGCGTTCTCGATCTCGTGCTCGGGTGCCTCGGCAATCACCATGCCCTCGGTATCGAAGCCCGAACGGCCGGCGCGACCGGCAATCTGATGAAACTCGCGGGCGCGCAGACGACGCATCTTGTAGCCGTCGAACTTGGTGAGCGCGGTGAGCACCACGGTATGGATGGGCACGTTGATGCCGACGCCGAGCGTATCGGTGCCGCAGATGACGGGCAACAGGCCCTGTTGTGCCAAGCGCTCGACCAGCAGACGATAGCGCGGCAACATGCCAGCATGGTGCACGCCGACGCCGCATCCGAGCAAGCGCTTAAGAATCTTGCCAAAGGCCGTGGAGAAGCTCGTGCCCTTGGCGGCTTCCTTAATGGCCTCGCGCTGTTCCTTGCTGGCGATGCCAAAATTGGCGAGGGATTGCGCTGTCGCAAGTGCGGCGTCCTGGCTAAAGTGCACGATGTAGAGCGGGGCCTCGCCACGGCGCATGGCGAGCTCGACGGTGCCTTCGAGCGAGGTCGTTACGTAGTCGTAGCTCAACGGAACAGGACGCGGGGCGTCGACAACCAAGTCACAAGCAGCGCCGGTGTGCTCCTCGAGTGAGACGGCGATGGCAGTGACATCGCCGAGCGTGGCGCTCATGAGCATAAACTGCGTGTTGGGCAAGGTGAGCAGCGGCACCTGCCAGGCCCAACCGCGATCGGGGTCGGCAAAGTAGTGAAACTCGTCCATGGCGACGCAGCCCACGTCGGCGTCCTCACCCTCGCGCAGCGCATCGTTGGCAAGGATTTCGGCCGTGCAGCAGATGACGGGCGCCTTGGTGTTGATATGCGTATCGCCGGTGATCATGCCGACGTTGTCGCGGCCGAGCACCTGCACCAGGTCGAAGAACTTTTCGCTGACCAGGGCCTTGATGGGGGCCGTGTAATAACAGCGCTTGCCCTGTGCCATGCCCATAAAGAGCATGCCCAGCGCGACGAGCGATTTACCCGATCCGGTCGGTGTGCCTAAAATGACGTGATCGCCGGCAGCCAGGTCCATGAGGGCCTCTTCTTGGTGGTCCCACAGCTCAATGCCGCGATTGCTCGTCCATTCAAAGAAGCGTTCGAAGGCCTGATCGGGCGTGAGCCACGGTTCGGGCTCGCTGCCGTTCTCGGGCTCCCACCAGGTGGGGGAGAGCGCGCCGAGCGAGCCGAACTCGGCTTCGGTTCCCGTGCCGCCCGAGAATGAGCTGGCGGCGCCGGCGCCAGAGACGGTGCTGGCGGCGGTATCTATCGTGGTCTGTGCCATGTGGTTGCTTTCTCTCGCGATTGTCCGCCAACTATTATGGCGTAGCGGCGGCGCGGGGTGCCAGCGCGCGAGAAAATGCAGGAAATGGGCGTTCTGTCCAGCCGTTTGGCGCAGTTACCGGCTAAGTGAGTAGACTTTTTGCGATATCGCGAGCACATGGCTTTTGCGCAAGGGCTCTACCTGCGGTTTTAGTTTTCGTTATGCGGGCTGTGCTTGGCTATTGCTAAAAAGTCTACTCACTTAGGTCTGAGGATCGTTCGCTGGCGCTTATTTGCGCTTGTCTGCCGATGCCGCGACCATCAGAAGCCCCTAGGACTCCTGCGGTAAGCGCTTCTTGCCCTTGCGGGCGCGGTTTCTAAAGTTCTCGACGGCTTCTTCCATGCCCAGAGGTACATAGGTGAGCTCATCGAGGTTTTCGGGCAGGTAGCAGGCGAGGCTTTGCTCCTGCGCGCGGCCCGCCGCGAGCTGTTCGTCGGTTGGCAGCGCACCGGGCGTGGCGCAAATGCCATAGACGACGGCACCCATCTCGCGCGTGCGGCATTCGTATTCGGTCTCGGGGTGCTCGGGATGGTCGCGGCGGACGTCGTCACTTACCCAAAGTGTGTCGTAGCCTGCCGCGGCAAACTGCCCCAAAGCGTAGTCGCGCAATGGCTTGCTGTCAGTGCGCAGTGTGACGGCGGCGCCGGCTGAAAAGAGCGGGCGGTAGAGCATCAGATGGTCGACATGGACGAGTCGTTTTTTGGCGTACTTGGCCTTGGGCTGCGGCGTGGGAAAGTTGATGGTTATGGCGTCGAGCTCGCCTGCGGCAAACAGTTGCGGCAGCGATGCGGCGCCTCGGGGCAGGACAAGTGCGTTGGTCAGTTCCTGCTCGCATATTTTCTGCGCGGCATAGGCAATGCAGATGGGCTCCTGGTCCATGCCGATAAAGAGCGTGTTTGGCTCGTGGGCCGCGCGCTCTACAAGGTACGTTCCCTTGCCACAACCAAGATCCAGGTGAAGGTGTTCGAAAGGCTTGCTGCCTGCGGGCGCGCAGGCTTCGCGCCAATCTCCGACATAGGCCTCGGGGTTCGTCTCAATCGCATCGGCGTAGCGCTCCAGGCGCTCCTCGAGTACAAAGTTCTTAGGCGTGCGAACGTGGACGGCTCCCATGAGGCTCCTTGGTCATACGTATGGAACACATTGCAGGCGCGTTCCGTCAATGGGTTGGAAAAAGATGGGCATAGTTTGCCCGAAAGATGCGGTGCGGCCCGGCGGCGAGTCGTCGATGCCTACAGGCGCTTGAGGATTACATAGCGGTTGAGCTCGCCGCTACGGCCGTCGGCATGGAAGCGCTCAAGCTCGCGCACGGGGACCTCGCCGCTCTTGTAGAACGTACGGACGCCGCGCACCAGGTCGGTGATCTGCTGATCGTCAAAGTGATGGCAATAGCGGTAGGCGTGGCGGTCGTTTTGCCAGCCAATGAGGTGGTCGCCGGCTTCAAACTGCGCGGAATCGTAACCTTCAAACGGCGGGGTAAGCTCGGCGCGGGCTTCGGCGCGAACGGCCTTGCGCGCCATGCGCTCGTCATTCATAAACTCCCAAAAGCTGATGGCGATGATGCCGCCCGGGCGCGTCTGGCGCACCAGGGTGTCGAGCACGCGTACGCGGTACTCGCACGACGGCACGTGGTGCATAAAGCCAAAGCAGACCGAGATATCGGCGAGCGGGGCGTCGAAAAGCACGTCGGGCGTCTCGGCGGGATTGAGCTTCATGAGGGCGTCGAGCACGTCGAGTTCCTGGAAGTGCAGGTTGGGAATGCGCAGGGCGTGGCCATGTGCATCGATGGCCAGGTCTTGGCACGAGTCGACGCCATAGAACTCGAAGGGGCAGCTGGCATCTGCCGAGGGGTTTGCGCCGTCGACGCCCTTGGCGGCAAGTGCGCCGCCGGCGGCAAAGTTCTCGAATCGCATATTGCCGCAGGCGAGATCGAACACGCGGACGGGGTGCTCGATCGTGGCGACGTCGAGCTGTTCGAGCGCGATGTCCATGGTGCGCACCCAGCCGGGCCACGGGGCCTGGCGCGTATCGGAAAAGGAGGCGGAGTGCTCGCGATAGAACGTATTGTTGAGCTGGATGAGCGATGAGGCGAAATCGCGGTTCACGGCGCGGAACTCCCTCCATTGGCGGTGCGGAATAAATAGTACGACCATACTACCGTTAACGCCGCAACGGGGACAACCAAGCTACGGGTCATTGCTTTGTTTGGACACATTTCCGCAGCTCATATGCACCCGCAACCGCCGGTTGTCAAAAATCTCACTAGAATAGGTGGCATGCTTTTGGCGGTGGCGGATAGATTTTTAACTGTGCAAGGCGCCTTAAGAACAAAAACGGTCCGGCGGCACGGCTGGCATCACATAGGAGGAACCATGAATGTAGAAACTGCTCAGCGGCTCGCCGACCTTCGCCGCAGCAAGGGCTTTAGCCAAGAAGGATTGGCGCGAAAGCTGGGACTGTCACGCCAAGCGGTCAGTAAATGGGAGCGCGCGGAGAGCTCGCCCGATACCGAGAACCTGATTTCGCTCGCCAAGCTCTATGGTGTGAGTCTGGATGAGCTGCTCAATCCGAGCGATGAGATCGAGGACGATATCGAGTTTGAGAACGAGGACCGCGCCCGTCAGCGCGAGGCCGAGGCGGCGGAGCGTGCCCGTACCCACGAGGCGGCGGCACGCGCTACCGAGGCGGCAACGCAGGCGAGTGATGCTGCGGCCAAGGCGGCGCAAGCGGCAAGCTGGAGTGCACAGGCCGCCAATGCCGCTACGGCGCAGGCGACGAGTGGCGGTGCGGTTGGCTCGACTCCGGTGAAGGGCCCGTTCCAGTCGTTCCCGTATTGGGCTGTGTGTTGGCTGCTGTTCTTTTTGCTGATGTTCCCGTTTGGTGCCGGCCCCTTTGCCGCGCTGATCTTCTTTACGATTCCCATCTATCACTGGGTGGCGCGTGCACTCGATGGTGATTGGGCGCGCGGGGATATTCAGGTTGGTCCGGCGCCGGTGGCAGCCAGGGCTCAGGATGCTTCCGCTGCGGTTGATACTGATGCGGCCGCTACGACCGCCGCTGAGCCGAGTGCCAAAGAAGGTGATGAATGATGAAGCTCTCGCATGAATCGAAGGTGCGCCTGGGTGTTGGTATCGGAGCGTTTGTGCTCATCATCGGACTTGTCTTTGGCACTTCGCGGCTATTGGCTCATTCCGATACTGTGCGTACGACCGGTATTCTATCTGGCAATTTGTCTGATTTTGACGATATGTTTGACGAGGACGATCTTTTGGATGGCGGTAACTATTCCGCTCGGCCTCAGCAGCTTTCGAGCATGACTTTTGACGAAGACGCGTTCCAATCGCTCGACTTGGATGTGACATCGGTGACGGTCGAGGTTAAACGTGTCTCTGACGGACCGGTACGTGTCATCGAAAGCGGGCACGTTGCAAAGGGGGCATCTGCTTCCGATGCCGCCACTCAGAATCTAGCCAAGATCGAGGGCTCTACACTCAAGATTAGCCAGTTCGACTGCGATGACGAGCGTGCCCATGACCGTAAGGTCACCATTGAACTGCCGTGTGAGCTTGCCGATAACATGACGGGCATTACGGCAAACGTGGGGTTGGGAGACCTGACGGTCGCGGACATTGCGTGCCACGACTTTGATTTGACGTTGGACTCGGGAGACGTCGCGTTTACGGGCGCCGTGACCGACACCCTGAATGCCAAGGTCGGTTCGGGCGATGTGACGTTCGAGCTCTACCAGGCCCCCGCGAAGTCGATGGACGTAAGCGTGGACTCGGGCGATGTGGAGATAACGGTTCCGAACTCTACGGGCTTTACGGCGAGCCTCACCTTGGGCAGCGGCGACTTCGAGAGCGATTTCCTTCCGCTTGGCTACGATGGCGAGACCATATTGAATTCTGAATTCGATAACGGCGATAAGTCTGCTACGTATCGTTTTGAGGTCGGTTCGGGCGACATGTCGTTTGATCCGGAGTGACATGCGGTTTTCGGGGATCGGTACATATAGGCATGCTCTTTGATGGAGGCGCCGGAGCTGTGACGGGCTCCGGCGCCTTTGCCTTTACAATGGGGGCATGGAACAGATTATCTTGAACATACTCGAGGCTCTGCGTCGCGGCGAGACCGTGGACGACAAGGCACTCGTCAAACTGATACATGCCGAGGCGCGCCGTGAGGGTGCCGACAAACGCGATTTGGCCAAGCGCCGTCTGCTGCCGTTCTACCAACGGGTTAAACGTGAGGAGCCGGCTCGGTGGGCTGCGTGGAATGTCGATTCCGATCTGGAACGCCAACTGCTGCAGGTGCTGCGTATGAAGCCGCGCCGCACGGCTTCGGGCGTGGCGACCATTACCGTCATCACCAAGCCGTGGCCGTGCTCGGGCGATTGCCTGTTTTGCCCCAACGACCTGCGCATGCCCAAGAGCTATCTGCACGCCGAGCCGGCATGCGCCCGTGCGGAGCAAAACTGCTTCGACCCGTATCTGCAGGTGAGTGCCCGTTTGACGGCGCTTTCGCAGATGGGGCATGCGATCGACAAGATAGAGCTCATTGTGCTCGGCGGTACCTGGAGCGACTATCCGCAAGGGTATCAGACGTGGTTTATGTCGGAGCTCTTCCGCGCGCTCAATGACGATGCCGTGGCTGGTGTGGCGGCTAACCCCATGTTGGCGCGTCCGGGCATCAGTCGTGCCGAGGCGGGGCGTCTGCTCGATGACGCTCCCGCCGATGCCCTGCCGCCTGTGGTAGCAGAGCGCCGCGAGCGCTATCGGGCCGCCGGCATTGCGACAGACGAGGTCGAGCTTGCTGCCGGCGTTGCCGACGAGCAGGGGCGTGTGGATGCTGCCGTGGGCGGCTATAACCGTGCGGTGCGTCGTCTGTACGGTCCCGGTACGCCGTGGGGCGAGGTCACTGAGTGGCAGACGGCAACGATGGAGGAGCTCGAGCGTCAGCAGCGCATCAACGAGACGGCGAAGCACCGCGTGGTGGGACTCGTTATCGAGACGCGCCCCGATGCTGTAACGCCGCAGGCGCTTACGCTCATCCGCCGCCTGGGCTGCACCAAGATCCAGATGGGTATCCAGAGCCTCGACCAGCACCTGCTCGATATCAACGAGCGTCGCATTTCGGTGGCGCAGATCGAGCGGGCGTTTTCGCTTGCGCGCCTGTTTGGCTTTAAGATCCACGCGCATTTTATGCTTAACTTGCTGGGCGCCACGCCCGAGGGGGACAAGCGCGACTACGAACGCTTTATGACCGAAGGGGCCTTTATGCCCGACGAGGTCAAGGTCTACCCGTGCGCGCTCATCGAGGGCTCGCGTCTGGTGGGCTGCTATGAGCGTGGCGAGTGGCGCCCCTATACCGAGGAAGAGCTGCTTGATGTGTTGGCCGATGACATCGTGGTGACGCCGGCGTTCTGCCGCATCAGTCGCATGATCCGCGACTTTAGCTCCGACGATATCATGGTGGGCAACAAGAAGCCCAACCTGCGTCAGCTCGTTGAGAACCGCCTGGCTGCTCGGGGTGACGGTGCGACGGTGCGCGAGATTCGCTATCGCGAGATCAGCACGGCGGGTGCCGACCTGGATGAACTGTCTTTTGATGAGGTCGCTTACGAGACGCCGGTGACGCGTGAGCGCTTTTTGCAGTGGGTGACGCCGCAGGGCAAGATCGCGGGCTTTTTGCGGTTGTCGCTGCCCGACCATTCGTTTGTTGCCGCACATGCGGACGAGTTGCCGACGACGCCGGACGAGGCGATGATTCGCGAGGTGCACGTGTATGGCATGGCGGCGCGCGTGGGCGACCAGGGCCAGGCGGCGCAGCATCACGGGTTGGGGCGTTTGCTCGTAGAGCGTGCGTGCGAGATTGCCCGGGATGCGGGTTATGCGCGTATCAACGTGATTAGCGCGATTGGCACACGCGAGTACTATCGCCATCTTGGATTTTATGACCATGGCCTTTATCTGCAAAAGGAGCTCTAGATGAACAAGCCGAGTGTTTCTGCCGGCGTCGTTGCCGGCGTTGCTCTGGGAGCCGCGGCGCTTGGTGCGGCCGCCGTCGCTGTTCGTGCCGCCTGTCTGCAGGTTGCGCGAACTCGCAATGGGTTGGCGCGTGTGAAACGCGTGCACGATGAGAGCGGTGACGAGGTCCGTGTGCTCGTGCAGGGCGGCGTCTACCAAAGCGCGAGTTACGTTGGCGAGCGCTGGGCGGAGCCCGTCTTTGCGTACTATCGTGCGTTTGACGACGTATTTGAGGCCGAGGATGTGATGCGCGACGTTTATGGTCACGGCGTCGACCGCATACTTATGCTGGGCGGCGGTGGGTTTGCCTATCCCAAATTTGCGCTGATGTCGCACGAGAGTTTGTGCATGGACGTCATCGAGTATGACGGAGAGATTACGCGCTTGGCGCGCCGTTGGTTCTATCTGGATGAACTGGAGCACGCGGTGGGCGATCGCCTGCGGGTGATTACCGCTGAGGCTCGCTCGTATCTGGGTGTGACGAGCGTGGGCCATCGTCGCTACGACGTGGTCGTGAGCGATTGCTTTGGCGGTGCCGAGCCCGTGCGCGAGCTGGCGACCGTTGAGGCGCTGCGCCTGGTGCGGGGCAGCCTGAACCCCGGGGGTATCTACGTGGCCAATATCGTGAGCGCAAACGAGGGGAGCGATGTGACGTTCCTTCGCGACTGCGCTGCCACGGCACTCGAGGTATTCGTCCACGCCTGGGTGGTCCCATGTGGCGATACGGAGTTCGGCGGCGAGGAAAACTACCTGCTCATCGCCAGCGACGGCGACTACGCCTTTGCCGAAGCCGTGCCTTTTGACGTCGACTTCCTTGGCGCTGCCCTCCACGACTAGCCTATTGGGAATAGTCAGTCCCGTCTTATGTGTGGTCGCGCCAGCTGAGGACGCGCTGCTTCATACCATCGATGTCGAGCACGCCTTCGGCAAAGCCCTTGCGTACGAGCTCTTCGGGAACGTACTCGTCGTAGCGATCAAAATAAGGCACCTCGCCGGGATAGACGAGCTCGATGGGGTCGAAGTCCTTTTCGACCTCGGCTGCGAGCACCTCAAAGAACGTCTTCTCGTCGGCCTTCATCTTAAACTGCATAAAGTACGGTCGTGAAGGGTCGAGTCCGCGAAGGCCCAGCTCCGCGGCACATTTAATCTTGAGCATGCGCTCGAGCGCCAAAAAGGCGTAGCTTCCCAACCAGGGGAAGAGCACCCAGGTGTCGCCGCCCAGGTTAATGAGCGGCTTGGTTCCCGCCCCCGAAATCTCGGCGGTATGACGAGCCTGTGCAAGGCGTGCCCGTGCGTTGCCCATGAGGTACGGATATGCCGCGTGCTCGTTGAGCGCCTTGCGCATGCGCTCGAGTACGTGTGTATTGATGTCGCCGGGGCAGTCGCCAAAGTAGGCCGGCACACGGCCCTTGACCTGCGTGGCAAAGACGGTATGACGCTTCCAGTCCACTTCCTCGACAATCCAGCAGTGTCCGGCGATAGCGATGCGCTCACCGGGCGGTGGGGGATTGACGATCGTGCCCAGCTCGGCCGATTCGCTGCGAACGGTAAACTCTTCGTTTTCCTGGAACACAGCGTAGAACTTAAAGTTGTTGATGATGCGCTCGCCCGCGAGGCCCACGATGAGCCCACCGCCCTCGGTGACCTGGATATGGTCGATCTTAATGAGGTGACGTAGCAGCACACGGTAATCGTCTGCCGAGACGCGGTGGAAATAGCTGAGCGTGAGCACGCGCTGAGCAAGCTCGGCCGGTGTGAGCTCGCCGGTGCTGGCGAGCGTCGACATGGTCTGGTGATAGAGCAAACTGTAGGGAAGTCGATCGAGCTCGGGTGGCTCGACCCACTTTTCCTCGCGATAGAGCTGTACGAGCGCGATGCCCTGCAGGAGCTTCCAAGGAATGGTCTCGGGCATCATCGTGCGCGGCTCGGGCTCTTCCTCGCGCATGACGAACCACATCTCGGGTGGAAGATCGCGACGGCCTGTGCGCCCCATGCGCTGCAAAAAGGAGCTGACGGTAAACGGTGCATCGATCTGGAACGCGCGCTCCAGGCGACCGATATCAATACCGAGCTCCAGTGTGGAGGTGGTGACGGTTGTCTGTGCCTGCTCCTCGTCACGCATCAGCTCCTCGGCGGTCTCGCGTAGCGATGCCGAAAGATTGCCGTGGTGGATGAGAAAGCGGTCGGGCTCATGTCGGCTCTCGCAGTAGCTGCGAAGCATGGAGCATACGGCCTCTGCCTCCTCGCGCGAGTTGGCAAAGACCAGGCACTTGCGGCCGCGCGTATGTTCAAAGATGTAGCCCATGCCGGGGTCGGCGTTTTCGGGCGCGGAGTCGGTGGGGTTGAGCAGTGCCTGTTCGGTCGCCCGCGGGATATCGACTTCGCCCTCGGGGGCCGAGGAAGTGCGGCGGTGATCCCTGGAGGTAGCCTTGCCCTGTGCTTGTTCGCGACGCTGACGGTGCTCCTCCTGTGTAAGCTGTCCACTGTGGCGCACGTCTTGGGCGCCGGCCGGCAGCGCCGCGGACGTCGCCGTCTCAATGCGCTCGCATGTGAGCACCTCAGCTTCCTGCGGACCCGTGCTCGTGAATCCTCGCTGCTGCGCCTGGGGGCCCGAGTTGTAGAAGTGCTCCATGGAGATGCGCCACACGCGACGCGGCTCCTCAAAACGGGGGATAACGCAGTTGCGTCCCGTTCCCTGCGAGAGAAAGGCACCCGTGCGCTCGGGGTCGCCGATGGTAGCCGAAAGGCCAATGCGTCGGGGCTGCACGCCGGCCATGCGCGAGAGGCGCTCGATAAGGCAGAGCGTCTGCCCGCCACGGTCGCCACGCATGAGCGAGTGGACCTCGTCGATGACGACGTAGCGCAGGTCGCAAAACATGCGCGGGATCGTCATGTGCTTATGGATTAAGAGCGCCTCGAGTGACTCGGGCGTAATCTGCAAGATGCCGCTTGGTTTTTTGATGAGCTTAGCCTTGTGCGACTGCGAGACATCGCCATGCCAGTGCCAGACAGGGATATCGGCCTCTTCGCAGAGGTCGTTGAGACGGACGAACTGATCGTTGATGAGCGCTTTGAGAGGGCCGATGTAGAGGGCGCCCACGCTCGCGGGCGGGTTCTCCCAAAACTCGGTCAGGATGGGAAAGAAGGCTGCCTCGGTTTTGCCGGAAGCCGTGGATGCCGTCAGGAGCACATTGTCTTGCGTGTTAAAGATGGCGTCTGCCGCTGCAACCTGGATAGAGCGCAGACTCTCCCAATCGTGGGAGTAGATGAAGTCTTGGATAAACGGAGCATATCGGTCAAAGGCGTTCACGGGGCCTCCTCTCAAAACAGAACCTCTCAACGCGGCGGACAACGGTTTGCTGCATTGCTGCCTCAACGTTTGCCCAGATAAAACCTGCCAAAATAAACCTGTCCCTTTTTGGCAGGTTAGATGGTGAATTCGGCGAAGTTGCGGTCGCCGCCTGCGGTGCCGGTGTCGCCTGTTGCGGCTGCCGGCACCAGCGCGTCGCCGCCAACGCTTTGCAGCAACTCGGCTACGTTGGCGGCGGGGTTCTGACACAGGATGTCGAGCAACTCGATAAAGTCGCGAATGACCTCGCGCGGCGTCAGATGCGTGTCGGCCCCCACGCGGCCAAACTCAATCTTGAGGAAGTCCACCAAGTCGTTTTCGGTAAGCGTGGGCGTCCAGCCAAAGTAGCCGGCATGGATCTGCATGAGTTTTTCGATGAGCACCAGCAGCTCCTCATAGGTGAGTGGCTGCAGGCGGATGATGGGCGCGAGCATGTCCTTAAGGTCCTCGCGCGCAAAGCGGCCCTGAGCGAGTCGGCTGCGCAGGGCTTCGTAAGAGAACACGCCGCGGCGGCGGTCTTCGATGGAGGTTGGCGTGCCGCCCATGATCATGCCCAGGTACTGCGCTTTGCCCTGGAGTGTGTCGTTGTACATGGTCAGGATCTTCTCGTAGTTGTATTGGCGCGTGATCGCGTTGGGAATCTTGTACAGATTCACGAGTTCGTCGATGAGCACCAGCATGCCCTTGTAGCCGCTGCAGACCAAAAAGCGCGCGATGAGCTTAACGTAGTCGTACCAGTCGTCATCGCTGATGATGGTCGAGGAGCCCAGCTCGGCTCGTGCCTCACTCTTGGTGCGGTACTCGCCACGAATCCATTTGGTCACGCGGCTCATGGCCTCTTCGTCGCCCTCGGATGCGGCCGCGCGGTAGCGGCGTAGCATACGGGTGAAGTCGAAGCCGTGGACCATTTCCTCGAGCGGGGCCAGTTGGGCATTGACGGCAGACTCATCGGCATCGGCGCACGAGGCGACCCAGCGATCCAGGATAAGGTTGAGCGCACCGCCCTCGGGGCGCGTTTTAGTCGATATGTTGCGGACGAGCTCACGGTAGGTGGCAAGGCCCTGTCCCTGGCCGCCCTGCAGGCGGCGCTCGGGGGATAGGTCGGCATCGGCGACGACGAATCCCTCACCCATGGCGTGCGTGCGGATGGTCTGGAGCAAAAAGCTCTTGCCGGCGCCGTAACGACCGACTAAAAAGCGGAAGCTCGCGCCGCCGTCGGCGATGAGGCTCAGATCGGTGAGTAGGGCGCGGATCTCGACCTCGCGCCCTACGGTGATGTAGGGAAGGCCGATGCGCGGGACCACGCCGCCCTTGAGCGAGTTGAGAATGACGGCAGCGACGCGTTTGGGTACGCGGGGCGCTGCGGATGCGGTATCACTCATGGTCTAAGTATCCTCTCACGTCTGCTTCGTAGTCCTCGATAATGTGCGGTCCTGATGAGCCAAATTCAATAACGGTGTCGCCCACCAGGTCAAAGAGCGCTTCGTTGATGCTATCGACGAGCATGTCTTCGCTCTTGCCCGACTGTGCCACTGCCGATGCCGTCTGTGCCGTGTTCTGCTCGAGCAGCGCGCGCAGATAGGCGGCTGCGGCGGGCACGAGTTCGGTTGCGGTGCCAGCGGGTGCAGTCGATACGACCGCTGGCGTCGGCGCGAGGAGCGGTGCCACGACGCCAAACTGTTCGGTGGAAATGGTTGGCTCGTCGGCTTCGTTGCGCTCCGTGGGCGCCGCGATCGGCTCGGCCATCACGTCGGCCGCGGGCTTGGCTTCCGGTTGCTCGGATTCCGCCGTATCGACCTCTGTGGGCACATCATCCTCGCGCTCCTCATCAATCAAAAGCGCTTCACGCGTTTGCGCGGCGGCGCTCCGAATGTGCCCCAGCTGACTCAAATCGATATCGATCTTGACGGGCTGGTGCGCGGCGTCCCACGAAAGCCATGCCACGATCTCGTCATCGATAATCTTGGCCAGATATCTGGGGACCTTCTCTTCCTTAAGGGGATGGGCGGGGTCCAGGGCCAGGCGTAGGCGCTGGTCGCAGGCGCGCATCATCTCACCGAGCTTGCTACTTTTTTGTCTGCTGCCGTGAATGCGCATGCATTCCCAAAACCCGTTTTGGCACCGGTAGACGTGAATGGGGTCCAGGCGATATTCGCAGTCCTCGTGGCGCTCGGGCGCAAAGAATACGGCCGACGCAAACATGGTGTAGGGCATGGCCGTCTCCTCCCCAAATAAACTCGCCACGATGCCGGTCTTTCGGTGCGTGTCATAGTAGCGCGCCATGCGGACATACGCGGCGCACGCCACGTGGCGCAGATCGCGGTGGTGGCTGCGGTCGAGCCGCGAGTTACTTAGGTTGTACGTGGAGAGGGCATTGATGGCGGCCATGAGTCGTTCCTCGCGCGCCTCGTCGGGCGGAAGGGGGAGCGTGGGCTCGGAGGCCTTGCGACGCTTGGGCGCCTGGTCCGACGGTGCCGGTGCTGGTACAAGGTCTCGTGCCGCGCGCCGCAGCTCGATAAGGGCGTTATCGAACATGACGGTTTTAGAGTCACGAAGCAGCTTGGGGTCGAGCCCGTGGAACACGGCGTAGTCCTGCAGCCACACGCGCGCAAACCGGTCGATGCCGGGCTCGAAGGCGCGATAGACATCCCAAAAAGCCTTGATCTTGTTAAAACCATCGAGTGGGTCATCTACGCCAATGCCGCAGATCAGCTCGTAGAGATACAAGAAGGCAAACGAGGTCGATGTCTCCTCGATATTCCCGCGGCGCACTTGGGCACGCCAGGTAAAGTAGCCGCGCAACTGCCGGTCGCTCATGGCGTTGTAGGTGGGAAAGTACGACTTAAAGGTGCCGTTGTAGGGACAGTCGTCCTCAAAGTCGGACATCAGCAGGCCTTGGCGGTAGAAAAGTTCGGCTTCCGAAAGCCAACGGCCCGCGCCGCCCTTTGGGTCTTCTTGCCAACGCGATATCTCACGCATCTTGCGGTATTGGTCGGGGAGGAAGTTCTGCATCTGTCGGCCGGTCTTGAGAATCGGCTCGTCTGCGTAGATTTCGTTTGAGAAGCGGGCGGACTGATGGGTCCGAGCCTCGGCCATAATGCGCTCGATGAGCATCTTGATGTCCTGGTCGGCCACCGCTCCTCCTCTCGAACGCAGCTACGGTGACCTCATATCATAGCACAGCATCAAACAGATGTTCGAGATACCGCTACGTAGATAGATTTAGAACAGGAGGGCGTAGATGACGGCGATGATGACGGAGGGAAGCATATTGGCAGTGCGGAAGGTCTGAGGACGGATAAGGTTGACGCCGACGCAGAAGATGAGCATGGAGCCTACGAGCGAAAGGCTGTCGAGGGCTACCGTGGTCATGATGGGGGAGAGTGCACCGGCAAACAGCGTGATCGTCCCCTGGAACACGGCGACGGGCAGGGCGGAAAAGATGCAGCCGCGGCCAAGTGAGGCCGTCATGGTGCAGACGATGATGCAGTCCAGTGCGCCCTTGAGGGCAAGCGTTGACCAGTCGCCGAGCAGGCCGTCCTGAATCGATCCCACAATGGCCATGGCGCCGATACACACGGTGAGTGAAGTCGAGACAAAAGCGTTGGTGAACTCGTTATCGCCCTCGCTGCCGGTTTTGCGCTTGAGCCATTCGCCAAGGTTCTCAATGGCGGCCTCCAAGTTGATGGCCTCGCCGATGAGCGAACCGAGCGCAAATGAGACGATGAGCATGGTGGTACCGGTGGTCACCAGCGCCTTTCCATCGATGATGAGCATCTTTTGCATGGTGCCGCCCAGGCCGATAAACAGGACGCACAGCCCCGACGCTTTCATGAGCGTGTCTTGGATACGCGGTGTGATAAAGCGACCGCCCGCTAATCCCAAAAGACCGCCCGCAACTAAAAGGACAACGTTGATGATTGTTCCCAAGCCCGGCATGAGCCCTCCTGTATTGATGCCAACGTGGCAATCGTAGCAGAATGGAATGCGAGACACATCGCGACTCATCTAATACGTTATATAAGTGGTATTAGCAACGACGCGCAGTATTTAAGCCTCAGGTGGTTGTCGGGACATAGGGATAGTAGTCAAAGCGCAGTGTCATAAGCCGCTGTGGGGATTCAATAGCCGCGGCGATGATATTGGCATCGCGGGTACGATCAAACCCTTCGAGTTCGATCTGATACGAGACGTCTTGCATAATGTCCAGACGTCGCCAGGCTAGGAGTGTGTCGCCATCGAATTCCAAGGTCTTGCCTCCGTCTGGGGCAACGGCGTATAGGCGCAATTTAGCGGTGGTTGCAGGGTCGACAACCGTGACCTTTTTAATTTCGTTTCGAGTATTCTTGGCGCCCAACAAGGTGAGCAGTGTTGGGGCCACGACCTCGCCCGATGGCAAAAAGACGACTTCGATGGATTTAGGAAATGCGATGATGGCCGACTTGCGGACGGGCTGATTGGCGGCGGCAACTTCGATGCTTGCAGCGTCGATGACCTCCGTGTGGTCGAGCGCGGCAAACACGCAGCAGTTACCTTCATCGATTTCTTGAGGATCAGCAAGCCCCAGACTGTCCGCGAGCTCGGGATCGTTTTGATCGGTAGCGGGCTCATTCGGTGCTTCGAAAGAAGCTGGGATGCTGTTTGTCGGCGATGACGTGTCGCCCGCACCCGCTTCCTTGTCCGCGCTCTCTTCTTGTATGGTTGCGTTGATGGGTTCGTCGTTTGAGGGGAGCGTCTTGGCGTCAAGCGCGGAGGGGAGAATTCCGATGGCTCCGGATCCGTTCCACTCCATTTCGAGAAGCGCCGGATCGGCAAGAATGCGTTGCCTGCTTTGCGCGTGGGCATCGATTTCAATAGGGCCTGCCTCTATCCCTCGTGTAAGGCTGAGTGATCCGGCTGGCTTCTCGAAATGAGCGTCTGTATCTTTGGTGCTGGCGGCGTAGAACAACAGGGACGTTTCTCCCGCCGCGATGGCATCGGTGCCGGCTTTGGCCAGCCGCAACGATGCCGTGAATGAGAGGGTGGGCTGCGTGTCGTCTGCATTCGCGGCGGCGCAGCCCAGACATATACCGCCTCCTTTCTCGAAAAACGCGCCGTCAAAGGCGACCTTCGTTCCGTTCGCCGAGTCATCGACCGAAGCGATGTCGATGCGCAGCTCTAAATTGCATGGATCGCCATCTGCATCGAGCACAACCGAGCGCCACGTGCAGACGGCGCACCCCGCCTGGGAGCCGTTTGCCTTGTTCGAACGATTGATATCCACGACTATCGAGCCGTCCGTATTACGACGAAGGCATCCCGAGGTTGAGATCGCGGCCTGTGCGATCGAAAAACGCTTGCACGCAATGGCGCTCGACGGATTTGGGGCGGAACTTAGGGCTGCTGGTAAGGAGTCTGCCATGACGGGAGTCGCCCAAGCGGCGACAGGCGTTCCGGTTGCGAGCGCGCCGCAGAGTGCGACGACGGGCAAAAGGTTCTTCGATGCCATGGGGTCTCCTTAGCTAATTTAGTGCGGCCTATCCGTGTTTTGTTTCTGGCTGTGTTTGATGTGCAGACCGAGGCCGGCGGTCCCCGCGCCTGCTGCTGTGGCACCTACTGCCAAGAGCCATCGTCTGTCGCCTGTCTGCGCCAACGGTTCCTTGCAGTTGCCGCGGTCGAGCTCCGAGAGATCGACCGTCACTTGCGTGGCGGCCTGTGCCTGTTCTTGCTGGGCAAAGGCCATGGCTGGCCCAAACGCTAGGATGCTGACGGCGGCGGCCAGGGCGACGGCCTTATGCCGTGTGCGCACCGGGCTCGACCGTCCAGGTGATCGTTGCAACCTGATCGCCTTCGCCGGTTACGCGGAAGATGTCGCGCGTGACGCGGGCGACGTTTCCGCTTGTCTTGAGCTTAATTTTGTCCGTGCCGCCGGGCATGCCCTGGTAGCCCATGTCGAAGGCTGCGTTCTTGGAAAGATCGAGGCCCGTCTCCTGCATTGCGGCGCTGGCGTTCTGGAGTGCGCCGTCGGGGCCGACCTTAAAGTCGATGGAGTTCTGTGCGGTTCCGGCCTTGGCGTCGGCAACAATGGTCCAGGTGTTCATGGCGTCGATCTTCATGTTGGTGACATGGATGCCGTAGGCCGAATGATTGTCGATGGTGGTCGCGTCTTCTGAGGGGCCCTGAAGCGTGCCGTCGGCCTTGGCGACGAAGGGAATAACCGTCGGAACTTTGAACTCAACGTTGTCGATCTCGGTCCTGACCATTACTTTCGTGGTTCCAACGCGCCCGGCTGCCAGAGCTGGCGTCGGGGCGGCGCCCATTGCGAGCGCGAGCGCGAGCCCTGCGCCCACGACGAGCGCTCTGGCTCCGCTCATGTTCCTGGTGATGTCCATGGTCGTTCCTTTCTATTCGCCGCGGGCCGTCCCCGCGATGATTGGACGAATGCTGGTGAATTGCGTGCGGTGCCGCGTCGGCCGGAAAAGCTAGTTCTCGGTTTGCTCAACCCGCACCTTGACGCGTGTCGGATTGCCGTGGCAGTCGAGGGTCTTGGCATCGAGTGCCTGGATCTCGATGTACGCCTCGCCTTCTTTGATGTCGCCGGCGGGGCACGTCTCGATTGTCTTGCCGGTCTCGACCACACCGGATTCGTACATGGTCTCGTCGTTTTGGATGACGCGGAATCGCTGGGGAAATTTATTGTCTTGGACGTTTTGCACGTTGACGCGCAGCTTGCCGTTCTCCTGCAGCTGAGCGACCGGCGCGACCGAAATCGTCATCATGTTGTCGCGGACGATGGCATCGAGCTCATCTTGGATTTCTTGGCGCGATTTACCCTCTGCCGTCGTGACTGAGGCGCCCGCTTCGGGCACGGGCTGCGACTGCCAGACGTATAGCCCTACGGCGATGAGGGCGCAGACGATAGCCAGGCAGACAACGACGAGTTTCTTGCGACGCCCCAGACCTGCGAGGCGGGGCGGCTTCTTCGCACTCATGCGGCGTCCTTGGTGGTATAGACACGTGCGAACGTGGACGGGTCCGCTCCAAAGAGCATGTGGAGCATCAGGCGGCGCGAGTAGATGAGCTCGTCGAAGTCGCGAGGGAGCTCGATGTCGTGGATACGCGCGATGTGGTGGGCGAGCGCCGAGAACGACTCGGGGTCGCAGATAACATCGGTGGTGACGTGGTAGACCGCCGTATCGGGGAACGCCTCTTCGTCGAAAGGCAGGAGATAGGGATCGTCGTCGACCTCGATGGCGACGCCGTACTGGGGCCAGTAATATGCCATGGGAACCTCCCTGCTTCTGGGGCCAAAACTTCTATCGGTTTTGGCTGTCGACGCCGACCGTATCAGCCGCTACTTGACCAATTTCTGACCAAATGCTTGACGGATTGACATCTCCGCAGGTAAAAGGTGGAAAAATTACTTCAACTTTTTTCGAGCGACAATCGAGCGGTCGGCGACGGCGGGGCGATATGTGTCAAAAGCATCGTCTGCCGAGGAAGCCTTGCCGTTCGCCGAATTGCACAAACGTAAAAATCGCCAATTATGGAGACGGTCTCGAACACGTCGACGAAACGATGCGGTAACATCTCCCTGCAAACACTGTAGTTAGCTAAAGGGGGAGTTCGCGTGTCTGCAACCATCAAACCCTTCACCGACGAGTTCGAGGAGTATGGCCGCGATGAATCTCGCGCATCGGGCGAAGCATCGAGCATCTCGTTTCCGACAACGGAAGACGAGGTCCGTGCCATTTTGGAAACGCTCCATGCCGAGCGTGTCCCGGTAACGGTTCAGGGCGCCCGAACCGGCCTTGCCGCCGGTGCCGTGCCCCACGGTGGGCATATCCTCAATACTTCCCGTATGAATCGCTACTTGGGCCTTCGCCGCGATGAACAAGGCAAATTTCTGCTGCGCGTGGAGCCGGGCGTTGTGCTCTCGGAGCTGCGTAAGCAGCTGAGCAAGAAGGTACTGCCGACCGCTGGTTGGGACCAGGCATCGCTTGAGGCCTACGAGGAGTTCCAAGAGTCCCCCGAGCAGTTCTTTCCCACCGATCCCACCGAGGCATCTGCCTGTCTGGGCGGCATGGCGGCATGCAACGCCTCCGGCGCCCGCAGCTACGCTTACGGCCCCATGCGCCCGCATATCACGGGACTCCACGTCGCACTGGCTGATGGCGATTTGCTTGAGCTTCAGCGCGGCGAGGCTTTTGCCCAGGGCCGCCACCTGTCGCTCGTGACGGCAGCGGGCCGTACACTCGAGCTCGATCTTCCTGACTACACCATGCCCAAGACCAAAAATGCCTCGGGTTATTTTGTTGCGGACGATATGGACGCCATCGACCTCTTTATCGGCGCGTGCGGCACGCTCGGCGTTGTCACCGAGCTCGAGATCGCCCTGCAGGCGGCACCTTCGGTCGTATGGGGTGTGAGTTGCTTTTTCGATAGCGAGGACAAGGCGGTGTCCTTTACCGATTCCGTGCGCCCTGTCCTGTCCCATGCGGCTGCCATCGAGTACTTCGATGCTGGCGCCCTGGATATCCTACGTCGCCAGCGCGAGCAGTCGACGGCGTTTGCCTCGCTGCCGGCGCTCGACGACGAGGCAAAGGTCTGTGTCTACGTGGAGCTCGACTGCGACGACGAGGCGCAGGCGACCGAGGAGCTGTACCACCTGGGATGGGTTTTGGAGCTTGCGGGCGGCCGCGACGATGCGACATGGGTCGCGCGCACCGAAGTCGATCGCGAATGCCAGCGGTTCTTCCGCCACGCGGTCCCCGAGAGTGTCAACATGCTCATTGACGAGCGTCGCCGCATCGACCCCACCATTACCAAGCTGGGATCGGATATGTCGGTGCCCAATGTGCGCCTTGCCGATGTCATGGCCCTCTATCGCCGCACGCTGGCCGAAAGCGGGCTTGAGTCTGCTGCCTGGGGACACATCGGGAACAACCATCTGCATGTGAACATCCTGCCGCGCGATGCGCAAGACTACCGTCGTGGTGGAGAACTCTTTGCCCAGTGGGCTTCCGAGGTCACGGCCATGGGCGGTGCCGTTTCTGCCGAGCACGGCGTCGGCAAGATCAAGGCGGGCTTCTTGGAGACGATGTACGGCCACGAGGCCATGGTCGAGTCGGCGCGTCTCAAACTCCAGCTCGATCCTGCCGGCCAGCTGGGTCGCGGCAACCTGTTTACGGAGAAGCTCTTGGATGAACTCGTCTAGAAAGGGGGCGCGTGAAGATGAGTGATTTCCATATGGTGGTGTGCGTCAAGGCGGTGCCCGGAAGCACCGAGGTCAAGATGGACCCCAAGACCAATACTATCGTGCGTGATGGTAAGCAGGCGGTCATTAATCCCTTCGATGCAAGTGCCCTCGAATGTGCGCTAGCGCTGAAGGACGACTTTATCGGCTTTGGCATGGACGTGCGTGTGACGGTGGTGTCGATGGGCATCCCCGCGACCGAATCGCTGCTGCGCGACTGCATCGCCCGCGGTGCCGACGACGCGCTGCTGCTGACCGACCGAGCCTTTGCGGGCGCCGATACCCTAGCCACCACCTATGCCCTCAAATGCGGCATCGAGGCACTCGATGAGGACTTTGACCTGCTCATCTGCGGCAAGATGGCAGTGGACGGCGATACGGCCCAGATCGGCCCCGAGCTGGCCGGCGCCTTTGAGATCCCCTGCGTGACCGACGTGAGCTGTGTGCAGAGCGCGGGATTTACGACGTGTGGCTCGCTGGCGCTCGTCCACGGCTGCGATGCCGGCGAGGAGACGGTGTACCTGGAGATGCCGTGTGCGATGACGACCGCCAAGGAGATTGGCCAGCTGCGCATGCCGAGTATTGCCGGTATTCGCGCGGCCGAGGATGCAGACGTGCGCGTGGCCAGCGCTGCCGACGTAAACGCCGATCCCTCGCGTTGCGGCCTTGCCGGATCACCGACGCAGGTCGTGCGATCGTTTGTGCCCGATCGTGACCAAACGTGCGAGGCCGTTGAGGGAACGGCGTCCGAGCAGGCGGCAAAGCTTGCCAAGATTATCGAGGGGATGGCATAGATGAGCGGACTGATTATCGCTAGCGAAGCCTGTATCGGCTGCGGTCGCTGCGTTCGCGCCTGCGCCTCGGGCGGCATTGTGGTGGAGGGTGAGCGCCCCAATCGCTGCGCCCGCGTAACCGACGGCTGTATCCTGTGCGGCGGGTGCGTCGACGCCTGCCCCGTCAACGCCATCTCGATCGAGCGCGATGGGGCCACCGGTGCGGTAGACCTTGACGCGTATCGAGACATTTGGGTCTTCGTGCAAACTGACGAGCACGATGCTGTGGCTCCTGTGGCCTACGAGCTCATGGGCAAGGGGCGCGAGCTTGCCGATGCCCGCGGCCGCCGTCTGGTGGCACTGGTCGGCATGAGCCCCGAGGGCTCGCTCGGGGACCTCGAACACCTGGTTTGTGCCGGTGCGGACGAGGTCCTAGTCTGTCGCGACGAGCGCCTGTGCCAGAACGATGCGGAGGTCTACGCCCGGCTGATCTGCGATTTGGTAGCCGAGCGCAAGCCCGAGGCAATTCTGTACGGCGCGACCGCCTTTGGTCGCGAGCTGGCGCCTGGCGTTGCCGTGCGCCTGCAGACGGGCCTCACGGCCGACTGCACCGTGCTTTCGATGGATGTGGAGACGGGCTTGCTGCAGCAGACGCGCCCGGCGTTTGGCGGCAACCTGATGGCCACCATTATCTGCCCCAACCACCGTCCTCAGATGGCAACGGTGCGCTCCGGCATCTTTAAGGCGCCCGAGTTTGACTATAGCCGCTCCGGCACGATTGCTCAGGTAGTGCTTGCGGATGACGTTAAGGCCCGTGTCGAGATCTCGATTCCCGCCGAGGAGTGGGGACGGCAGGCCTCAATTGCCGATGCCGAGCGTCTGGTCGTGGTGGGCCGCGGCATTGGCTCGAAGAAAAACCTACCGCTGATGCGAAAGCTTGCCGAGGCTCTGGGTGCCGAGCTTGGCTGCACGCGCCCCGTGGTGGAGGCCGGCTGGCTGGAGTATCGCCATCAAATTGGCCAGACGGGTGTATCGGTCTCGCCCAAGCTCCTCGTGAGCATCGGTGTCTCGGGTGCTATCCAGCATCTCGCCGGCATCGGTGGGGCGGAGCGCATTATCGCCATCAATGAGGACCCGGATGCCCCCATCTTTGGCGCCGCCCAGTACAAGGTTGTTGGAAACGCCGTCGAGGTCGTTGAGGAGTTGCTGGCTCAGCTCGAGTGCTAAGCGCTTGCCAGCCAGCGGCGCAGCTCGTCCTTTAGGCACTCCCAGGTCGCTTGCGTGGTGGGATTGGTAAAGGGGCGCGTAATGCCAAAGGGTGCGTCGAGCAGGCGGTAGATATCGCCCTGTTCGCGCGCCAGCGCACGGCTTGCCGGATGGACGAGCTCAAACATAAAGCAGATGAGCCCCACCAGGTAGTCCGCCGGCTCGTTGCGCTCGTCACGCGCGACGCAGCGATGCTCGTCAAAGGCGGTGAGTGCCGGTGTCGAGAACCGGCTGGCGAGAAATGTGTCCTCATCAACCTTGAGGATGGTGTCGACGGTGCTGTCGGCGATGGTGCGCATAATGTCGATCTTGTCACCATCGCGCACGATATCGCAGAAGCTCCGCGTGCGCTCGTCGAGCTGCGAGGGTAGACGGAAATCGCTGTGATAGGCAATGCTCGCTCGGATGAGCTCATCTTCTGCCGGGTCATCGATAAAGTCGCGGATGCTCGTTACGGCGGGTGCATCGGCGGGATTCTCGCCAAAGAGGACCTCGATGCCCAGCGCCGCATGGCTCATGCTCTCGGCGTCCTTAAAGGTGTCCCAGCGCCGCAGCTGCTCAAAGCGGCCCATATCGTGTAGCAGGCCGCAAAGCCATGCCAGGTCAATATCTTCTGACGACCAGCCCTGCTCGCGCGCTACGGCATCGCATGCCTCGGCCACGTGGTACGTATGCTCGATTTTGAGCGCGATGCGTGGATTGGTGGCGTCGTAGGCATCGGTGTAGCTTTTGAAGGCCGCGCGCGCCCGGTCTCGATCGATAGCTGTCATAATGACTTCCTAAAAAGTTGTGTCTTTCGATCCGGTGGCAATTGTAGGTGAACTCGGTTGCTGTCGGATGATGATTCTGCCGTGTCGCTACATGCGGCTCGGAGACCTTGTCAGGATGAGAAGCGTATGGTGCTCAAAATCGTTAGAACCGTCTGGCCGGTGATGCTTACCTATGTTGCGATAGGCGCGCCGTGCGGAATGATCATGGGGCAGACGGGAATGGAGCCCTGGATGGTCTTTGCTCTGAGCAGCACGTTTGTGACGGGCAGCGGCCAGTTTATGATCTGCAATCTTTGGCTGGCGGGCGTACCGGCACCTTCGATTATCGCGAGCGTCGCCGCCATCTCATCGCGCTTTGCACTTTATTCGGCATCGATCGCACCCCATCTGGCGGGCGCCTCGAAGCGTCAGACGCTGGCTGTTGCCGCGACGCTCACCGAGGAGGCATACGGCATCTCGCTTGCCAAGCTGGTTGAGGGGGAGGATTGGGGCCCGCGCGAATCCTTCGTGCTCAACGTGATCCTCATCGCGACATGGGGCGCTTCGTGCACGATGGGTGCCATCGCCGGTGCCGTTGCCGATGTTCCCACCGCTATTGCGAGTTTCGTCTGCACGTCGCTCTTTATCTGTCTACTCTTTTCGCAGCGGCTGTCGCGCGGCAACGTTGTCGCGGCGGTTTCGGGCGCGGTGTCCGTCGCCGTATGCAAGTTCTTGGGCCTCACGAATATTGCCGTGCCGGCAAGCGTCGTGGTCGGCATTGCCATTGCGCTGGCGTGCGATGCCGTATTTGACGGAAGAGGTGCCCGCGATGCCCGTTAACGAGTTCTTGGTTCTGTGGCTGTCATCGTGGGCTGCTATCGCGTTCTTTCGCATCGCGCCGGCGTTCGCCTTGCGCGGGAGAACGCTGTCGCCCCGCATTACCGAGGCCCTGGGTTATATCCCGCCCGCTGCCTTTGCCGCGCTGGTCGCCAACGACTTGGTGAGCCCCGGCGCGTTCGACGCGGGACTCTGGCCTGCCTTGGTTCCCTGGATTGCGGCTGCCGGCGTCGTGGCGGTGGCAATCAAGACAAAGTCGATGCTGTGGTGCTGCGTCTCGGGAATCGTGTTCTATATCGTCTTGAGCCTTATATAGGGCCGCGAACGGGTTGTCCCTCCTGCTCACCCCGCTTCTGTCCGGTGAATTGAATTTCTCACCGAGTCGGTCTGCTTCTTCTGGTACCATGTTCAGATTTTACTGTAGCAAAGTGTGACGTTGTCTTTTGTGTTCCGTCAACGGAAATGGGGGTTTCATGGCACAGGAAGCAACCGCCAACGAGCAAAAGAAAATCAAGGTCCCGCGTATCCCGGGCGACATCATGATCTACCCGATGATCGTCGGCCTTCTGCTCAATACCTTCTGCCCGCAGGTTTTTGAGATCGGCGGCTTCTTTACGGCTGCCTGCCGCGGTGGCTCCAATACCATCGTCGCCGCGATCCTGCTGTTTGTGGGCGCCGGCATCAGCTTTAAGTCCACGCCGGGCGCTATCAAGACCGGCATCGTCGTGCTGATTCCCAAGCTGGTCGTCGCAGCGGCTCTCGGCCTGGGCGTGGCATATTTCTTTAACGACAGCTTCCTGGGTCTGAGTTCCGTGTCTATCATCGGCGGCATCACGTTTTGCAACATGGCGCTCTATACGGGCATCATGGGCGAGTTCGGCGATGAGTCTGAGCAGGGCGCCGTCGGTATCCTGTTCTTTACGGCCGGCCCCGCCGTCACGATGATCATCCTCGGTGTTTCCGGCCTCGCCAACATTCCCATTGGCACCATTATCGGCTCCATCTTGCCACTCGTTATCGGCATGGTTCTGGGCAACCTGTTCCCGTTTATCAAGAACCTGCTGGTTCCCGGTGCCAATCCTGCGATTGCCGTCATCGGATTTCAGCTCGGTGCGTCCATGAGCCTTTCGAGCTTCATCACCGGCGGCATCTCGGGCATTCTGTTGGGCCTCATCACCCTCTTTATCGTTGGCCCCATCACCTTTGCCTTCGAGCGCTTGTGCGGCGGCAACGGCAAGGCCGCCGTTGCTTGCTCCACCATCGCCGGCACGGCTATGACCACGCCGGTTGCTCTTGCTGAGGTCGCGCCGCGCTATGCCGAGCTTGCGCCCACCGCGTATGCGCAGATCGCCACCGCCGTCATCATCACGGCCATCATGGCCCCGATTCTGACCGGCTGGGTCGATAAGAAGTTCTGCCACGGCGAAGAGGATCTGTCGGTCGAAGGCGTCGAGGCTATTGAGGAGGCCGTCGCGACCGACATCGACGGCGAGTAATCGTCGACGCGAGTCAATCAAGCCGGCGTGTGCAATTCGCGCCGTATGGGCGCCCGAACGAGAGCTGTCTTGCAGTGACGTTCGGGCGCTCTGCTATTATTCCCTATACCCCTGCGGAGTAGGGGTGTTTATTGCCCAGGCACGAATCGGGCGATTCTGACCACTTGGATATTGAAGGGATGGCGTCTAGTGGTTAAGGCACTCAAGATCGAGATATTCCTGCTATGCATGATTGTTCTTATCGGGCTTGCCGCGCGAAGTCGCCACTCCTTGTTCTCGAGTACCCAGCAGTTATTGTTTAGTACGCTCGGCTACACCTCTGCCGCGTACATGTTATTCGATATAATCTGGACGCTTTCGGACGGTGTGGGCGGCACGCTGGGCATTGCTGCCAACTGGATTTCCAACGCGGTTTCGTTTTCGCTCTTTGCCGCCGCGTGCCTTATTTGGTTTATCTATTCCGAGACGGTGCAGGGTTCTCGCCTTTTGACCGCGCGCTCTAGAGTGGCGCTTGTAACGCTGCCTGCGGCGCTGGTAGTCGTACTGGCGTTTACCAGCTGCTGGACGCATGCCCTGTTCTATATCGATGCACAGGGCGTGTATCGTCGCGGTTTTGTCTATATGATCCAGCCCATCGTCAGCTACTGCTACGTTATATATACGTCCCTGCATGCGTTTATACAATCTCGCAAGGTCGAGAGCCTGCAAAAGAAGGCCATCTATCAAACCTTGGCATTTTTCGCCATTCCGGCCTTGGTGGCCGGTGTCTTTCAGGTCTTTTATTCGGGTCCCTGCCTTAGTGTTGGCATCATGTTAAGTATGTTGCAGCTCTACATTGTTTGTCAGGAGCAGCTGATCTCGACCGACCCGTTGACCGGTCTCAACAATCGCAACCGCTTTGAGACCTATATGCTGTCGATCTTCTCGAATATGGATCAGGCCAAAGATGTGTATCTGCTTATGATGGACGCCGATGGCTTTAAGCAGATTAACGATCACCATGGACATGTTGAGGGCGACTATGCTCTTCAGGTCATCTCCACGGTGCTCAAAGATGTCTGTTCGGCGTCTGGTGGCTTTATCGCACGCTATGGCGGCGATGAGTTTGTAGTGCTCCAAAAGGCGACTACGGAGCAGGACATCATATGTCTGTGTGCGGCAATCAACGACGAGCTCGTGCGCGCCGAGGTGCCGTATCTGTTGCGGATGTCCATCGGCTATGCGCGGGTTGGTGATGGTGTCGATACCTGGCAAGACTTGCTTCGCGCTGCCGATGCGGAACTCTACCGCGTAAAACATGAAAAGAAGAAAGCCGGCATCCAGATTCGCTAGAAAATGAGGGGCGACCACGCGAACGCCCGTTGCAAGCGCGACATACGCAAAGGCCTGGTTTGTCAGGCCTTTTGAGGCTTGTTGACAATGATGATACCGCCGCAGACCAGAAGCAGGGCCACAATGACGGTAACGGGGCTCGTGCCAGCACCCTCGCCGAGCAGCAGCGCGCTTAGCGCTACGCCAAAGACCGGGTTCATAAAGCCAAAGACCGAAACGCGGCTGACGGGGTTGACGGCGAGCAGGCGGGACCACAGCGAGTACGCGACGGCGGAAATGAGTGCCATATAGATAATGAGCGCGATGGCGGGGATGATCGCGGTGGGGGAGAGCGCGCCGCCCATCAAAAACCCGATGGCGGTAAGGACCAAACCTCCGACTAAAAACTGCCAGCCGGCGAGCAGAACGCCGTCATGCTCGCGCGAGAAGATGCCAATGAGGCAGGTCGATAGGGCGCCCGCAACCGTGGAAGCCAGGATAAAGCCCTCGCCGTCGAGCGCAAAGCCAAAGGTGCCATCCGCGCTCGAAAGGTTGACGAGTGCTACACCGGCAAAGCCCAGCACACAGCCAAGTACCTTGGCCGTATTGAGCTTCTCGGTGTGAAACGCCAGGGCGGCAAAGAGGATTGCAAGGAAGTTGGCACTGGCTTCGATGATGGAGCTCGACATGGCGCTGGCGCGCGAGAGTCCCAGATAGAAAAAGAAGTACTGCCCGATAGTCTGGAAGAGCGACAAGACAAAGATGGGCTTGATGTCGCGAGCGCGCGGAATGAGGGGACGGCGCTGAGCCGCGCTCATCCCAACGATAACCAGGGTACCGGCAAGCGTAAAGCGCAGACCCGCGAAGAGCAGCTGCGAGGCGCTATCATGCGCGGGGATGCCAAACAGCTCGTAGCCGATCTTGATGCAGGGGAAAGCCGACCCCCAGAGTGCGCAGCAGACGAGGCAGCCCAGGATGAGTCCGGGCAGGGTGGCGAGATACGGCTTGCGGCTTTCCATGATGTCCTTCCTGTATGCGCGAAGCAAAAAAGAACCCGCCACCGGGCGTGCCGGTGGCGGGTGTTGTTACCCGAGGGGATTGTACCCGATGGGAAAGGTTTAGGCGAAGTAGGCTACGCCGCTCTCAAAGATCGGCATGAACTTATCGCCGGGGACATGCTCGGGCACATTGCGGTACAGGTTGTCGCCGCGACGCTCGGCATGGCCCATCTTGCCCAGAACGCGGCCGTCGGGGCTCGTGATGCCCTCGATGGCGAGTGCGGAGCCGTTGGGGTTGACGGAAAGATCCATGCTGGGCTTGGCGTCCTCGCCCACGTACTGCGTGGCGACCTGGCCGTTGGCGATCAGCTGGGCGAGCACCTCGTCATTGGCGACAAAGCGACCCTCGCCGTGGCTGATGGCGACGGTGTAGGGGTCGTCCAGGCTGCACTGAGACAGCCACGGGGACAGGTTGGACGAGATGCGGGTGCGCACCAGACGGCTCTGATGGCGACCGATGGTGTTGAACGTCAGCGTGGGCGCATCGGGCGTGGCGTCGACGATGTCGCCGTAGGGCACCAGACCGAGCTTGATCAGGGCCTGGAAGCCGTTGCAGATGCCCAGCATCAGGCCGTCGCGGGCCTTGAGCAGGTCGCGGACTGCCTCGGTGACCTCGGGAGCGCGGAAGAACGCCGTGATGAACTTGGCGGAGCCATCGGGCTCGTCGCCGCCCGAGAAGCCGCCGGGGATCATGACGATCTGGCTTGCACGGATGCGGCGGGCAAGCTCGTGGGTGCTCTCGGCGACGGCCTCGGGCGTGAGGTTGTTGATCACGAAGGTGTCGGCCTCGGCGCCGGCGGCGCGGAAGGCACGGGCGCTATCGTACTCGCAGTTGTTGCCGGGGAACACGGGGATGATCACGCGCGGGCGGGCGATCTTGGCGCCGCTGTACACGTGGATATCCTTGGCACGGAAGTCGATGGTCTCGACCTTGGCAGTCTCGCCGGCGCTGCGGTAGGCAAAGACGCCCTCGATGCCGCTCTCCCAGGCCTCTTGGAGCTCGGAGAGCTCGATGACCTCGGAGCCGGTATCGATGACATAACCCTCGACGGTGGTGCCCAGGGGCTCGACGACAACGCCGTCGGCGACCTCGGGCAGCTCGGCATCCTCGGCAAGCTCGACGATAAAGCTGCCATAGAGCGGGGTGAAGAGGCTCTCCACGTCCACATCCTCGGCAAGCTCGATACCGATCTGGTTGCCGACGCACATCTTAAAGAGGCTCTCGGCGCCGCAGCCGTAGCCGGGCGTGGAGACGGCCAGGGCGTCGCCGGTGGCGGTGAGTGCCTCGACGGCGTCAAATGCGGCGAGCAGCTGCTGGGCATCGGGACGGTAGTCCTCGCCATAGGTGGCGGGGGCGATACGGACGACGCGATGCGTGAGACCCTTGAACTCGGGGGAGACGGCGCGGGCCGCCTTGCCCACGGCGACAGCGAAACTGATCAGGGTCGGCGGAACGTTGAGCTCGCCGGCCTCGTCCTCAAACGAGCCGCTCATGGAATCCTTGCCGCCGATGGCGCCGGCACCCAGGTCGACCTGGGCCATAAGGGCGCCCAGGACGGCTGCCATGGGCTTGCCCCAGCGCTCGGCTTCGGTGCGCAGACGCTCAAAGTACTCTTGGAAGGAGAGGTAAGCGCGCTTGTGCTCAAAGCCGGCGGCAACGAGCTTGGCGATGGACTCGACCACGGACAGGTAGGCGCCTGCAAACTGGTCGGCCTCCATCAGGTAGGGGTTGAAGCCCCATGCCATAGCGCTCGCCGTGGTGGTCTCGCCGTCCACGGGGAACTTAGCGACCATGGCAGAGCTCGGAGTGAGCTGCGTCTTGCCGCCAAAGGGCATGAGCACGGTCGCGGCGCCGATGGTGGAGTCAAAGCGCTCGGAAAGACCCTTGTTGGAGGCGACGTTGAGGTCGGTGACGAGCGAGGTCATGCGCTCGGCAAGCGTGGTGCCGGCCCAGCTGGGCTGCCACACGCTGCGGGCGCAGACGTGGGCGACCTGGTGCTTGGGCGCACCGTTGGAATTGAGGAACTCGCGGGACAGATCGACGATGGCGACGCCGTTCCAGGCCATGCGCATGCGCGGCTCGGCGGTAACCTCGGCGATGACGGTTGCCTCCAGGTTCTCCTCGGCGGCGTAGCCCATGAACTCCTCGACGTCACCGTCGGCGACGGCGCAGGCCATGCGCTCCTGGGACTCGGAAATGGCGAGCTCGGTGCCGTCCAAGCCGTCGTACTTCTTGGTCACGGTATCAAGGTCGACATACAGGCCGTCGGCAAGCTCGCCCACGGCGACCGAGACGCCGCCGGCGCCAAAGTCGTTGCAGCGCTTGATCAGACGGCAGGCATCGCCGCGGCGGAACAGACGCTGCAGTTTGCGCTCGACCGGGGCGTTGCCCTTCTGGACTTCGGCACCCGACGTCTCGATGGACTCGGTGTTCTGGGTCTTGGAGGAACCGGTGGCGCCACCGATGCCGTCACGGCCGGTGCGGCCACCCAGCAGGATGATCTTGTCGGTGGGGGCGGGGCACTCGCGACGAACGTGGTTTGCCGGGGTAGCGCCCACGACAGCGCCAACCTCCATGCGCTTGGCCACGTAACCGGGGTGATAGAGCTCGTTGACCTGGCCGGTGGCAAGACCGATCTGGTTGCCGTAGCTGGAGTAGCCGGCGGCAGCGGTGGTCACGAGTTTGCGCTGCGGCAGCTTGCCCTCGAGCGTCTTGGACACGGGGACGGTGGGGTCTCCGGCGCCGGTGACGCGCATGGCCTGGTACACGTAGCTGCGGCCCGAGAGCGGGTCGCGGATGGCGCCGCCCACGCAGGTGGCGGCACCGCCGAAGGGCTCGATCTCGGTCGGGTGGTTATGGGTCTCGTTCTTAAAGAGGAACAGCCAGTCCTGGTCCTCGCCATCGACATCGACCTTTACCTTGACGGTGCAGGCGTTGATCTCCTCGGACTCATCGACATCGGTCATGACGCCGGTCTTCTTGAGGTACTTGGCGCCGATGGTGCCCATGTCCATGAGGCAGACGGGCTTGGCGTCGCGACCGAGCTCGTGGCGCATCTCCATGTAGCGGTCGAAGGCCTGCTGCACCACGGCGTCGTCGATCGTCACGTCGTCTAGGACGGTGCCGAAGGTGGTGTGGCGGCAGTGGTCGGACCAATAGGTGTCGATCACGCGGATCTCGGTGATGGTGGGGTCGCGATCCTCATCGCGGAAGTACTGCTGGCAGAAGGCAATGTCCGCCTCGTCCATGGCAAGGCCGCGATTGGCGATAAAGGCGGCAAGGCCGGCCTCGTCGAGCTCGCGGAAGCCGTCGAGCACCTCGACGGGTTGGGGCTCGGGTGTCTCCATGTACAGCGTCTCGGGCAGGTCGAGCGAGGCGATGCGCGCCTCGACGGGGTTCACCACGTAGTGCTTGATGGCCTCGATGGCGGCCTCGTCCAGGGCGCCCGAGATCATATAGACCTTGGCAGAACGCACGGCGGGGCGTTCGCCCTGGCTGATGAGCTGCACGCACTCGCTGGCGGAGTCGGCGCGCTGGTCAAACTGGCCAGGCAGGAATTCGACGGCAAAGACGGCGCCATCGCTTGCGGGGAGCTCGTCGTAGGTCACATCGACCTGGGGCTCGCTAAAGACGGTCGGCACGCAGGAGCGGAAAAGCTCCTCGTCGATGCCCTCGACGTCGTAGCGGTTGATGATCCTCAGGGCCTCGATGCCCTTGATGCCGAGAATCTCGGTCAGCTCGCCCTTGAGCTGCTGAGCCTCGACGTCGAACCCGGGTTTCTTCTCCACGTAGATACGAGAGACCATTGGTTTCTGCCTTCCTGATCGGTTGGGCGTACGGTACGGTATGCGGCAGCGGTCGGTTTGCGGGGTCTGCCCTGCGGTCGCCTTGAGCCACATGTTTGTAAACCTCACTATGATACGACAGCTCGCGGCGCGTTGAGGACGGCGAGGGTGCTACAGTGATGCGCAAACAAGAGAAAGGCATCACATGGCATTCGTTTCACTCGCCATCATCGCGCTCGTGGCCTTTGCAAGCCCCTTCATCGCCTCGGCGATTCCCGGAAAGCCCGTTCCCGAAACGGTCTTTTTGCTCGTGTTCGGCGCGGTGCTGGGACCCCATATGCTCGGCGTCATCCATGTAGATGCCGAGGTCTCGCTCGTGTCAGAGCTCGGTCTGGCATTTTTGTTCCTGCTTGCCGGCTTTGAGATCGATCCCAAGAACATCACGGGCGTCGAGGGTCGCTACGGTATGGCCACGTGGGCTGTCACATTTTGTATCGCCTGGCTTGCCGTGCGCTTTACCCCGTGGTTCTCGGTCAGCCATTTCGACGGTATCGCCGTGACGCTCGCCTTGACCTCGACGGCGCTTGGGGCGCTCATGCCCATCTTGCGCGAGCGGTTGCTTGCCGGAACGCGCGTCGGTGATTCGATTCTTGCCTATGGTACGTGGGGCGAGCTCGGCCCCGTGCTCGCCATGTCGGTACTGCTGTCTGCCCGTACGGGCATCGAGACGCTGCTGATCTTGGGCTTATTTGCCGCCGTGTGCGTGCTGCTTGCCGTGGTCCCCAGCCGCTCCAAACGCGTCGGCAGCCGCTTCTTTGCGTTTGTCGAGGAGCGCGCCGATACCACGTCGCAGACGTTCGTACGCCTGACGGTGCTTATTTTGGTCACGCTCGTGGCGTTCTCGGCCATCTTTAGCCTCGATATCGTATTGGGCGCTTTTGCCGCCGGCTTTGTCCTGCGCTATATCATCCCCGAGGGCAACCATACGCTTGAGACCAAGCTCGACGGCCTGGCCTACGGCTTTTTGATCCCGGTGTTCTTTACCGTGTCGGGCGCTAAGATCGACCTGACGGCCGTGGTGTCGCGCCCCGGGCTACTCGTGGGCTTTATCTTGGCGCTGCTGATCATTCGTGCCGTGCCCATTCTCATCTCTATGAGCATTTGTCCCGTGACGCGCGATGTGTCGGCGTATGGCCGCATTACCGTGGCGCTCTACTGCACCACGGCGCTGCCGATCATCGTTGCCGTAACGAGCGTGGCCGTCAACGCGGGCGCGCTGTCGCAAGATATTGCGTCGGTCATGGTTGCCGCCGGTGCCATCACGGTGTTCTTGATGCCGCTGCTCGCGCAGCTCTTCTACCGCGTGGTCGACGCCGCACCGGTCGCCGCTGTAGCAGAAGTTGCCGAGCATCCATCCGATGCGCTCGACATCCTGCGCGCCCATCACGATTTGGCGAGCCTGCTCGCACGGGAGCACGAGCTGCTGACCTCGCATGGCCACGGTCGCGTATTTGAGGGCCTGCCTACGCTCGATACGATTGCCGAGCGTCTTTCCGCCGAGGCAGCGAGCGGCCACATCGATGCCCGCATCGTGGATGCCGCTCATTTGCTGGCTGAGAAGACCTATGGCGACGAGATTGACCCGTCCAAGCTGACTCCGCGTGAGCGCCGCCGCCTGGAGCGCGCCAAGCTTGCCGTACACGAATACCGCCGCCGCATGCTAGAGCTCTATGCGCGCGATGAAGCCCAGGACGACGACGGCAAGTAGCAAGGAATGTCGGGATACGGGTTCCGTCCAAATAATAGAAGGCGCGCTGCCTGCGGTTGATGCAGACAGCGCGCCTTTTGCGTTGAGCTCTGTTGAGGTTCGAAGCCGAAACTTTCGACCTTTAGGAACGGGCGGCTCCGTCGACGGGGAGCACGGCGCCCGTGACATAGGATGACATGTCGCTCGCTAGGAAAACGAAGGCGTTGGCGACGTCCTCGGGTTCGCCCATGCGGCCGAGCGGAATAGTGGCGATGATGGGCTTGATGACCTCTTCGGGCAGGTTAGCGACCATGTCGGTCTTAGTCACGCCAGGGGCAACGGCGTTGACGCGGATGCCCATGGGGGCGAGCTCGCGCGAGAGCGACTGGACCATGCCGTTGACGGCAAACTTGGACGTGGGGTAACCGACGCCGGAGGGCTGGCCGTACTTGGCGACCATCGAGCTTGTGGTAGTGATGGTGCCGCCGTGGCCGGCCTCGGTCATGATCTTGGCGGCAGCCTGGTGGCCGTTAAAGACGGCGACGACGTTGAGGTCCATAACTTTGGCGAACTCCTCGGCTGTATAGTCCAAAAGGGGCGAGCGCTGGGAGATTCCGGCGTTGTTGACGACCGTATCGAGACCGCCCATGTCGGCTGCAGCCTGCGTAAAGGCCTCAGTCACGGCCTCGAGCGAGGTGAGATCGCAGGAACGACCCCAGACCTTGGCGTCGGGATAGACGGCTGCCAGCTTCTCAACGGCCGCATCGGCAGTCTCCTGGCGCGAGCCAAAGACGGTGACGGTGGCACCCTCCTCGATAAAACGGCAGGCGATGGCATAGCCGATACCGCGCGTGCCTCCGGTGACGATTGCTTTCTTGCCCTCGAGCAACATGGTGCCTCCATTCTTCGGGGGTGGACGTACGCAGCACAGCGTAGCGGTAGCCGGAATCGGCCGCGTTTGCATATCGGTGAACGGTAACCCGCGTTACCGATGAGCGGCTCGCGCAAATGTGCCCTGCCGTTGTGCTTAGGGCAGGAGACAAAAGGGCTCCCGTCCCATATCGGACGGGAGCCCTCAAAGCACGTATTGCTTGGCGAGCGCTGGGCTAGTTGGCCATGACGCCTTCGGTCCAGGCCTCGACGTCCTCGATACGCAGGACGTTGGCGACCTCGGCCACGCAGTCGACGCTGGCAAGCTCGGCGGCGGCAGCCTGGACGTCCTTCTCGAGTGCGCGGTGCGTCAGGAAGATGACCGAGCAGGCATCGCTGACACCCGACTTGCCGTCCTCGACTTGGTTGATGAGCGAGATCGAAATGTTGTGCTTGGCAAAGATGTCGACCGTCTCGGACAGGGCGCCCACGCGGTCGGCGACCTTCAGGCGCACATAGTACTTGGTCTGGAGCTCGTCCATGGGCTTAAAGGCGAGGTTGTGACCATAGGGCTCAATCTCGGGCAGCGGAGCCACGCCCCGGCTGATCTGCTCGGAGAGCGACAGGATATCGCCCACGACGGCGCTCGCGGTGGGGAAGGAGCCTGCGCCGGCACCGTAGAACATGGTCTCGCCCACGGCGTCGCCCACTACGTAAACAGCGTTCATGGCGCCGTTGACCTTGGCAAGCATGTGGTCGGCGGGGATCAGCGTGGGATGCACGCGGACGTCGACGCCGGCGTCGGTGTTGCGGGCGATGCCGAGCAGCTTAATGGTGTAGCCGAGCTCGCGGGCCTGGGCGATGTCCTCGGCGCCGATGGTGCGGATACCCTGCTGGTACACATCATCGGTGGTAACGCGGGTGCCAAAGCCGATGGAGGCGAGGATGGCCGTCTTGCTGGCGGCGTCGAAGCCGTCGACGTCGGCGGACGGGTCGGCCTCGGCATAGCCCTTGGCCTGCGCGTCGGCGAGCACGTCGGCGTAATCGGCGCCCTCGGCGTCCATGCGCGACAGGATATAGTTGGTGGTGCCGTTGAGGATGCCGGCGATGGTCAGGATCTTGTTGCCCACCAGGTCGTGCTCAAGCGTGCTCACGATGGGGATGCCGCCGCCGCAACTGGCCTCGCACTTAATCTGCACGCCGCACGCACGCGCCTTCTCGGCAAGCGTCTCGACGTGACGGCCCAGCAGGGCCTTGTTGGCAGAGACGACGTGCTTGCCGTGCTCAAAGGCAGTGGTAAAGATCTCGGTTGCGGGATGCTCGCCGCCGATCAGCTCGACGACGATGTCGACGGCGGGGTCGGTGACGACGTCGTGCCAGTCACTCGTAAAGGCCTCGCGCTCAATGCCTGCCGACTCGGCCTGCTCCCAAGCAAGCGCGCAGGCGCGGGTCAGCTTAAGGTCGATGCCGTAGGCTGCCAGGTACTCATCGTGGTGGCTCTTGATCAGACGGGCCACGCCGCCGCCGACGGTTCCCAGACCGATGAGGCCGACGTTCACGGTGCGCAGGGGTTCGCTCATAGATAGCTCCTTCGTGCATCTTATGGATGGATTAACCGCTTAAAGGTTGAGTGCATTCTAGCGTGAACCGAGGGCGCGTGCTCGCCAGTTAACAGGAGTCGCACAAAACGGCACCCCCGAAACGCTGCGGAAACATTGGAAACATGCTCGCTACATACGACCTACGGCCTATGTGATCCAGGACGGCAAGTACATCGCCGCCTAAGTGCGCATAAAGCGCGACCGGTGAGGCCGTTTTATTCAGGGCGGGGACGCCTGTAACAGAACGGAAACATTACTTTCACATAATAAAGTGGCGTTACTGCATAAAGTAAAGGAAATACGCAGAAAAATGGATAAATGAACAAATCCAAAGAAAAGTTGAAATAACCGCCACTTTTCCTAACTAAAGCGTCTACTATTTTGCGAACGCCGAACACGGCGAAGGATGGCCTGTCGGGTAACCGAAACCCGACGAGATTTGAGAGGAGAGCCGCATGTCGAGCCTCACCGGTAAGTCATTGAACCCTGTTATGAATCGCAGGAGCGTTATCGCGAGCGCAGCAGGTCTGGGGGCGATGTCCATTCTAGCTGGCTGCTCCTCCAACGGCGGCGACAGCGGTTCCGCTTCGAGCGACGCTTCGTTTAAGATCGGTACCATCGGCCCGCTGACCGGCGCCAACGCGTCCTACGGCAAGTCCGTTACCCAGGGTGTCGAGCTTGGCTGCAAGGATTTCTCGACCAAGGAGCTGCCGCTTGCCAGCAAGGCCGAGGATGACCAGGCCGACGGCGAGAAGGCCGTCAACGCCTTCAACACCCTGCTCGACTGGGGCATGCAGGCCCTCGTCGGCCCGACCACCACGGGTGCGTCGGTTGCCGTTGCCGCCGAGTGCGGTAACGACCCCAAGACGTTCATGATCACCCCGTCCGCGTCCTCCGAGGACGTCACCGACGGCAAGGATTGCGTCTTCCAGGTTTGCTTCACCGACCCCAACCAGGGTGTCAACGCTGCCAAGTTCCTGGCGCAGAAGTATGCGGACGAGAAGTTCGTGCTGTTCTATAACTCCGGCGACGCCTATTCTTCGGGCATCGCAGATTCCTTTAAGGCCCAAGCCGCTGAGTCCAAGCTCGAGATTGTTGACGAGGAGACCTTTAAGGACGACTCCGCCACGAGCTTTACCAACCAGCTGACCAAGGCCAAGCAGGCCGGCGCCACCATGATCTTTGCGCCGATCTACTACACGCCGGCGTCCGTCCTGCTCAAGAACGCCAAGGACATGGGCTACGACGTCAAGATGATGGGCTGCGACGGTATGGACGGCATCCTGGGCGTTGAGGGCTTCGATACCTCTCTTGCTGAGGGTCTGCTGCTCATGACCCCGTTCTCCGCCGACGACGAGAAGAACGCCGACTTCGTTAACGCTTACAAGGATAAGTACGGCGATACTCCCGACCAGTTTGCCGCCGACGCCTACGACGGCGTGCACGCGGTGGCTGAGGCCGTCAAGGAGGCCGGTCTTGGTGTCGATGCCGATCCGACCGAGGTCGCCGAGAAGCTGTCCAAGGCTATGCTCAAGATTACCGTTGACGGTCTGACCGGCAAGCTCACCTGGAACGATAAGGGCCAGGTCCAGAAGGAGCCCACGGCGTACGTCATCACCGACGGCAAGTACGTACAGGCCTAATTGGCCGCCTTACATAGAGCGGTTTTGATCCCAAGCAGGGGAGGTTTTGGCCTTCCCTGCTTGCTTGGTATCTAGGGACAGTGTAACGTCCCTGTTTCATACATTAACTGGAAACCTATTCGAAAGGGGGATGTGGAACATGACGGTCTTTATCCAATACCTGGTCAACGGCCTGTCCATGGGCAGCGTCTACGCCATCATCGCGTTGGGCTACACCATGGTCTACGGTATCGCCAAGATGCTCAACTTCGCTCACGGCGATGTCATCATGGTCGGTGCCTATGTCTCGTTCTGCGCCACGTCGTATCTCGGCCTCCCGGGCTGGGCATCTGTAGTTCTCTCTTGTGTGGTCTGCACGGTTCTCGGTGTTCTCATTGAGGGTCTGGCCTATAAGCCGCTGCGCCAAGCAGGACCGCTGGCCGTTCTGATCACGGCCATCGGCGTGTCTTACTTCCTGCAGAACGCCGCGCAGCTTCTGTGGGGCGCCACGCCCAAGAACTTCACTTCGCTCGTCACCTTCCAGGTGCCGGAGTTCTTGGCCAAGTTCAATGTAAGCGCCGTTTCGCTCGTGACCATCGTCGCCTGCCTGGTTATCATGGCCGGTCTGATGTTCTTTACAGGTAAGACCAAGATGGGCAAGGCCATGCGCGCCGTGTCCGAGGACAAGGCTGCCGCTCAGCTCATGGGCATCAACGTCAACCGCACCATCTCGATGACGTTCGCTATCGGCTCCGCCCTCGCTGCCATCGCCGGCGTGCTCCTGTGCTCCTACTCGCCGGTCCTGCAGCCCACCACGGGTGCCATGCCTGGCATCAAGGCCTTCGACGCCGCCGTCTTCGGCGGTATCGGCTCCATCCCCGGCGCCTTTGTCGGTGGCATTCTCATCGGCATCATCGAAGCGATGGCGCAGGCCTACATTTCCACGAGCCTTGCCAACTCCATCGTCTTTGGCGTTCTGATCATCGTCCTGCTCGTCAAGCCTGCCGGCCTCTTGGGCAAGTACGTCCCCGAGAAGGTGTAGGTGAGCGTTATGAAGTTTCTTAAAGACAAGCAGACGCGTCACGATTTTGTCACGTACGCCATGTGCGTTGTGGCGTTCGCCATCGTGTTCTTTATGCAGTCCAACCACATGATCCCGCGCATGATCGCCGGTCAGCTGGTTCCCATCACGGCCTATATCGTCATGGCCATCTCCCTTAACCTCGTCGTCGGCATCGCGGGCGACTTGTCGCTGGGCCACGCGGGCTTTATGAGCGTCGGTGCCTATACGGGCATCGTCACCGCGGTCGCCCTCGAGAGCGCCGTTCCCTCCGATCCGGTGCGTCTTGTCATCAGCATTGTGGTCGGCGCTATCGCCGCTGCCATTCTGGGCTTCCTGATTGGTATCCCGGTTCTTCGCCTGAGTGGCGACTACCTGGCCATCGTGACCTTGGCCTTTGGCGAGATCATCAAAGAGATCGTCACCTGCCTCATTGTGGGTGTCGACTCCCGCGGCCTGCATGTGATCTTTAACATCACGGGTAACTCCACGATCGACGACCTGCACCTGCTCGAGGACGGCACCGCCATCATCAAGGGCGCCCAGGGTGCCTCGGGCGTGTCGACGTACTCGACCTTCCTCGCCGGTGCCATCCTGGTCATGGTCGCACTCGTGATCGTGCTCAACCTGGTTCGCAGCCGTACCGGCCGTGCCATTATGGCCGTGCGCGATAACAAGATTGCAGCCGAGTCCGTAGGCATCTCCGTCACCGAGTACCGCATGATCGCCTTCGTGGTTTCCGCTGCCCTCGCCGGTGCTGCCGGAGCTCTCTTCGGCGGTAACTTCTCGCAGCTCTCCGCCACTAAGTTCGACTTCAACACGTCGATTCTCATTCTGGTGTTCGTGGTCCTGGGTGGCCTGGGCAACATGCGCGGTTCCGTCATCGCGGCGGCACTGCTCACGGTGCTTCCCGAGCTGCTCCGTCAGTTCTCGGACTACCGTATGCTCATCTACGCCATTGTGCTGATTCTGGTCATGATCTTTACCAACAACCCGCAGCTTAAAGCGTTCTTCGGCCGCATTAAGGACCGCTTTACTTCTAAGAAGGAGGTGGCAGCCGATGCCCAGTAAATTTGAGTTCAACAAGGGCAAGATGGTCCCGTATCCTTCTGGCGCCATCGTTCCCGACCGCGACCTGGGCGAGCGCCCGGCGCTCGAGTGCATCCACCTGGGCATTGAGTTCGGTGGCCTTAAGGCAGTCGACGACTTTAGCCTGACTATCGGCAAGACCGAGATCGCCGGCCTGATTGGCCCCAATGGTGCCGGTAAGACCACGGTCTTCAACCTGCTCACCAAGGTGTACCAGCCCACGCACGGCACCATCCTGCTCGACGGCGAGGACACCTCGGGCAAGTCGGTCTACCAGGTCAACCGTATGGGCATCGCCCGTACCTTCCAGAACATTCGCCTGTTCAACACCATGACGGTGGAGGATAACGTTAAGGTCGGCCTGCACAACCAGGAGCGTTATTCCGGTTTTGAGGGCGTGCTACGCCTGCCGACGTACTGGAAGCACGAGAAGGCCGCCCACGAGCGCGCCATGGAGCTGCTGTCCATCTTTGATATGGAGCATCTTGCAAACGAGCAGGCCGGTTCGCTGCCTTACGGCGCCCAGCGTCGTCTGGAGATTGTTCGTGCGCTTGCCACCAACCCCAAACTGCTGCTGCTCGACGAGCCTGCCGCCGGCATGAACCCGTCCGAGACCGCCGAGCTCATGGAGAACATCGTTAAGATCCGCGACACCTTTGGCATTGCCATCATGCTTATCGAGCACGACATGTCGCTCGTTATGAACATCTGCGAGGGCATCTGCGTGCTCAACTTTGGTAAGGTCATCGCCAAGGGCACGGCCGAGGAGATCCAGAACAACGACGCTGTTATCGAGGCATATCTGGGCAAGCAGGATAAGGGGGAGAACTAAATGGCAGAGCCGATGCTTTCCGTCTACAACATCAACGTCTGGTACGGCGCCATCCACGCCATCAAGGACATCTCCTTTAACGTTAACGAGGGCGAGATCGTGGCTCTGATCGGTGCCAACGGCGCCGGTAAGTCCACGACGCTCAAGACCGTCTCGGGCCTGCTACGCTCTAAGACCGGCTCCATCAAGTTTATGGGCGAGGACATTACCCATACGCCCGCCGACAAGCTGGTTGGTAAGGGCCTGGCACAGGTTCCCGAGGGCCGTCGCGCCTTTTTGCAGATGACGGTCGAGGAGAACCTGGAGATGGGCGCCTACACGCAGCCCAAGTCCACGGTTGCTCCGGGCCTTGAGCGCGTCTACGAGCAGTTCCCACGCCTTAAGGAGCGCCGTCGCCAGGTCGCCGGCACCCTTTCGGGCGGCGAGCAGCAGATGCTCGTTATGGGCCGCGCCCTTATGAGCAACCCCAAGCTGCTCATGCTCGACGAGCCTTCCATGGGCCTGGCGCCGATTCTGATTGAGCAGATCTTCCAGATTGTCGAGGACCTGCACAAGGCCGGCACCACGGTGCTTCTGGTCGAGCAGAACGCGCAGATGGCGCTCTCGATCGCCACACGCGGCTACGTGCTCGAGACCGGCAAGATCACCATGACCGGCACTGGCCAAGAGCTCCTGCACGACGACAACGTCCGCAAGGCTTACCTGGGCGGCTAGGAGGTTCCGCCGTTCTACCGAACGGCGGACCAGTCGACGCTGCGCGGGCCGCATTTGGACAATCTGACGTTCAACTTCAAGGGCGCGACCAGAAGGTCAGCGCCCTTTCGTTTCACGTCACCTTGTCTCAAATGCGGCTCGCTCGCTGACATTGCCAAAACGTCGGCGTTGCCGTTGTCGCTGGCACATGGGGGTGACACTTGGGGACGTTTCTTTTCTGCCGGTAGTCATTGGGGACGTTCTTGAATGACTAGTCGTTTAAGAACGTCCCCAATGACTAGGTCAAAAGGCTCCGAGCGCGGCGTGCTCATGCCCGTCGTGGTGCGCCCGAGGGGGGACGGCTGCTACGAGCTCGATCATTTGCGAGGAGAAGACGAACCAGTCGTTGCAGATCCAATATGGATCTCGCCGACCTCGGCAAGCTGCTCGATGAGTGGAAGCCCTGTCGTGTCGTCTATTTCAACACCACCCAGAATGATGGTGTCATCGCGCAGGTCGATCTGCGTGTTGAACACAGCGAGGTTAAAGCCGGAGGTCACAAATCCGATAGCAGCCAGGACGAGCCCCGTGGCAACAAGCCCACCCGCTACGGCAAGGTAAATCTTTTTTACGCTGGACATGTTTGCACTCCTTCCTATGCCGTGAGCGGCGCCGCTTCAGCGCCCATGCGGCTCTTATTGCCTCGATCTTTCCAGAAGGGCGAAACGGCTTTCTTCGCCCAAAGGGCAGAGAGGCGCGCGATCTGCTTGGACGCCGTCCAGGCGCCGGCTCCCGTGAGGAGCGCCACACCGATGGAAGCGAATCCCATTCCCATCGAGGCCAAAACGTACGGAACATGCCCGATAATGATGCCGTCCACGGCGAACAGGAGCCCTACCAGGCCCGCGCCCCCGAATGCCGCGGCCACGATCCACACGCAGAGCGCAAGAACCCAAATACAGATGTAGACTGCAGCGGCAACGGCGACGAACGCGAGCAGCAGCGGAATCCATACCGGAGAGCCCACGATGGCGAGCGCCCATAGAAGTGCCGTGCTCTTGCGCTTGGTCCTCGCGATCGCGCGCGGCACGGCGGGCAGTTCGTCGAGCGTTGCCTCGGCGACCTCACCGGGCGTGCCCATGGCGGCCACAGCCTCGGCCTCCGTCATGCCGTCCTCCATACGGTCGGCGATGGCCTCCGCGTAGAACTCCTGCGTTTCCTTTACCTGATCTGCCGGCAGGCAGGCCAGAAGCTCGCCCAGCCGGTTCAAGAACTCATCGCGCGTCATGGTGCGCCCCCTCCACGTAACGGTAGATCTCCTGCACGGATGGCCATTCGGCGAGGAACTCGGCGATACGCTCGCGCCCGGCGTCCGTGATGCGGTAGTACCTCCGCAGCCGCCCGTTGTGTTCGGCGGAGCGCGCGGTGATGCAGCCCGCCTTCTCCAGGCGCTTGAGCAACGGATAGAGCGTGGATTCCGTGAGCCCCATACTCGCGGGCACGTCCTTCACGATCTGATAGCCGTAGGATTCCTCGCCCGAGACGGCCGCGAGCACGCAGGCCTCGAGGAAGCCGCGCTTCATCTGTGCCTCCATCCGCACACCTCCTTTCGTAATATACTGTGTAACACCTACTATATGACACATAGTATATGATGTCAACAGTTGTCGTATAGGGAGTCCGGTCTGTCTGTCCCCTGCGGGTACTCATTAGGTGTTCCTATAGTTTTGTCAACCGTCGACGCTACTCCCGGTAGGGCACCCGGTCGCGCATCACGGCGTATATCGCCCTGAGCCGCCTCCTCGCGACGGCCTTGAGCGCCCGCCCGTGCCCCATGCCCCGCGCCCTGCAGGCCCGGTAGTACTCGCCGTAGCGCCCCGACGACCTCACCAGGCTGTTGCACGAGAAGATCAGAAGAGACTTGAGCCTCGCGTCGCCGCGCCTGGACGCCCTGACCGACCTCACCGACGTGCCGGAGCTCCTCACCCTCGGGGCTATGCCGCAGTACGAGGCCAGGTGGTCGTGGTCCGGGAACCTCGCGATGTCGACCGACACCGCGAGCTGCGCCGCCGTCCTCGGGCCGATGCCGGGCACGGTGAGCAGGCACGCGTAGGTCTCGTCGCCCTCGAGCAGCGCCGCCGTCTCGGCCTCGAGGGCCCCGGCCTCGTCGAGGGCCTCCGATATCCGGGCGGCCAGGAACCTGACCTGCCTGTTCTCGGCCTCGACGAGCGCCGGCGGGGGCGCGGTGGAGGCGGCCGCGGCCTCCCCGGCGGCCTCGGCCCGCGGGCCCCCGGCCCCGGAGCGGGCGATCCCCCACGCCCCGCCGAACCCGGCGAGCAGCTCCAGCCACCGGCGGTCCGACAGGTCGACCGCGGCCTCGAGGGCCGGGCAGGACTCGAGCAGCACCGCGCGCAGGCGGTTCTTGTCCCTGGTCGCGCAGGCGACGACGTGGTCGCGCTGCGACGAGAGGGCGCGGGCGGCCTCGAGGGCCTCGCCGCGGCCCGGGACCCCCGACAGGGAGTCCGGCACGCCCAGGGCGGTCCGCGCGATCACCGCGGCGTCGCGCTCGTCGGTCTTGGCCTCGCCGGCGAACAGCCCGGCGGCGCGGCTGGCGGCGAGGCCGGGCAGGTAGGCGACCGCCAGCCCCGCGGCGCGGGCGCGCCGCACGGCGAGGGACCCTATGTTGCGGAACTGGTCGACGACGACGAGCGTGCCGGCGGGCGCGGAGGAGAACAGCGCGTCGAGAGCGCCCTCCCGGTTGCGGACGGGGGCGCTGGCCAGCACCTCCCCGCCGCGGTCGATCAGGCAGGCCCAGTGGGAGGACTTGCCGACGTCCAGGCCGAGCACGGCCGCGGGTCTGGTCGATGGCGCTTTCACGGTGGTATCCTTCCGGTAGTCGTTCGACCGGATGGCCTCCCCCTCGGCACTCACATTACCAGCCGCGGCGCCTGCCCGGCACTTTCCTATCAGCCGTCGGGGGCGGCGCGTCCCGCGCCGGCAGCACCCAACGGGCCCTCTCGGGGGCAGGGACGTTCGGCCGTGCGCGGGCGCCCGGTCGGCGGCCCGTTCTGGGCGCGCCTCAATCGTAGCCCGAGACGGGCCCGGGCTGACAATTTCGACTGTAATGGACGTACTTAAATGAGTGCCCATCGCTCAAGGTGGCACCTGGGGACGTTCCTTATGTGCCGGCACTTTGGGACACTCCTTGTCAAGGTTTTGTTCCATTGTGCGGGTTGCTATTTAACGTGCGACAATGCCGTGTGGAAATAGAAATGTCTTCTGGGGGCTATCTATGCTGTACGAGTTTTGTGCCGAGAACTTTGAGCGGGTGCCGGCGGCCATCGATGCCGGTGCAAGGCGCATTGAGCTGTGTGACAACCTTGCCGTCGGTGGCACCACGCCTTCCGCCGGCGTTATTAGCGCTACAGTCAGTTACGCTCACGAGCACGGCGCGCGAGTGATGTGCATGATTCGTCCGCGCGGTGGCGACTTTCATTACAACCAGGACGAGCTGCGCATGATGGAGATGGACCTGGGCCTTGCTGTGAGCGCCGGCGTTGACGGCCTGGTCTTTGGCTGCTGCAAGCCTTGCGCTGGCGGCTGGGCGCTCGACGATCTCACCCTTGGCGCCCTCGTTATGGCTACGGGCTGCGCGACCGAGGAATGCAAGCGCGAGCCCATCGACATCACCTTCCACATGGCATTTGACCAGCTCTCGACCGAGGCTCAGCTCGATGCGATTGATACACTTGCCGACTGCGGCGTTACGCGCATCCTCACGCATGGCGGCGCGGCAGGTACGTCGATCGAGGATAATTTCGATCACCTGGCTCGTTTAATCGAGTATGCGGGCGATCGTTTGACCATCCTTCCCGGCGGCGGCATCACTACGGCAAATCGCGACGCGGTCGCGGCGGCGCTAGGCGTCTCCGAGCTCCATGGCACCAAGATCGTGCCGCTGGAGGTATAACCCGTGGCGCTGGTATTTGACGTTCAGCAGGCGAGCGGCAAGCCCGACGATAATCGTCGCCCTGGCACCGCGTGCCCTTTTTGCGACACGGAGGGGCTCGCCAACATCATCCAGCGCGATGGTGACTGCATCTGGCTCGAGAATAAGTTCAAGACCTTGCGGGCCACCCGTCAGACCGTATTGATCGAGTCTGCCAATCACGACGCCGACCTGGTGACCTATGAACCGGATGAGCTGCATCATGTGATGCGGTTTGCTCTGGGCTGTTGGCAGCAGATGATCGATTCCCAACAGTACCGCAGTGTGCTCATGTACAAGAACAAAGGCCCGCTTTCGGGCGGCAGCCTCGTCCATCCACACATGCAGATTGTGGGCTTGGAGCAGGAAGACGGCTATGCTTCGCTGACTTCCGCCAATTTCGAAGGCATCAATGTTTGGCAACAGGGAAGAATCTCGGTCAACATCTCAACCGAACCGATTATGGGATTCTTTGAGGTTAACGTCTCGGCTCCACAGGGAATTGCCGCCAGCGACGACGCCCGCGACCAAGCCGAAGCGGACCTGTTTGCCGATGCGATTCAGGTGGCCCTGCGCTATATCCTGCACGAGCACCACGTCGGCCGCGCGGAGTCGTACAACTTGTTCTTCTACCACATGGACGGCCGGACAATTGCCAAGGTGTTGCCGCGTTGGGTGGTTTCGCCCTACTTTGTCGGTTATCGTTTGGCCCAGGTCAATGCCGAGACCACGCTCGATATCGATGCAGAGCGCCTGCGTGCGCATCTGGAAACGCTCGTATAGCAAGACTATCACCCGCGTAATGCGGACAGTCTAGCGTTCCATGGCGTCGCGACCGGCCTCGACCCGCTTGCGCTGGGCGGCGCGCTCCTCGCCGGTCAGTCGCTCAAAGAGATGTCCGATAACCGAGGCGAGCACCTGCTGAAACAGCGTTCCGCACATGACGGGAAACACGACCTCGCCGGGAAAATACTGCGTGGCGATGACGGCGCCCGAAGAGATATTGCGCATGCCGCAGGTAAAGCACATGGTGGTCGTCTCGCTATACGGCAGGTGCAACGCGCGGGCGACCAGAATGCCGACGACAAAGCCGCTGATGGCGAAGGTCAAAATAAAGAGGGCGACTTCCAGGCGCACCGCATTCATGTGCAGCACGTACTCGCTCATGGCGGTGGAGTTGGAGGCGATGACACCCATCATCATGAACTTGCAGGCGGGCGAAAGCGCGGGGGAGAGTTTCTCGTGTCCCCATCCGCGCGTGAACTCGTTGATCACGATGCCGAGCACGGCGGGGATGGCGATCATAAAGGCCATGTTCTGCATCATGCTCGGCACGTCAATCGAGACGGTGGCGCCCAGCAGGAGCTTGAGTGTAAGAGGAATCGTCACAGGCGAGATAACCGAGGACGTCAGGATAATGGTGAGCGCGAGCGGGCCGTTGCCGCCGAACATGCTAATCCACATAAAGGCGGTGACTGCCACGGGTACGCTGTACTCGAGCACGATGCCGCAGACAAGGTTTGGGTTGGAACCAAAGAACAGTGAGCTCATGGCATACGCCGCGATGGGGATGAGCACGGCCGAGACAAATAACGCCAAAATCAAATGTAGGGGACGGCGGAACGCCTCGGCCACCTGGTGAAAGGTGTTGCTGAGCGCACCTTGGAACGTCATAAAGGCAAACAGGGCGGGAACGATGGGCTTGAGCACGCCGATCTGCTGAGGAAAGAGCACGCCGAGCGTCACGCAAATCGGAACGATGACCTGCATGTGCCCCGCGAGAAACTTGCCCAGTCCAACCCATTGCTTCATATGCTCTTGTGACTCCCTTTGCTCGTGAATTCGTTTTGAATGGATATGCTAGACGCTCGCATGCGTCTGTGCGTCAGAAACGCTCGAATATTTCGAGGCTATTACCGCCCTCGTTTATCGAAACCGCGGCGTGCTGGACGTTGTGCGTCCGCGCTGCACGGTATAATAAATCCGTTCAATAGATCTGCCTGCCGAAGCGGGTATACACAGAGGACTCATCGCTATGAACCGTGAGAGGTATCGCGGCGACCTGCCCCTATCGGGGGTGGGCGCCTATGTCATCGCTTAAGACGACGCATCGCTGGGCGGTCGCTCGGCAAAACCCCGAGCTCGAAAAGGAGCTTTCGGCTGGCCTGGGCATACCCGGGCTGGTGGCGCGCATTATGGTTGCGCACGGCATTACATCCATCGAGGAAGGCCAGCTGTTTTTGACGCCTTCGCTCGATCGCGACTGGGCGGACCCGCTCGTTATTCCGGGCATGGCGGTCGTCGCTGACCGCGTTGAGCGTGCTATTCGCAGCCACGAGTGCATCGCCGTCTTTGGCGATTTTGACGTCGACGGCATTACGTCGACTTGTCTGTTGACCGAGGCGCTACGTTCGTTTGGCGCCAACGTCACGCCGTTTATTCCGCATCGCTTTGACGAGGGCTACGGCCTGTCGCGTGCGGCGCTCGACCGCGTCAACGAGCTCGCCCAACCCAACCTGATCGTGACCGTCGATAACGGTATTGCCGCCAAGGAGGAGGTTTCCTATCTGGAGAGCCTGGGGATCGATTTGGTGGTCACGGACCATCACGAGCCCTCCGACCAGGTGCCGCAGGGCGTGCCCTTGACCGACCCCAAGCTCGAGGACGAGGGTCCCTCGCGTGAGCTTGCCGGTGCCGGCGTGGCACTCAAGCTGGTGCAGGTTCTGGGCGAGCGTTTGGGCAAGCCGTCGTATTGGCGTTCGCTGATAGAGGTCGCGGCGCTGGGCACCGTGTCCGACATGATGCCGCTCACGCCCGAGAACCGCGCGTTGGTCGCCGAGGGCATCCAGCAGATGCGCGTGACGGCTCGTCCCGGCTACATCGCGCTGGCAGCGCTCGCCAAGGCCGACCTCTCTAGCATTACGGCCGATGGCCTGTCGTTTTCGCTCATTCCCCGCTTGAACGCCGCCGGTCGCATGGCCGATCCCAAGCTGGCGCTCGACCTACTGCTTGCCCGCGATCCTATCGAGGCAAGCGCGCTGGCGGCCGAGCTCGAGGAGATCAACCGTCAGCGCCGCGAGATCGAAGCGGAGCTCACACGCGACGCCATGGCAAAGGTCGAGGAGACTTATGATGGCGGTCGCGCAATCGTCGTGGGTGGCGAGGGCTGGCACGAGGGCGTCAAGGGTATCGTAGCGAGCCGTCTGACCAACCGTTATCACGTGCCGGCGCTGCTCTTTTCGATCGAGGACGGCGTTGCACGCGGATCGGGCCGCTCGGTGGGCAAGGTCAACCTGTTCGATGCCGTAGAGCGCTGCTCGGATCTGCTGATTCGCCGCGGCGGGCATGCGGGTGCGGTGGGCGTGACCATCGAGGCGTCCAAGCTCGACGAGTTCCGTCGTCGCCTTTCGGCCGTGCTATCGGAGCTTCCCGCCGATGACTTTGAGGACACTGACGAGGTTGCCGCCACCGTTGACCTCTCCGAGCTAAATATCGAGACTATCGAGCAGATTTCTCGTCTTGAGCCGTTTGGCCAGGGCAATAAGGTGCCGCTGTTGGCGGCCGAGGGCGTGACGATGTGCGATCGCGCCGTGGTGGGCAAAACCGGCGAGCACATGCGCTTTGTGGCGACTGATGGCGCCGCGAGTGTGCCGGCCATCATGTTCCGCGTGCCGCAGATCGATAGGCTCATCAATTGCGACAGCGCCGTCGACTTGGTATTCGAGGCCGTGGCCGAGCATTGGCAGGGACGCGTGAAGCCCAAGCTCATGATCAAGGATGTCTTGGTGCGTGATACCACGGCGCCCAATATCGACGATCCGGCGTGCGAGCTTCGTCGCGGCGTGCAACCGGCGGACTTAGGCCCGCGCCTGGAGTCGCGTAAACGCGAGACGCTCGCCCAGCTTTCTTATACCGAGCTCACGCGCTCGCTTATCCATAGCTTTATCGGCTCGAACCAGCCACATCGCGCGCAGGTCGAGGCACTCGACGCGCTCGCCGACCACCAGAGCGTTTTGGCCGTTATGGGGACGGGACGTGGTAAGTCTCTGATTTTCCACGTGCACGCCGCACGCGAGGCGGTCCTTCGCGGTCGCGCGAGCATCTTTGTCTATCCGCTGCGCGCGCTCGTTGCCGACCAGGCCTATCATCTTTCATCGACGATGGCTGCGCTCGGCATTGGCGTGGGCGTGTTGACCGGCGAGACCGTGGAGGCAGCGCGCGATGACGTGTTTGCCGGCCTGGCTTCGGGCCGCACCGGCATCGTGCTCACGACGCCGGAGTTCCTGTCTATTCACCGAGACCGCTTTGCTCGCTCGGGTCGTATCGGGTTTGTCGTTATCGACGAGGCGCATCATGCCGGTCTTGCCAAGGGCGGCGACCGTAGCGCATACCTCGACATGCCCGACATCCTCAAGGCCCTGGGCGATCCGGTCGTTATGGCGGCGACGGCCACCGCGACGGCTCCGGTCGTGGCGGAGCTTGCCCGCGTGTTGCCGATTACCCGTACGGTGGTCGACGAGACCGTGCGCGAGAACTTGCGGCTCGAGGACGACCGCGATCTTGCGAGCCGCGAAAACCGCCTGGTGTCCATCGTCGCGACGGGGGAGAAGACCGTCATCTACGTTAACTCGCGTGATCAGTCCGTGGCGCTTGCCAAGACGCTACGCAAACGCGTTCCCGACTACGCGTCGCATATCGCCTTTTACAACGCGGGCCTTACGCGCACCGACCGCCATCGCGTAGAGGAGGCGTTTCGTGACGGATGCCTCAGCTGCATCGTCTCGACCTCTGCCTTTGGCGAGGGCGTCAACCTTCCCGATATTCGCCATGTCGTGCTCTACCACATGCCGTTTGGCGCGATTGAGTTTAACCAGATGAGCGGCCGCGCCGGTCGCGATGGCCAGCCCGCCGTGATCCACCTGCTCTATTCGTCGCGCGACGCCCGCATTAACGAGCGCCTACTCGACTGCTATGCGCCCGAGCGCGACGAGCTCGTCACGCTCTATCGCGCGCTGCAAACCATGTGGCGCTCCAACCGCGGCAAGACCGGGGACGATTCCTTTAGCGCGAGCGATATCGACATCGCGCAGATGTGCCTTGCCATCGATGCTCGCACGCCGGTCGACGAGCGCTCGGTGGAAAGTGGCCTGGGAATCTTCGAAGAGCTTGGTTTCTGTCGCGTTTCGGGGTTTGACGACACCCGTCGCATCGCGATGGCCGAAAACCCCGGCCGTGTGCAATTGAGCAGGTCAATTCGCTATTTGGAGGGGTTGCGTTCGCGCATGGAGTTCTCGGCTTTCCGGAGTTGGGCGCTCGATTCGTGCGCTTCTGATATGCTAGCCAAAGTTAACCGCCCGATCGTACCGCGGGCCTAGGGGAAGGGGACCTCGATGGATGCCGCAGCCCGTACCGCCCATGATTCCACCCTCCAGCCGTTCTCGGAGATGGAGCACTATAAGCATGCCGATGAGCTGCCGCCCGAGATTATGGCGGACAGCTACGACAAGCTGGAGCGCCTGTGCCTCAAATATATGAATGAGGACGACTTTTCTAAGGTGGAGCAGGCCTATTGCTTTGCTGCCGAGAAGCACTGCAACCAAAAGCGCCGCTCGGGTGAGATGTACATCAACCATCCCGTCGAGGTGGCCATCATTTTGGCCGATCTCAAGATGGACTGCGATGTGGTGTGCGCCGCGCTGCTGCACGATACCGTCGAGGATACCGAGACCTCGCTTGCTGATGTTTCCGGCCTGTTTGGCGATACGGTGGCCGAGCTCGTCGATGGCGTGACCAAGCTCACCAACATCGAAGTCGACAGCATGGACGAGAAACAGGCGCTCACGCTGCGCAAGATGTTCCTCGCCATGTCCAAGGACATCCGCGTTATCATCGTCAAACTCGCCGACCGCCTGCATAATATGCGCACGCTCGCCGCCCTGCGCGAGGACCGTCGCCTGTTTAAGGCACGCGAGACTATGGACGTGTACGCGCCCCTGGCCGACCGCCTGGGCATGAGCTCTATTAAGTGGGAGCTCGAGGATCTGTCCTTCTTCTATTTGGAGCCCGACGCCTACCAGCGCATCGCGCGCATGGTGGCAGAGTCGCGTGAGGTTCGCGAGCGCTATCTGGCCGAGACTATCAAGACGCTCACCGATGAACTCAACCGCATTGGCCTGGAGGGCTTCCAGATCAACGGCCGCTCCAAGCACTATTGGTCCATCTACCAAAAGATGAAGCGCAAAGGCAAGGAATTCTCCGAGATTTATGACTTGGTGGCGCTGCGCGTCATCACTCATTCGGTGCGCGATTGCTATTCCACGCTCGGTGCGGTGCATACGCTGTGGCACCCCATGCCCGGTCGCTTTAAAGACTATATCGCCATGCCCAAGGTCAATAACTATCAGTCGCTTCATACGACGGTTATCGGCCCCACGGCCCGTCCGCTCGAGATTCAGATTCGAACCTACGAGATGCACGAGCAGGCCGAGTACGGCATCGCCGCCCACTGGCTGTACAAGAAGTCGGGCGGATCGTCTGCTTCAAAGACCAATGATGCCCAGCGTCTGGACGACCAGATAAACTGGCTCAAGCATTCGCTCGATTGGGCAGCGTCTGATGAGATTACCGATGCCAAGGAATACCTGCACTCGTTGAAGGTCGACCTCTTCGACCAGGAGATCTTTGTCTTTACGCCCAAGGGCGAGGTCATGGCGCTTCGTGCCGGCTCCACGCCGCTCGACTTTGCCTATGCCGTTCACACCGAGGTGGGCAACCACTGCGTCGGCGCTAAGATCAACGGTGCGGTCGCGCCGCTCACGCATGAGATCAAGACGGGCGACCGCGTTGAAATCCTGACCAATAAGAGTTCCAAGCCGTCGCGCGATTGGCTCAAGATCGTCAAGACACCTTCGGCCAAGTCGAAGATTCGCCGTTACTTCGCTGCCGCGACCAAAGACGATGACGCTGCCGCCGGCCGCGATATACTGGCCAAGGACCTGCGCAAGCGCGGGTACGGCATCTCTACGCCGCGATCTACGCGTGCGCTCAATGCCGTGGCAGAGCAGTTTAACTACAAGCAGCTCGAGGACCTGTTCGCAGCCGTTGGGGCGGGCAAAGTCGCCCCGCGTGCCGTGGGCAACAAAGTCGAGCAGATCTTGGATCCCAAGCCCGAGGAGCAGCTCGCCAAGGCCGAGGCCATTGCCGAGGTCGTGAAGCGGCCCGCGCGCGGATCCAACCGCAAGCCCCAAAAGCGTGGCAAGAGCGCCAGCAACGGTATCATCGTCAAGGGCGAGAGCAACAGCGGCTTGCTGGTTCGTCTGGCGCATTGTTGCAACCCCGTGACGGGCGACGATATCGTGGGCTTCATCACGCGCGGCCGCGGCGTCTCGGTGCACCGTGCCAACTGCCCCAACGTCAAGGGTCTTATGGAACACCCCGAGCGCATGATTGACGTTGAGTGGGACGGCGCTGCCGATACCCTGTTCCAGGTTGAGATCGTGGTCGAGTGCCTGGACCGCATGGGCCTTCTCAAGGATGTCACCATTGCCATTGGCGATGCGGGCGGCAATATCCTTTCTGCCGCCACGTCGACCAACCGCGAGGGTATTGCAACCCTGCGCTTTATGGTCGAGATCTCGGACGCGAGTGGTCTGGATCCGCTGCTGGCTTCCATCAGCAGCGTCGACTCGGTCTACGATGCTCGCCGCCTGATGCCCGGCGAGGGTGGAGCCCAGCTCAAGCGTCGCGTTTAGTCGCGACGAACGTGCCACATTATCGATATTCGCTACACTCGAGGCATCGTTTGATGCCTCGAGTTCTATAGAGAGGAGAGGGGCATGAGTGCTGTGTCCTTGGATTTAACTCCCAAGGGATCGGTCGAGATCGAGACGCTCGTAAACGGTCCCATTCAGACCAATAGCTATGCTGTCATTTCGGACAATGAGTGCGTGATTATCGACCCCGCATGGGAAGGCGAGCGCTTGGTGGAGCATATTCGAGCCGAACACCCCGATGTGCAGGTGCTCGGCGCCGTTTGCACGCACGGTCACGCCGACCATGTTGGCGGTGTCGCTGGAGTTCGGGCCGCCGTTGGCGCCGACGCCCTGTACGAGCTGTGTGGCAAGGACGCAGCAGTGCCGCATGCGAATATCGAGGAGCAGCGAGCGATGTGGGGCATCGAGACGCCCGATCCAGGTGAGCCGACGCGGCTGCTTGCCGAGGGCGACACCATTGAGCTGGGCGACATTTGCCTGCAGGTAATTGAGGTGCCCGGGCACACACCGGGCGGCATCGTTCTGTTCGCCGCCACTGAGCAGAGGAACATTGCCTTTGTGGGCGACACCCTATTCCCGGGCAGCCACGGCCGCACCGATCTTGCCGGTGGCGACGAGGCAGCGATTCTGCGCTCGCTCTCCAAGCTCGCCCACATGCTTCCACCCGATACCGTTTGTTTGACTGGCCACGGTCCCTCGACCACTATGGCGCGTGAACTCATGTGCAACCCGTTCATGCGCTAGACAGTTTCCGTTTCCACCCAAGAGACTTCCGACTTCTGGGGAAATCGGGATTGTGGAACACCTTTCATAAACCTTGTATCTTTCTAATTGTCGGATAGATACGGGGAGGTGAAACGTTGGTGTTAGATTCACAGGTTCAAAAAGTACTTGACTACATAGAGGCTAATCACGATGTTTCGCCCGCTCGTCTTTGCGAAGAGTTTGGCGTGAGCGATCGCACGATTCGTACTTATGTCAAGAAGCTCAACGCTGTCCTCGAGCCTCAGGCCCATATCCATAAACACCGTGGCGGGGGTTATACCCTCAATATCAGCGATTGCGACGCATACCGCTCGATCAAGGACGATGCATCCAATGGGGGTCTCAAGTCAATTCCCTCTACGAGCGAGGGGCGCGTTGAGTACTTGCTGAACGACCTGTTGAGTCGCGTCGACTGGATCACCCTGGACGATCTTTCGGAGATCCTCTATGTATCCCGCAATGCTATTTCAGGCGATCTCAAGCGGGTTGAGGCACAGCTGGCCAAGTTCGATCTCAAGCTTGAACGGCGTCCTCATTACGGGATTCGCGTGAGCGGCTCGGAGATGTCGCGTCGCCTCTGCTTGGCAAGCATTACGCTCGACAAGCTTGCAGAGCATCGTGAGAGCGATTCTCAGAACCAGGTGACCCTCGACACGATTGCCACCTGTGTGAATGAGGTCATTGCCGAGGAAGGCTTCCAAATCAACTCAGCGGCCTATCAAAACTTGCTGGTTCATATCGCGGTCGCCATTTGGCGAATCCGCGAGCAGTGCTACGTCCCGCTCGAAGCCGAACATATTGAGAAGCTGCGTACAGCGCGCGAGTTTGCGGTGGCCGGTTGTGTGGCTTTGCGTATCGAGAAAGCTTTCGACATTCGGCTCCCAGAGGAGGAGGTTGCCTACATCGCCATTCACCTTGCGGGAAAGCAATCTCTGTATGCTAGTTCCGACGGTGCAGATGAAGGTCTCGTAATTTCCGACGAGGTTTGGGATGTGGTCACTGAGATGCTCGAGTGCATCTGGGATTCCTATCACTTTGATTTTCGCGGCGATCTTGAGCTCCGCATGAACCTCGCGCGTCATATCGTTCCGCTTGCCGTGCGTCTCAAATATCGCATGCATATCGATAATCCGCTGCTTGCCGATATCAAGGAGAGATTCGCGCTCGCGTATTCGATGGCACTCGATTCGTCGGTCATCCTTGCCGAGCACTACGGTAGTCGTCTTTCGGATGACGAGATCGGCTATATCGCACTCGCCTTCGCCTTGGCGCTTGAGCGCCAGAAGAGCGAGGTCCCGCGTAAGAATATCCTCGTAGTGTGCGCGAGCGGACAGGGAAGCGCCAAGCTCCTTGAGTACCGATACCGCCAAGAGTTCGGTGCTCTCGTGGACAAGATTGTGACCTGCGATGCCTCCCATGTCGACAGTATTGATATGACGGGTATCGATTACGTTTTTACCACGGTGCCCCTGCATCGAGCGCTTCCGGTGCCCGTGCGCGAGGTGAGCTTCTTTCTCGATGCCGATGATATGCACGATGTTCGTGAGATTCTTGCCGGTGCAAATGTTACCGGTGACCTTGCACCTTATTTTTCGGCTGACCTTTTTGTCTCCGATATGGTCGCTGCAGACAAGAACGAGGTCATCTCAATTCTATGCGAGCAGGTCGCCGCCATGCGTAACGTGCCTGACGAGTTTAAGCAGCTGGTCATGCGTCGCGAGGAACTCGCGCAGACGAGTTTTGGCAATCAGGTCGCCATGCCCCATTCGGTCAAGGCCGTGACGGACGAGACGTTTGTTTGCGTTGGACTGCTGCGCGAGCCGGTCGAATGGAACGGGCAAGCGGTGCGGGCGGTCTTTCTAGTATCAGTCTCAAAGGCTAAGGACAAGAAGCTTGACCGTTTCTACCGCAGTATGGCCAAGATGCTTACCAGCAAAGAGGCTATCCAGGGGCTTGTCGACAACCAACGATGGGAGACCGTCGTCAAGCTTTTGAATATGTATGGAAAAACAGACAACAACGAGTAGAAGGAGACACCGATGGACGAGAGCAAATATGAAAATGCCCTTCAAATCATCCTGCATGCGGGCAACGCCAAGTCCGCCGCGCTCATGGCAATCGACGCCGCCCATGATGGCGATTTCGAAGAGGCCGAGAAACAGCTCGCCGAGGCGCAGTCCGAGATGAGCGCTGCCCACAAGATGCAGTTCGAGCTCACTCAGGCTGAAGCGAACGGCAATACCGTCGATATCAACATCATCTTGATCCATGCCGAAGACCATCTGACGATGGCCATCATGGCGAGTGATTTTGCCGAGCGCTTTATCGAGCTTTATCGCGATAAGTACGAGGGCAAGTAACCCTAAAATACCGAGTTTGGTCAATCGGGCGCCCAAGATGAGCGCTTTTGAAAGGAGTCCGTTATGAACATCATGTTGGCTTGCTGTGCTGGTATGAGCACCTCGCTCGTTGTGAGCAAGATGGAGGAGGCCGCTAAGGCCCAGAGCAAGGATGATTACAAGATTTGGGCCGTCGAGCAAGGCCAGGTTGCCGAGGAACTCGGAAACTTTGACGTTTTGCTGCTTGGCCCGCAGGTCCGCCATCTTCAGCGCAAGCTCACCAAAGTCGTTGACGGCAAAGCTCCCGTTGCCGTAATCGATCCGGTTGCCTACGGCAGCTGCGATGGCGCCAAGGTCCTCAAGCAGGCGGAGGACCTGGTCGCCAAGGCATAAGGGCTCAATAGCCCAAAATCGCCGCTGTGCGACTAGCACTCGACAGCGGTCTACATCCGAAAGCACGTCATTAACTTTCGAAAGCAGGTACATCATATGGCTTTCTCCGAGAAATTCGAAGATGTGATGATGGTTGTCGCAGAAAAAGTAGGCGACAACGTATATCTCTCCGCAATTAAGGATGCCTTTACCGCGTTTATGCCCTTCGTTATCGTGGGTTCTATGGGCACGCTGCTCAAGACGTTGGTCTCTTCCACCACGACGGGGCTTGCACAATGGGTGCCCGCGCTCGCGGGGCTTGAGCCGGCATTTTCCGCTATCAACTACTGCACCATGTCCTTCATGACGGTGCCCATCACCTTCCTGATTGGCCTTTACCTGGCCCGTGCCAAGAAGGCTCCGGAGTATCCGACGGCGCTCGTCTCCGTGGCGGCCTACATCTCCATGATTTGCACCTCTATCAAGGTCGACGGTGCCGGCACGGCTCTCGAGGCTCCGGTGTCTGGTCTTCTTACCACTCAGATGGGCGCTCAGGGTCTTTTTGTCGGCATGATCACGGCCGTTGTGTTCGGTTCGCTTTTCTGCTGGCTCTCTAAGATCGACCAGATCAAGATCAAGATGCCTCCTTCGGTTCCCTCTGGTATCTCCCAGTCCTTCAACGTTATGATCCCGGTCTTTATTGTCCTCGTCGTGAGCGCTATCTTCGGCCTTGGCTTCCAGGCCCTTACCGGCTCCTATATCAACGATTGGATCTACGGCCTTATGCAGGCTCCGCTCGAGGCGGCCTTCAAGACTCCGGCTGGCGTTGTCATCATCGTTGTCGTGTCCCAGCTCTTCTGGGTTCTCGGTATCCATGGCGGTCTCATTGTTTCCCCGGTGCGCAACCCCATGTTCAATGCCGCAATCGCCGCCAACACCGCCGCCCTTGCCGCTGGCACCATGCCCGATTCTCCGTTCACCATGGGTTTTTGGAACTGCTTCGTTGCTCCCGGTGGCGCCGGTATGACCCTCTGCCTCATCATCGCTATTTTCCTGTGCTCCAAGCGCGATGAGGAAAAGGCTATCGCCAAGCTCGGTTTCCTGCCTGGCATCTGCGGCATCTCCGAGCCCGTCGTCTTCGGTATCCCTCTGGTCTTGAACCCGATCTACGCGATTCCGTTTGCCTTTGGTTCCGGTATCTGCGTCGCCATCGCCATGTTCGCCACCTCTATCGGCTTCCTTCCCTGCAACACCGTTGACGTGCCCTTTGGTGTGCCCATCCTGCTTAATGCCTTTGTTGGCCATGGCTGGCAGGGTGTTGTGGTCCAAGTCGTCGAGCTCGTCGTGGGCGTCCTTATCTGGATCCCCTTCGTCCTCGCCAACAGCAAGCTGGCCAAGAAGGAGCAGGAAGAGGCTGCTCAGGCCTAATGGCTACACCTATCGGCTGTCCGATAATATGCCTGTAACTTCGAGGGGCGCGGTGCACGGGAGCGCCGTGCCCCTCTTTTTAACTAAGGAGATAACTATGAGCTACGTGTTCCCAGAAGGCTTTTTGTGGGGCGGTGCCACTGCCGCCAACCAGTGCGAGGGTGCTTGGGATGTGGATGGCAAGGGCCTTTCGGTCGCCGACTGCACCACCTATAAGCCCAAGGTCGACAAAAAGGACTACGCGGCCCTTCACGGCATCACTGACGAACAGATCAAGGAGGCCGAGGCTTCGACCGATATCCACGTGTACCCCAAGCGTCACGGCATCGACTTCTTTCATCGCTACAAGGAGGACATTGCGCTTTTCCAGGAGATGGGCTTCAAGACGCTGCGCGTATCCATCCAGTGGACTCGCCTGTTCCCCACGGGTACAGAGGAAGAGCCGCTCCAGGCCGGCATCGACTACTACCGCGACCTGTTCCGCACCATGAAGGATGCGGGCATTGAGCCACTTGTGACGCTTCACCACTACGAGATGCCGCTCTATTTGGCAAACCACTACGATGGTTGGGGCAAGCGCGAAGTCATCGACTTCTTCTTGCGCTTCTGCGAAGTCTGCTTCCGCGAGTTTGGAAAGTACGTTACCTATTGGCTCACATTCAATGAGATCGACTCTGTGTTCCGCCACCCCTGGACCACGATCGGCGTTTGCACCGAGCGTTATCCCGAGGATAAGCGCGAGGAGCTTATCTACCAGTGCGTGCACAATCAGTTTGTGGCGAGCGCCCTTGCCACCAAGATGCTGCACGAGATGGTTCCCGGTGCTCAGATGGGCTGCATGGTCACGCGCACCCTCACCTATCCCGAGAACTGCAATCCCAAAAACATGCTGCTTGCGCAGAAGGACAACCGCGATAACTACTTCTATAGCGATGTCCAGGTACTTGGCGAGTATCCGCAGCATGTGCTCAACTATTGGAAGCGCAAGGGCATCCACGTCGAGTTCGGCATGGGTGACGAGGCCATTCTCAAGCAGTATCCGGTCGACTTCGTCTCGTTTTCTTATTACATGTCGATGGTTGACTCCATTGATGCGGACAAGCGCGAGAAAGTCGGAGGAAACCTTGCTACCGGCGTCAAGAACCCCTTCCTGCCCATTTCTGACTGGGGTTGGCAGGTCGACCCCGATGGCCTCACCTACGCGTTGATCGATATGCAGGACCGCTACCATAAGCCGCTCTTTATCGTCGAGAACGGTCTTGGCGCCTACGATAAGGTCAACGAAGACGGCACGATTGACGATGACTATCGCATCGACTACTTCCGTGAGCACATTAAGGCCATCGGCGCTGCTATCGAGGAAGGTGTCGACGTGATGGGCTATACCCCGTGGGGGTGCATCGACCTGGTCTCGATGTCGACGTGCGAAATGGACAAACGGTACGGCTTTATCTATGTTGACCTCGACAATGAGGGCAACGGTACCTATGCACGCTCTAAGAAGAAGAGCTTCGATTGGTACCAGAAGGTTATCGCCACCAACGGTGCTGACCTCGACTAGCTTTCATTCAACAAGTGTGAGGGCCGTCGCGATGACGGCCCGTTTCCTATAGAAAAGAGGACGACCATGGGTGTTTTTCCAAAAGACTTTCTTTGGGGCGGCGCGACTGCTGCCAATCAGTTCGAGGGAGCCTGGGACGTAGACGGCAAGGGTCCGAGTTGCATGGATATGGCCACTAACGGCAACCATCACCACCCGCGCGAGATCACGCCCGAGCTCGACCCCAACAAGCTCTATCCCTGTCACGATGGTGTCGATTTCTACCATCACTACAAAGAGGACATCGCCTTGCTCGCCGAGATGGGATTCAAGGTCTTTCGTTTCTCGATGAACTGGCCTCGCGTCTTCCCAACGGGATTCGAAGATGAGCCCAACGCGGCTGGCCTTGCGTTTTACGATTGCGTGATGGACGAGTGCCATAAGTACGGCATCGAACCGCTCGTGACGCTGAGTCATTACGAGATGCCTTTTGCCATGTGCCAGAAAGTCGATGGCTGGGCTTCGCGCGAGGCTATTGACTGCTACGTGAAGTATGCCAAGACCGTCATGGAGCATTTCAAGGGCAAGTGTCGCTACTGGCTCACGTTCAACGAGATCAATTGCGGCATGATGTCCCTTGGCAACTACATGAGTCTCGGCATTCTGAATCCGGGCTCCTTTGACCTTCGCCATCAGAAAGATGACCCGCAGAAGCGTTTGCAGGCGCTGCACCATCAGTTTGTCGCAAGTGCTCTTGCGGTCAAGGCGGGGCACGAGATCGACCCCGACAACAAGATGGGTTGTATGATTGCCTACATGCTGGCCTATCCGCTCACGCCCAATCCTGCGGACGTCGAGCTTGCCCGCGAGCGTAACCAGTATCGCAACTACTACTGTTCAGATGTCCAAGTGCGCGGCGAGTACCCCTACTTTGCCCAGCGCATCTGGGACGAGGAGGGCGTGACGCTCGATATCACCGACGAGGACCGTAAGATTCTCAAAGAGGGTACGGTCGATTTCTATACGCACAGCTACTATCAGAGCCAGTGCGCAAGCACTGACCCTGCCGAGGAGACGAGCGGTAACCTTCTCGGGGGCGCCAAGAATCCTTACCTCAAGGAGACTGCATGGGAGTGGCCAATCGACCCTATGGGTCTGCGTATCATGCTCAACCAGGTGTACGAGCGCTATCAAATTCCCATTATGGTGGTTGAGAACGGCCTCGGCTGCTGCGACGAGGTCAATCCGGATGGATCCATCGACGACGACTATCGTATCGAGTACTTGCGCGATCACATCAAGGCCATGGCCGAGGCCATCAAGGATGGTGTTGAGGTCTGGGGCTACACGCCTTGGGGCTGCATCGACCTGGTGAGCAATGCCGATGGAGAGATGGCCAAGCGCTACGGGTTTGTTTATGTCGATAAGCACGATGACGGCACCGGTACTATGGAGCGCTCGCGTAAAAAGAGCTTCTACTGGTACAAGAAGGTTATTGAGACCAACGGCGAGGAGCTGTAATGGGAGGAGCGGTTGCCGCGCTTATCAGTCAGATCGTCATCATGTTTATCCTGATGGCGATCGGCTATTTTCTCTACCGCATGAAGATTATCGACCGCAAGGGCACGAGCCAGATGGCCAATGTGGTCATCTATGTGGCGTATCCCTGCATTACGCTGAGAACCCTTATGGTCGACTTCGAACCCAACATGATCCGCGACGCGGGATTTTGCTTTGTGCTTACCGTTGTGGTCACACTAATTTCGATTCCGCTCACGCGTCTGTTTTTTAAAAAGGAGGATGGTGTCGCCCGTTACGGTGCCATCTTCTCCAACAGCGGCTTTATCGGGGTTCCCATTGTTATGGGCGTGTTCGGGTCCGAATACGTCTTCTACCTCTCCATCGGAGTCTCATGCCTCACGTTTTTCATTTGGACGTATGGCGTATGGTTGGTTTCGGGTGATAAGAGCCAGATGTCCTTTAAGAACTGCATTACTAACCCCAATCTCATCATGATCTTGATTGGTCTTGTTTGCTTTTTCTTTTCAATCCATCCGCCCGCGTTGATGGCGACGATTCTCGATGACCTGGGTGCGCTCAATACGGGCCTTGTGATGCTTGTGCTTGGAGCCTATTTGGCGCAGAGCGATATGCGCGCTGTCGTTACGAGCAAAAAGGCCTATCTCGTTAGCTTGGTGAGACTCGTCATCATCCCGGCGATCGTTGTTGGCATATTGGCGCTCTTCCCGTGGATTGATGCCAAGGTTCGCCTCACGATGCTTATCGCTCTCGGTGCACCTGTCGCATCGTTCGCGGCCATCTTGTCCGAGAAATACGGCGGCAACTATAAGTTTGGAATCGGTTTGGTGACGCTGTCCACGATTCTGTCGCTCGTCGCCATGCCCATCATGCTTGAGCTCGCGTCTTTGGTGATCGTATAGCTGGTTGGTATTTGGGGGGTTGACAATAACGTCAACCCCCCAAACTCGTCAACGGCCGTTCTGAGGCGGCAGGCGGTATAAAAAATCGCTAAAGTACCCATATTCGTGAACAAACGAACGTTTATGCCCGGGTGCGCCGTGGTAAAATCTCAGGCGTTATCGGAGCAACCTTACAGGAGGTTTCTTTTATGCTCGTCAACGCAGCAGACATGCTCAAGAAGGCTGAGGCCGGCAAGTACGGTCTCGGTGCCTTCAACACCAACAACCTCGAGTGGACCCTGGCTATTCTCCAGGCCGCCGAGGAGGCCAAGTCTCCGCTGATCCTTCAGTGCACCGCTGGTGCCGCTAAGTGGATGGGCGGTTTCAAGGTCTGCGCCGACATGGTCAAGGCTGCCGTCGAGGCCACGGGCGTTACCGTTCCCGTCGCCCTTCACCTCGATCACGGTTCTTACGAGGACTGCTTCAAGTGCATCGAGGCCGGCTTCACGTCCATCATGTATGACGGCTCTCACGAGGAGACCTTCCAGCTTAACCTCGACCGCACCAAGGAGCTCGTTGAGCTTGCCCACTCCAAGGGCATGTCCATCGAGGCCGAGGTCGGCGGCATCGGCGGCACCGAGGACGGCGTGACCTCCAGCGGCGAGCTCGCTGATCCTGCTGAGTGCAAGCAGATCGCTGACCTGGGCGTCGACTTCCTCGCCTGCGGTATCGGCAACATCCACGGCGTGTACCCTGCCGACTGGGCTGGCCTTTCCTTCGAGCGTCTGGGCGAGATCAAGGCCCAGACCGGCGATCTGCCCCTCGTCCTGCACGGTGGCACCGGCATCCCCGAGGATCAGATCAAGAAGGCCATTTCCCTGGGCATCTCCAAGATCAACGTCAACACCGACCTGCAGCTCGTCTTCGCCAAGGGCGTTCGCGAGTACATCGAGGCTGGCAAGGATCAGCAGGGCAAGGGCTTTGACCCCCGCAAGCTCCTCAAGCCTGGTCGCGACAACATCGTTGCCCGCACCAAGGAGCTCATGGAGGAGTTTGGCTCCGTCAACAAGGCGTAAGTAGCGGTTTAACTTCCCGCCGGAGGCCCCGTTTCCCCTACGCTGTTTCCCTCGCGCTCACCTGGCTTCGCCAGAAGTCGCGCGACGGAATCAGCTCCGGGGAAACGGGGCCTCCTTCGTTAACTCGCTACAGGGTTACTGGGCTAAATTAAGATGGCTACTGGCTTTGCCAGAAGTCGCGCCAAGGAAACAGCTCCGGGGGACGGGGCTTCCTTCGTTTAACGCCGCAGGGTTACTGGGCTGAATTCATTTTTTATAGGCACCGTTTATCAGTGTTGGGGGCTCCTTAATTGGGGCTTTCTTTTTTATCTCGCTACAATGGGCTTCAAGCGTTCTAGTGACTTGGAGTTTTGGTATGGCTGTTATTAATGTGCTGCCTTCGGATGGGAAGGTTATTGACGAGGGCCCAGTTGGTTGCTCTGCTGATGTTCACTGTGATGACTTTCGTCATCTCGATGTTGGACTGCCGCCCGAGATTCTTCGTCTTAAGGATGCCGGGTATTTGACGCAGGCTGTTGCTGCCTGCGATCGCCTTTTGGAGCAGAACCCCGAGCCTTCGCTGGCTGCTTGTGTTCGTGCCGAGCGGTATCGCATGCTCGAGACGCCGCTTCATTTTTCGGTGTCGCGCGATCAGGCTATTGCGATGATTCGCGAGGAGTGGCCAGAGTTTATCGAAGAGCAGTTTGATGACCTGATTAATCGTAAGCGTATTGACTGGCGCTTTATCGATGGCGAGCTGTTCGTTCTCGACAACTTCCTTGATTCTTTGCGCGTGTATCCCAAGGAGGTTCCGGGTCTGCGCCCCGATTCTACGGATGGTATGGCGCTGCGCAATCAGATGCTTAAGGAGATGGAATCGCAAGGCGGGCTGTCTCGCGCCATTACGCTCAAGGCATGCGTGTCTGTTCCTGGTGCTCTGGAGGGAGAGACTGTTCGCTCGTGGCTACCCGTTGCCGCCGCCTGTCGTCAACAGTCTCATATCGAGGTTCTCGATATGACGCCGGAGGGTGCTGTTGCCCCCGCGAATGCTTCGGCGCGTACCGCCTCGTGGTCTTCTTCGAGTGAGCGCTCATTCTCGGTGACCTATCGCTATCAAATTGATGCTGCTTATCGTGATGTCTATGGGGGTGCGCTTCCGGTGCATCCTTGCATGGACGTGCCACTGCCCGTGGACACCTCCGAGGACCGTCCGCACATTGCATTCACGCCGTATCTGCAGCAGCTGACGGCCCGTGTCATTGACGGGCTCGAGGATCCGCTCGATCGCGCCCGTGCTATCTATGATTACCTGACGCAGTATATCGACTATCGCTATCAGCCGCCGTACTTGCTTTTGGGATCTATTGCCGATGACTGCGCGCATTCGCTCCGCGGCGATTGCGGCGTTATGGCGCTCACGTTTATCACCATGTGCCGTATCGCGGGCGTGCCTGCCCGTTGGCAGAGCGGCCTGTATGTTGCGCCCGATTCGGTGGGGTCGCACGACTGGGCAGAGTTCTATACGCCGCAGACCGGTTGGCTCAACGCCGACGTGTCATTTGGATCTTCTGCTCGCAGGATGGGGGAGGAGTGGCGCCGCCGTCACTACTTTGGCAATCTCGACCCGTGGCGTATGGTGGCCAACAATCGATTCCAGGCAGAGTTTGAGCCCTCTTTCGACGGCATGCGCGAGGACCCTTACGATAACCAGATGGGTGAGGCTTCGGTTGACGGTCGCGGATGCCGTCGGCGCGAGATGCTCCGCACGGTCGAACTCATCGAAATGCTCGAAGTTCCATTTTCGGACTAATCGGTAGAAAGCTGTGATAAACTAACTCACGCATTGTGTGCCCGAGTGGCGGAATTGGCAGACGCAGTGGACTCAAAATCCACCGTTGGCAACAACGTGCGAGTTCGAGTCTCGCCTCGGGCACCATTCATGCAAGCGAGCGTTCAAGGGGGTTGCGGCCCCCTTTTTCGTGCCGAACTCGCGTGAGCGCGCGAAGCGTTAAGCAAACAGGCCTGTGGCCTGTTTGTAGCGGAGCGTGGCGAGGGCGCCACGCGCCCGAAGCCCGGGGCTTCGCGAAGCGAAGGCCCTTCGAGTCTCGCCTCGAGCACCATACATGCAAGCGAGCGTTCAAGGGGGTCAAGGTCCCTTTTTCGTGTACGTAATGTGATAACGCGCTGTACGTGTTATTATTCGCAAGGCGTTGTTCCCGCAATGCCCTAAAGAGGAACCTGAGGGTTCCCACCTTTTGGCGCCAATGAGCAGCTGACTGGTCATACAACTTAGATTCCCTTCCTCAAATCGAGGAAGTCTATGTGTACGACCTGGTTGCTGAGAAGCGCCGGGTTATTTTTTTATGAATGGAGGTAGGGAAAATAGCTAAGTCTGATGACACCCGCATCAACGACGAGATCACTGCATCTTCGTGTCGTTTGATTGGCGTCGATGGCTCTCAGCTCGGCCTGTTCGCCATCCGCGATGCCCAGCGCGTCGCCGACGATCAGGGTCTCGACCTGGTCGAGATCGCTCCCAACGCGGAGCCGCCGGTCTGCAAGGTCATGGACTACGGTAAGTTCAAGTACCAGCAGGCCATGAAGGCCAAGGCTGCTCGTAAGAACCAGTCCAAGGTCGAGGTCAAGGAAATGAAGTTCCGACCCAAGATCGACGTTGGCGACTACGAGACCAAGAAGGGCCACGTTCTGCGTTTCCTCAAGAAGGGCGCACGCGTTAAGATCACCATCATGTTCCGCGGCCGTGAGATGGCTCACCCGGAGCAGGGCCTTAACGTTCTCGAGCGTCTCGCCGAGGATCTCAAGCCTTACGCTACGGTCGAGTCCAAGCCTAAGATGGAAGGCCGTAACATGCTTATGCTGCTCGCCCCGATTAAGGGCGCCTTCGATGAGGATAAAGCGGCAAGCGATAGCAAGTAACTAGTGTTCTGTAACCGATTAAGGAGTATTTCATGCCTAAGATGAAGTCCCACAGCGGCACCAAGAAGCGTTTCCGCAAGACTGGTACCGGCAAGCTTATGCGCGCCAAGGCTTTCAAGAGCCACATCCTGAGCAAGAAGTCCACCAAGCGTAAGCGTGGCTTCCGTCAGGAGACCGAGATCGCCGCTGCCGACCGCAAGGTCATCAAGTCGCGTCTCGCCTAAGTTCGCGTTCCCGTTTTTCGTTTTACCGTCTAGGAGTTGATAGAACATGGCACGTATTAAGCGCGCTGTTGCCGCCAAGAAGAAGCGCCGTACCGTTATGCACCGTGCGAAGGGTTACTACGGTGCCGCTTCGCGTACTTACAAGCATGCTAAAGAGCAGGTCCAGCACTCCCTGCAGTATCAGTATCGTGATCGCCGCAACAAGAAGCGCGAGATCCGTTCTCTCTGGATCACCCGTATCAACGCTGCTGCTCGCCTGAACGACATCTCTTACTCTCAGTTCATGCACGGCCTGAAGGTTGCCGGCATCGAGCTCGACCGCAAGGTCCTGGCTCAGATGGCTTACGAGGACATCGAGTCCTTCAACGAGCTGGCTGCCATTGCCAAGAAGGCTCTCGAGGCCTAATAGATTCTCTTGAATCGCTAGGGGAGTGTCGCGTTGTGCGCGGCGCTCCCTCTTTTTATCTGAAGCGCGGTTTACATTGCTAAAAGCGCGGGTAGATAGACACTTACAGGTGACCGATCTCTATATATTTCTAAACCAAAGGGTCATCATCTGATACGTGCGGAAGATCCGCACCAGTCTTTCTATTAGCTATAGAAAGCGATATGTTGTGTAGGACTTGTGAAGAGTGGAATTGACGACCCACAGGGCTTCGCGGTCTGGCAATATATCTCCTTGCCGCGCGGCCCGGTCGGACCGGATGAGCCGCAAAGCGTGCACCTTGAGAACCGGATACTGCGAGGATGGACACTAACTTCAGTGTCGCATCCGGGCAGACATCGAACCATTTGAAATGGTCTAACTTGGA